>MERI01000040.1:39484-93226 GCA_001772005.1 Betaproteobacteria bacterium RIFCSPLOWO2_12_FULL_62_58 | reverse complement strand
CCAATTGCCGCTTTTAAGCTACACTTGGCGGGCGATGATGTGCTCATTTCGTCCCTGCCTGCTGCTGTGCCTCGTGCTGTTCGGCGGATGTGACGGTTCACCGTGGAATAACCCTTATCCGGCATCGCAAGCGGGTGCCAATATCTTCTACTCGTCGTTCCCCGAGCGCCCCAAGCACCTCGATCCGGTGCAGTCGTATAGCGAGAACGAATACACGTTCATCGCGCAGATTTACCAGCCGCCCCTCCAATACCACTACTTCAAGCGCCCCTACGAGCTGATTCCGTTTGGCGCAGCCGAACTGCCGCGCCCGGCGTTTTTCGATGCCCAGGGCCGTCAGTTGTCCGACAACGCTGACGCCAAAGACATTGCGTTCAGCGAGTACGCGATCCGCATCCGGCCGGGCGTGTTTTATCAGCCGCATCCCGCGCTCGCCACCGACGAGAAGGGGACGCTCCGTTATCACAATCTCAGGCCCGGCGACCTCGATGGCATTTACGCGCTCGGCGACTTCAGGCGGCAGGGCACGCGCGAACTCGTGGCCGCCGATTACGTACATCAAATCAAGCGGCTTGCGCATCCGCGCCTGCATTCGCCGATCCTGGGGCTGATGAGCGAGTATATCGTTGGCCTCAAGGAACTGGCGGCGGCGCTTGCCAAGGCCGACAAGGCGCTGCCGGCAATCGGCTTCCTCGATCTCACCCAGTTCGGACTTGAAGGCGCGCAGACGGTCGACCGCTATACCTATCGCATCAAGGTGCGGGGCAAGTATCCGCAGTTTCTGTACTGGCTCGCGATGCCGTTTTTCGCACCCGTCCCGCCGGAGGCCGACCGCTTCTTCGCCCAGCCCGGAATGGCGGAGAAGAACATCACGCTCGACTGGTTCCCGATCGGCACCGGTCCCTACATGCTGACGGTCAATAATCCCAACCGCCAGATGGTGCTCGAGCGCAATCCCAACTACAAGGGCGAGGTCTATCCGGACGAAGGCGAACCGGGTGATGCGGAGGCGGGGCTGCTGAAAGACGCCGGCAAGCCGCTGCCGTTCATCGACAAGGTGGTATTCAGCCTGGAGAAGGAGCAGATCCCGTACTGGAACAAGTTCCTGCAAGGCTATTACGATGCCTCGGGAATCGCCTCGGATACCTTCGATCAAGCGGTTCAGTTCACCGGCCAGGGCGATGTCACGCTGACAGAAGACATGGAGGCGCGCGGCATCAGGCTGCAAACCTCGGTCGCCACCAGCGTGTTCTATCTTGGTTTCAATATGCTGGACCCGGTGGTGGGCGGAAATTCGGAACGGGCACGCAAGCTCCGTCACGCGATTTCGATCGCCGTCGATCAGGAGGAATTCATCTCGATTTTCCGCAACGGCCGGGGCATCCCGGCGCAGGGACCCATCCCGCCCGGCATTTTCGGCTACCGCGACGGCAAGGAGGGCATCAATCCCTACAGCTACGACTGGGTCGACGGCACGCCGCGGCGGAAATCGATCGACCATGCCAAGAAGCTGCTGGCGGAAGCGGGCTATCCCGATGGACGCGGCGAAAAATCAGGTCAGCCGCTGCTGGTCAATCTCGACACCACCTCGGCCGGCGCCGACAGCAAGTCCCGGCTCGACTGGTACGTGAAGCAGTTCGAGAAACTCGGCGTGCAGCTCGCGGTGCGCGCGACCGACTACAATCGCTTCCAGGACAAGGTGCGCAAAGGCAACGTCCAGCTTTATTTCCTCGGCTGGAACGCCGACTATCCCGACCCGGAGAACTTCCTGTTCCTGCTGCATGGCGCGCAGGGCAAGGTGAAAGTCGGCGGCGAAAACGCTTCCAACTACGCCAATCCCGAGTTCGATCGATTGTTCGAACGCATGAAGCACATGTACAACGGACCCGAGCGCCAGGCGATCATCGACCGCATGGTTGACATCGCGCGTCATGATGCGCCGTGGGTCTGGAGCCTTTTCCCCAAGGACTACACGCTGCACCACGCCTGGGTCTACAACAGCAAGCCCAACCAGATGGCGAACAACGGGCTCAAGTACCGGCGCATCGATCCGCAGCTCCGGGAAAAACTGCGCCGCCAATGGAATCAGCCGATGGCATGGCCCGTGGTGGTGATCCTGCTCGCGTTCGCGCTGAGCGTGGTGCCGGCCATCCTCACGTTCCGGCGCCGCGAGCGCGCCACCGCGAAGCCGGTGACTGATGAGGCGTGACTGAATAATTTGATATGGGCGCGTACATCATCCGGCGGCTGCTCTACGCAATCCCGATCCTGATCGGGGTCAACGTCATCACTTTCGCGCTGTTTTTTGTTGTCAATTCGCCCGAGGACATGGCGCGCGTGCACCTCGGTGTAAAACGCGTCACGCCGGAGGCGATCGCGAAATGGAAGCAGGAACGCGGCTACGACAAGCCGCTTCTTTACAACGACAGCGCCGCCGGCGCGACGCGGCTCACCGACACCATCTTCTTTGAAAAGTCGGTCAAGCTCTTCGTTTTCGACTTCGGCCGCTCCGATCAGGGGCGGGACATCGGATACGACATCAGAACGCGCACGTGGCCCAGCCTCGCGATTGCGCTCCCGGTATTCCTGGCCGGGCTTGCGGCATACATCACGCTTGCGCTGCTGATGGCGTTTTTCCGGGCCACTTATGTCGACTTCTGGGGCGTGGTGCTGTGCGTGGCGATGATGTCGATTTCCGGACTCTTCTACATCATCGGCGGCCAGTACCTGGTCGGCAAGCTGTGGAACCTGGTTCCGATTTCCGGCTACGACGGCGGCGTCGATGCCGTCAAGTTTCTCGTTCTTCCGGTCCTGATTGGCGTCGTGAGCGGCATCGGATCGAATGCGCGGTGGTACCGCACCATATTCTTGGAGGAAATCAACAGGGATTATGTGCGGACGGCACGCGCCAAGGGCTTGTCGGAACTGCGCGTGCTGTTCCGCCACGTACTGCAGAATGCCATGATCCCGATCCTCACCGGCGTGGTGGTGGTGATTCCGCTCCTGTTCATGGGCAGTCTCATCACGGAGGCCTTCTTCGGCATTCCCGGCCTGGGCAGCTATACGATCGACGCCATCAACTCCCAGGATTTCGCGGTGGTGCGCGCGATGGTGTTCCTGGGATCCGTGCTCTACATCGCCGGGCTCATCATGACGGACATCTCGTACACGCTGGTCGATCCGCGGGTCAGGCTGGAGTGAGCGGTGCTCGGTGATCACATGCCTTTTAAGCTTGCCATCCTATCGACCGATGTGCTGGTTTGGCTGCTGGTCGCGGTGTTTGTGTTGTATGCGTGGTACATTCGGCGGCGCGAGCATCTGCTCGTGCCGTGGCGCCGCGTGGCGCGCAGCGCCAGCGGCATGGCGGCGCTGACGGTATTGGTTTTCTTTATTGTCATTGGTCTTCTTGATTCGCTGCACTATCGCCCCGCCCTTCCGGACAAGGGGGACAAACGCGTCTATGCGGTCGAGGTGCTGAGCGTGTTCGACCGCCTGGCCGAACCATTGAGGACGCGCAAGGACAAAACCTATTCAGCGCCGCTTGCCACCCATCTTTATGCCAAGGAGATCATTGAACTTCCCGACGGCAGGCCGGCACGCGATTATCCGCGCCTCAAGAACGGCGGCGCCCATCTTAAAGACCCGCACGCGGACTGGGCGGCGGACGTCGCGCAGCGCGCGCTCTACGGTATTGCCGCGGCGGCGATCGCCTGGTGCGTGCTGACGACCCTCTTGTGCGCGCTGCTTGCCAAGCGCCGCGCCGGCGATATGGATCATGCCTGGCGCGCGGTGTGGCGCGGCGAGACCGAGATGCCGTGGCGCGTCGTGCTGCTGACGCTCGCGCTGGTGCTGCTCATCGCCGGGCCGCTCGTCGCGCTCAGCGCCAAGTATCACGTGTTTGGCACCGACAAGGTCGGACAGGATGTTTTCTATCAAGCATTGAAAAGCATCCGCACCGGGCTGATGATCGGCACGCTCACCACCTTGGTGATGCTGCCGTTCGCGCTGCTGCTCGGCATCATGGCGGGCTATTTTCGCGGCTGGGTGGACGACGTGATCCAGTACATCTACACAACGCTGTCCTCGATTCCGGGCGTTCTGTTGATCGCTGCCGCGGTGCTCATGATGCAGGTCTATATCGAAACGCATCCCGAGCGGTTCGACACCACGATCGAGCGGGCCGATTTCCGATTGCTTTGGCTTTGCCTGATTCTCGGCGTGATGAGCTGGACGGGGCTGTGCCGCCTGTTGCGCGGCGAAGCGCTGAAGCTGCGCGAACTGGAATATATCGAGGCGGCGCATGCCTTCGGCGTCTCGCATTGGCGCATCATGACGCGCCATATCCTGCCCAACGTCATGCACATCGTGCTGATCGCGATAGTCATGGATTTCAGCGGCCTGGTGCTGGCGGAGGCGGTGCTGTCCTATGTCGGCGTCGGTGTCGACCCGTCGATGAACAGCTTCGGCACCATGATCAACAACGCTCGTCTGGAAATGGCGCGCGAACCGATAGTGTGGTGGTCGCTTGCCGCCGCCTTCTGCCTGATGCTGGTGCTGGTGCTGTCCGCCAACCTGCTCGCCGACGCGGTGCGCGACGCATTCGATCCGCGCATCAGGAGTCGGGCGCTCTCGCCGGAGCAGCTCGCTAGACGCCTGGCGGCGGCTCGTCCCCGGCCCGCGCCGGGGCGCATTTAGCAGTGCGCTGATGGACAGAGTTAACGGAATCAAGAAGATTCATGCCCTTTGATCCTGTAAATCCGGTCTATTTTGTTGTGTGCTTTGTGGCTTTGGAGTCCCGATTTTCTATCGGCGTTTATCCGCGTACCCCTCAAGGGGGTATTGAAAAGAATTTATCTGCGGTTCGTTGACTTGATGAACAACAATTGTCCATTGCTCAGGATCGAAAACCTGCGCACCTGGATCGACACCGGCGAGACGGTGGTGCGCGCGGTCGACGGCGTGTCGCTCGCGGTCGAGCGCGGCGAAACCTTCGCCCTGCTCGGCGAATCGGGCTGTGGCAAGTCGGTCACCGCGCTTTCGGTGATGCGGTTGTTGCCGGACGCCGGACAGATCGTTGGCGGCACGGTCGAACTCGACGGCGAGAACCTGCTCGCGCTGCCGGAAATCGCGATGCGCGACGTGCGCGGGGCCCGCATCGCGATGATCTTCCAGGAGCCGATGCTCTCCCTCAATCCGGTGATGACCGCCGGCGAGCAGATCGCGGAAACGCTCAGGCGCCACACCGATCTCGAAGGGGCGGACATCGAGCGCCGCGTGCTTGAGCTGCTCGACGCGGTGCGCATCCCCGATGCCGCACGGCGCCGCCACGAGTACCCGTTTCAGTTCTCGGGGGGCATGAAGCAGCGGGTGATGATCGCGATGGCGCTCGCCTGCAATCCGGAACTCCTGATCGCGGACGAGCCGACGACCGCGCTTGACGTGACAATCCAGGCGCAAGTGCTCGACATACTGCGCGAGCTGCAGAGCCGACGCCGGATGTCGGTCCTGCTGATCACTCATGATCTCGCAGTGGTGGCCGAGATGGCGCACCGCGTGGCGGTGATGTATGCGGGTGAAGTCGTCGAGACCGCTGACCGGGAAACCTTCTTCTCGCGCCCGGCGCACCCCTATTCGCGCAAGTTGTTCGACTCGCTGCCGGCCAGGACCAAGCGCGGCGGCGCGCTGGCGGTGATCCGCGGGACGGTACCGCCGCTTACGCGTGATTTCGTGGGTTGCCGTTTCGCGGAGCGCTGCGACCATGCGTGGGATCTGTGCCGGCAAGCGACGCCGGACTGGCACGATCTTGGCGGGGGGCAGGGGGTGAGGTGCCATTTGTTCGCCAAAGACGAACAAATGGGAGAAGGGATAGGCGAGAGGCGAGAGGCGAAAAAGCTTGACGTGCAAAGCATCGCGGCAAGTGGGGTTTCACACCTCTCTCCTCTCTCTTCTCTCCTCTCGGTCAAAGACCTGAAGGTTCATTTTCCCATCCACAAAGGCGTATTCAAGCACATCGTCGGCCGTGTGAAGGCGGTCGACGGCGTGTCGCTCACGATCCAGAGCGGCAAGACGCTGGGATTGGTCGGCGAATCGGGCTGCGGCAAGACCACGGTCGGCAAGAGCGTACTGCGGCTCATCGAGCCGACGGCGGGGCAGGTGATGCTCGGCGGCGAAGATGTCCTGCGGCTGGGGCGCGCGCAGTTGCGCACCCGGCGCCGGCACGCACAGATCATCTTCCAGGATCCGTATTCGTCGTTGAATCCGCGTATGCGCGTCATGGAGACGATCGAAGAAGGCATGGCGGCGCTGGGACTGGGAGCAAGCCGGGACGAGCGTCAGGCACGCATCGATCATCTCCTCACCGAAGTGGGGCTCGCGCCCGAGACCAAGTACCGCTATCCGCACGAGTTCTCCGGCGGACAGCGCCAGCGCGTCGCTATCGCCCGGGCGCTCGCGGTCGAGCCGCAGCTTATCGTGTGCGACGAGCCCACCAGCGCCCTCGACGTTTCGGTGCAGGCACAGATCCTGAACCTGCTCAAGCAACTGCAGTCGAAAAAGGGCCTCGCCTATCTGTTTATCTCGCACAACATTGCGGTGATCGAGTTTCTCGCCCACGAGGTGGCGGTAATGTATCTCGGGCGCATTGTCGAGCGCGGAACCGTGGAAGAAGTGCTCGACGGCCCCAAGCACCCTTACACGCGCGCGCTGCTTTCGGCAGTACCGGTGATCGACCGCATAACGGAGCGAGAGGTGATCCGGCTTCAGGGCGATCTGCCGTCGCCTGTCAACCCGCCGGCGGGCTGCCACTTTCATCCGCGCTGCCCGGCAGCGTTACCGCAATGCCGGCAGGCGTATCCCAAAAGAACCGACTTCAGCGCGACGCATTCGACGCACTGCCACCTATACCCGGTGACTCAGAAGCAGTGATGAGTGACGAGTGACGAGTGATGAGTGATGAGTGAGAACCGGATACGTTAGGTTCTGCCAGTCACCAGTCACCGATCACCAGCGAAAGCTATTGAGTCCTGATGGGACGGTCTGCGAGGCTGATCTGTTTGCGAGCGGTGGGCTTGACGCGCAGGGTCGTCTTGATCCGCTTGGCCGGCGCGCGCGCGGTCTTTCCCGGCTTCCTGATGGTCACGTGGCGTTGCGCCGTCTTCTGCACGACAGCGTTGCGGCGCGAAGCCGGCACGTAGCGTGTTTTCTTGGTCCGCGCCACGGCGAGCGGCGTTGCCGGCAGGTTGGCCAGGTTCGGTTCGACACCCGCTTTCACCGGCACCAGCAACGGCTGGCCGGTGGTGAGTTTCTTGCGTCCGGAAATGCCGTTGATCTGTTTCAATTCGAAGAGCGAAATGCCGTGCTTGGCCGCGATTTTTTCCGGACGTTCCCCGGGCTTCACTCTATAGGCCTGCCACGACACCAGGGGCTGGACGTGTCTTTCAAGATTGGCGAGGAAGGTTGCGACCTTGTGCTTGGGCAGCACGATGGTTTCGGCGCTGTTGGCATTGATCACCGGCTTGTTGTGCGCAGGGTTCAGAAAGCGGAATTCCTCGACCGGGATCTCGGCGAACTTGGCGGCGAGTTCAACGTCGATGTGGCGCTTGGCCGTGACGGTGGCGAAATAGGATTCGTTGGGGATGTCGGCGAGTTGCAGGCCGAAGCGTGCGGGATCGGCGATGATGTTCTTGACCGCCTGCAGCTTGGGCAGGTAATTGCGGGTCTCGGCCGGCATGGTGAGGCTTTCGTAGTTGGTCGGCAGCCCCTTGGCCTGGTTCCTGGCGATGGCGCGGCTCACGGCGCCTTCACCCCAATTATAGGAGGCGAGCGCGAGCTCCCAGCTGCCGAACATGCCGTGGAGCTTCTCCAGATAATCGAGCGCGGCATTGGTGGCGGCAACGATATCGCGGCGACCGTCATACCACCAGTTCTGGTTCAGCCCGTAGAGCTTGCCGGTGGAGGGGATGAACTGCCACATCCCGGAAGCGTGGGCGCGCGAATACGCCTGCGGATTGTAGGCCGACTCGATCATCGGCAGCAGTGCGACCTCGGCGGGCATGTTGCGCCGTTCGACTTCCTCGATGACGTGAAACAGGACGCGGCTGCTGCGCTCGACCATGCGCGCGACGTAATCGGGTCGGCTCGAGTACCACGTTTCCCAATCGCGCACCAGCGGGTTGTTGAGGTCAGCCATGCGGAAGCCGCCACGGATACGCTGCCACAGATTGTCAGGCGGGACCTTTGCTTCCTTGGGAGCGGCCGGCGGTTCGGCGGACGGGACAGGTTGCGCGGTTGCAGGGTCGGGCGGAAGGGCGGCGGCCGGCTCAAGCCCAACCGGCTGTGCGGGAACAGCCTCCCCTGCGGTGACGGCGTCCCCGCCGGCAGGCAACTGCGCGCATCCCGCCGCCAGCATAACGGTTACCAACAGGACCACTGTCCTCGGGGGCATTGGCGTGTGGTTAGCCATCAGGGTCAAAGTTGCTGCATGTTAACCGCGGCCTGCGGCGGGCGTCAAGCCGATTTTGCTTAAAAATCAGGATAATCTGGCCCCGATTCACAGTAGTTTGAGAAGTTTTCCTCCGTCTTGGCCGGTAAACCAGTGATCCGTGAGTCACGATCCGTGATCAGACATGCACTGTCGCGCAAACGGTTTTGTCCGCTTACCGCTCACCGTTCACCGCTTCTAGAAGTTATTCTTCCACTCCCGGATCGCCGCCAGCACGCTGACGGGGTCAGTGAGCGGCTTGCCGGCATACTTGCTGGCCGCGGCAATGACGTCGGGTTCGCGGCAGCGCAGGAAGGGATTGGTTGCCTTCTCCTGGGCCATGGTCGAAGGGAGCGTGGGCTGGTCCTGGTCGCGAAGCTGCCGGGCACGTGTTTCCACTTGGCGCAACGCCCGGTTGTTGGGATCGACGGCCTTGGCAAAACGGATGTTGGAAAGCGTGTACTCGTGACCGCAGTAGACGCGGGTCGCATCCGGCACCCGGATCAGCTTCGTGAGGGAATCGTGCATCTGCTGCGGCGTGCCTTCGAAGAGGCGTCCGCAGCCGACGGCAAACAGCGTATCTCCGCAGAAGAGCATGCCTGCGCCGTGGAATGCGATATGCGTGCGGGTGTGTCCCGGAATTTCCATTACTTCGAATTCCAGCCCGAAGTGCGGCAAGGTCATGCGCTCACCGTCGGCGAGGCGGTGCGTGACTTCGGTGATGCGCGGATCATGCGGGCCGAATACCGGTACCTTGCAGTGCTTGAGCAGCTCGCTGTTGCCGCCGACGTGATCGGCGTGATGGTGGGTGTTGAGGATCGCGACCAGTCTCAGCTTTTCGCGCTTCAAGTAATCGAGCACCGGACGCGCATCTCCGGGGTCTGCGACTGCGGCGCATCCGGCGTCGCGGATGGTCCAGATGTAGTTGTCGGTGAATGCCCGCAGCGGGACGACTTCGAATGCGCTCATGTGACAGGGGTGGCTCGTGGTTAGTGAGAATCGAAGACGGTCACCAGTCATACAGTAGCACTGGATCCTTGATCCTGAATCCTTGATCCTGCCTTATATTGTTGTATGTTTCTACCGCCGATTATAAACTCGCTCCATGTCCACGCAACAGCACTCATCCACTGCCTCCGAGTGGTTCGCCACCCCGCTCGGGCAGTATGCACTCGCCCGCGAGCAGGAGTATTTCGACCGCGCGGTGGCCGACGTCTTCGGCTATAACGCGCTTCAGCTCGGCATGGTCGAGCACGATCTGCTTGGCGCGAGCCGCATCCCGCTTCGGTTACGCATCGACATCTCGGGCGCGGTTCAGATCAGGGCCGATTTCCGCGACCTTCCGATCGCCAGCAACAGCGCCGATCTGGTGTTGCTGCCGCATGTCCTCGAGTTCAGCGAACACCCGCACCAGATTCTGCGGGAGGTGGCGCGCGTTCTGCTGCCCGAGGCGCACGTGGTGATCGCGTGCTTCAACCCGTGGAGCCTGTGGGGATTCCGGCGCATTTTCAACTCCGGCGCCCATTACCCCTGGCGCGGACGCTTCATCAACCTGCCGCGGCTCAAGGACTGGCTGGCGCTGCTCGGTTTTGAGATCGTCGCCGGGCAGATGGGCTGCTACGCGCCGCCGTGTACCCAGCAGAAGTGGCTCGACCGCTTCAGGTTCATGGAAAAAGCCGGCGATCGCTGGTGGCCGATGGCCGGCGGCGTCTATTATCTGCAGGCGGTGAAGCGGGTGCGCGGCATGCGCCTCATCATGCCCAAATGGAGCGACCGGTTTGCGCCCAAGAAGAACCTGGCCGCGGTTCCCAAGAAGGTGAGCAAACCCCAGGAACCGGTAACCGCCCGCGAGACGGTCAAGCAGTGAAGGGTGAACGGTGAACAGTAGATCGAATCCTTCCCATCACCAGTCACGCCTTTCAAGTATGAAGAAAGTGGTCGACATTTACACTGACGGTGCGTGCAAGGGTAATCCCGGCATCGGCGGCTGGGGAGCGTTGCTTCAATACGATGGCAAAACGCGCGAGCTCTATGGCGGCGATGCGCGCACCACCAACAACCGCATGGAATTGACCGCCGTGATCCGCGCGCTCGAAGCCCTGAAGCGTCGTTGCCGCGTGCGGCTGCATACCGACTCGCAGTACGTGCAGCTGGGCATCACGACCTGGATACACGACTGGAAGAAGCGCGGTTGGCGCACGGCCGACAAGAAGCCGGTGAAGAACGCCGACCTGTGGCGCGAGCTCGACGCGCTTGCCGGCGAGCATGATATAGAATGGATCTGGGTGCGCGGCCACTCCGGTCACGACGGCAATGAAAGAGCGGATGAACTCGCGAACCGCGGCGTTGCCGCGGTTCTGGGAGAGGAGTAAGGAGAGAGGAGAGAGGCGTAACAGCAAGTCAGAACAGCGGTTCTACTCCTCTCTCCTTTCGCCTATCGTCTATCGGGCTTCACAATGCGTCAAATCATTCTCGACACGGAGACCACCGGCCTCGACCCGGCGCTGGGCCACCGCATCATTGAGATCGCCGGAGTCGAGCTTGTGAATCGCCGCCTCACCGGCAACCATTTCCACCGTTATGTGAACCCCGAGCGCGAGAGCGAGGAGGGCGCGCTGCAGGTGCACGGGCTGACCAGCGAGTTCCTGCGCGACAAGCTCAGGTTCCGGGAACTCGTCGAAGAGTTTCTGGAATACGTCGCCGGCGCCGAACTCATCATCCACAATGCCCCGTTCGACATCGCTTTCCTTAATCATGAGCTCGGCCTGCTCCACAAGAAGCCCATCGGCGACTACTGTCCGGGCGTCATCGATACGTTGCGCATGGCCAGGGACTTGTATCCGGGCAAGAAGAACAACCTCGATGCGCTGTGCGAGCGCTATCAGATCGATAATTCGGCGCGCACCCTGCACGGCGCGCTGCTCGATGCGCATCTGCTGGCGGAAGTGTATCTCGCCATGACCCGGGGCCAGGAAAGCCTGGTCATGGAAGTCGAACAGGCACCGGTCACGGCTGCCGCCGTTCCCGATGCTTCGAACGCGAAACTCGATCTCATCGTGATTCTTGCCAGCGACGAGGAACTCGCGGCCCACGACAAGCTGCTGGCCGATATCGACAAGGCCAGCGGTGGCGCGTGTCTGTGGAAAGACACGTAGGTCAGGTTGCCGCGGTGGCGGCTACCTGACGAAAACGGATGTCGGGGAACGCGGCGCGTACCCCGGCCTACGTCTTATGACGAATCGCGACCCATTATGCACGAACCACGATCCACGAGTAAGGAACTAATTTCCGCTCACCACTCACGAGTCGCCGGGCACCGTGTGCCGCTCACCCTTCACGCAGTCTCCTGGACCGGAACAGCCATCAAGGCGAGCAGCTGCTCAAACGACTGTGCGAACAGCTTGACGCCTTCAGCCTGAAGCGTTTCCCCGACCTGTCGCATGTCGATGCCAAGGCGGGCGAGGGATTCAAAATGCTGCCGTGCGGCATCGACCTCCTGCTCCAGCGTCAAACCTGCCCGCCCGTGGTCGCGGAAGGCCGCGAGGGTGGCGTCGGGCAGCGTGTTGATGGTTTCGGCGCCGATCAGCGGCTCCACATACATCACGTCGCTGTAGGCGGGGTTCTTGGTCCCGGTGCTCGCCCATAGCGGGTATTGCGGTCGCGCGCCGCGCTCGGCCAACAATGAAAACCCCGCACTCCTGAAAATCGCCTTGTATTCCTGGTAAGCGAGCTTGGCGAGCGCCACCCCCGACTTGCCGCGCAGGATGAGCGCTTCCCCCCCGATCGCTTCGAGTTTTTTGTCCACCAGCGTGTCGACCCGGCTCAGGAACAGGCTCGCAACCGATTTCACCCGGCGCGCGTCGCCACCGCCTTGGGTCCGGCGCTCGAGGCCGCGGATATAGGCTTGGGCCACCTCACGCACATGCTCGAGCGAGAACATCAGCGTGACGTTGACCGAGCAACCTTGACCGATCAATTCCTCGATTGCGATGAGTCCGGATGGCGTGCCGGGCACCTTGATCAACAAATTGTCGCGGTTCACTGCGGCACGCAGACGTTGCGCCGCGGTAACGGTTTTCCCCGAATCGTGGGCAAGCGCCGGCGACACTTCCAGGCTCACGTAACCGTCGTTGCCCCCGCTGTTGTCGTGGAGCGGACGCATCAAGTCGCATGCCGCCTGGATGTCGGGGACGGCGAGCTGCTCATAGCGGTCCTCGGGGGGAAGCCTGAAATCGCCTTTGAGACGGGCGAGATCCTCGCGGTAATAGGGACTTTCGCTGATCGCCTTGAAGAAGATCGTCGGATTGGAGGTGACGCCCGCCACGCCGTCGTCTTCCATCAATCGCTTCAGCGCCCCTTCCCGAAGCAGCGTGCGCGACAGGTTATCGAGCCAGACGCGCTGACCCTGAGCGCGGAGTTGCAGCAAAGGATTCATACTGTTTTCCCGGCCGATATCGACAAGCCGACAATATCAGCATCGAAATGCGTTTACAACGTTGTTCCCGCGGCGAGCCGTGCGGCGACCGTGTCGATCAGTGTTTCTGGGTGAGCGCGGCGATCACACGCTGCCTTTTTTCCTCGACCTCCTTGGCAAAGCCGGGATATTTCTGCTCGACGAAGCCGGTGGCGAGCCCGAGCTTGAGCAGCGCCACGGCGAACGTTGCCGATAGGTCGTCCAGATCAGGGCTGACCTTGGCGAGCTGGATCGCCTCGATCGTTTCGTCGAACAACTGCTGCATCGCCTCGTGCAATTCGTCGTCAAACAGTTTTGACATATCAGATTTCAACCATGAAATGGTGATTCTAGCGCGTTTGGCGTCAGCGGCGCTCGAGCGCTTCTGGATTGACCACGTTGACCGGCTCGCCCGCGGCAAACGCGATCACCTGCGCAAAGGCTTCACCGAAATAAAGCTCGTAGGTGTCCCGCTCTATCCACGCGCTGTGCGGCGTGCACAGCGCATTGTCGAGCTTGAGCAGCGGGTGTTCGCCGCCCAGCACCGGCTCGTTCTCGTAGACATCGACTGCGGCAAATCCTGGGCGGCCATGCCCGAGCGCTTCGACCAGCGCGTTTGACGCGATCAGTTCGGCGCGCGCGGTGTTCACGATGAGCGCGGTCGGCTTCATACGGGCGAGATCCTGCGCCGTGACGATGCCACGCGTTTCCGTCGACAAGCGCACGCACAGGCTCAGCACATCGGATTGCTCGAACAGTTCTGCTTGGCCCGATGCGATCCCGTAACCCGCCTTGCGGGCAGCGGCGAGCGAGGCTTCGCGGCCCCAAACCAGAATCCGCATGCCGAAACTTGCACCGGTCGCGGCAACCAGGCTGCCGATCTTGCCCAAACCGAAGATGCCGAGCGTGCGGTCGCGCAGCCCGAGGCTGAACGAACCGCGCCAGTCCCCGCGTCTCATCAGCGCGATCTCCTCCGGAATACGGCGCAGCGCCGCGAGAATCAGCGTCCAGGTGTGCTCGGCGACGGTGTAGGGCGAAGCATGGCTGCCTGCGGTCACCGCGATACCGCGCTCGGTGCATGCGGCGACGTCGATATGGCGCACGCTGCGCCCGGTCTGGCTGATGTGCCTGAGCTGTGGGAGCTTCTCGATCACCGCGCGCGTGAAGCGGGTGCGTTCGCGGATCGGCACGATCACTTCGGCATCGCGCAGATTGGCGATAAGTGTATCGAATGCGGGGGCGGTATCGCGGAAGACGCGGACCTCGTGTCCTGAGAGCGTCGTGAAACAATCGAGAGTCGGAACCAGTCCGTGATAGTCGTCGGGGATGGTGATGATCATGCTGGCGTGAGTTTAGCAGATGCTGCATGAGAGCCGGTGAATTGCGAGCGGTAAGACGTGATTGGCCACCAGTTCTCCCGAGAACACGCGTCTGTGTCAAAATCGCGCTTTACAAATCGCAACAATTGAAAACGGGGGAACGGTATGGAACTGGGATTGCGCGGCAAAGTGGCGGCAGTGACGGGCGGCAGCGAAGGCATCGGGCGCGCGACGGTGCTGCGCCTGGTTCAGGAGGGCGTCAAAGTCGCGCTGTGCGCGCGGCGTCCCGAAGTGCTGAACGCTTTTGCCGGCGAGCTCAAGAAAAGCGGCGGCGACGTGCTGGCGGTGGTGGCGGATGCCGCCACGGCCGGTGAGGCGGAGCGCTTCATCGAGGAAACAGTCAAGCACTACGGGCGCATCGACATCGTCGTGAACAACGCCGGCGCCACCGGGCAGGCGCCGTTCGATACAGTGGACGATGCGGCGTGGCAGCAGGATATCGACATCAAGGTCTTCGCCCACATCCGCACCGCGCGCGCCGCGATCCCCCACATGAAAAAGCAGGGCGGCGGCCGGATCATCAGTCTCAATATGGTCGGCGCGAGGCAGCCATCCGAAAAAACCTTTCCCACGACCATCAGCCGCGCCGCTGGCTTGGCGCTCACCAAGGCGTTGTCGAAGGAATACGCCAAAGACAATATCCTGGTCAATGCGGTGGCGGTGGGCAAGATCAAGTCCAAGCAGCAGGAACGGCGCGCGGCGCGCCAGGGGATCAGCGTCGCCGAACACTACGCGAAGACCGGCAAGACGATCCCGCTCGGCCGCATGGGCGAAGCGGAGGAAGTCGCCAACGTGATCGCCTTTCTCGCGTCGGACGCGGCGAGCTACGTGACGGGTTGCTGCATTCAGGTTGACGGAGGATTATCCGGCGTTCTCTGAGCGCCCGATAATCCTAAAGATCAGAGCAAGATCAGAGTATCCGACGGAAGAACTGAAAATGCAATAATGCAAGCCTGACCCCGTTGCCCCACCGGGGGCTGTAAACCACGGTCGTTGGGCGGTTGGAAGGAATTGCGATGACGTCTAGCAACGAGTCCCAGTCCGAATCAGAGCGCGACTACCCAGAGGCGGCGCAATATATCAAGGCGCACTCCTTGGATGGTCGTTATCTTGACCATCGTAAGCGTCAGCACCTGATCGCTTTGCTACATGACATGGCGGTTCCGCCCAACGTGTTGGCTAGAATGTTAAGGGTTCCCCGATGGTTACTGGCTCGAACAATTGGTAGGCTTAGACTTGGTAAGACTCTCGATCTTGCTTCCACAGTATCGCTTCAGGGAAATAAGGGGCGCGTCATATCCGAGTACATCGCAACGCATGCCCTCGATGGAACGTCTGTTACGCGTGACGACCTTCGCTATTTGCTTATTAAGTGTGCAATCCCAGTGAGCGATCTTGCGGGGCTGCTGCGGTGCCATGAGGAACTACTCATCAGAAAAGCAAAGAGATGGAGACTGCCGCTATGGCAAGAGGCGAAGCCAGAGCCCGTTACCGCGGTGAAAGTGTCTCGGGAGCCAAGAGTTCGCCCCCTCCATACTGGAGTACCGAAGGATCTGGCAAAACGCCGTCTTGAAATCAAGCGCGGTGATGGTCGCATAAATCTCGCACGAGAGTACATGAAGCAGCACGGCATTGTTAGCGGGCGCATTGCGAGGGAGCACTTGGAAACGCTTTATACGCGGTTCGGATTGAGTGCTAACGCCATCGGCAAACTCCTCGGGCGATCGGCTAGGACAGTCCTTTACTGGCTCAAATCAAACGGGATCGACACACGCGATATATGGGAGACGCGGGCGTTTCGTACAAATGCAACGTTCTTCAGTAATTGGTCGGCAGAGATGGCGTGGGTATTGGGGCTGCTGTTCACAGACGGCAATCTCATGCATGGGCAAGTTCGGCTTGCAACGAAGGACCGCGAGCTACCAGAAAAGGTGCGCGATCTGATAGCTCCGCAACGGGAGATCAAGGTCTACGCTAATTCGCCCGGCCGCTATTTATACTCTTTTGTGTTTAACCATCCTCAAGTATTGGCAGACCTGATCCGACTAGGTCTGACCGAGAACAAGAGCCTGACGATGAGATTTCCAGACATTCCGAATTCGTATTTACGGCATTTTATTCGCGGTTGTTGGGATGGCGACGGGGGGTTTACGAAGCCCGGCCCCGGCAAACTCGTGGCATCCTACACCTGTGGTTCGCGCGAGTTCATTGAGCAGTTATCGATGGCATTGTTTGCGGTGGGGATAGTCCAGACAAAGCTACCGAGAAGAAGCCTGCGGGTTCTAATGAGATCCACTGAAGGCGATCCCGAGAAAGCCAACGCGAAACGTAAACAGGCAGAGATTAAGAGAGCAGCAACGCGCGAAAAACACGGTTTCGGTCCGTACCCGCTAAAAATCTATGCGCGGTCCGGAGCAAAGGCATTCGATCTTCGCTTTGGGTCACCAGTTCAATTGGCTCCTTTTTGCGCGTTTATTTACGAAGGGGTTTCGGAGAGCATTTACCTAAAGCGAAAACACGACATCCTGAAGGATTACGTATTGGGGCTAGCTCCGTCATGACTTCCGTGCTGCTCATGCTATTCAGGGTGGCTTACCGGTGTCCTGCGTGCCGCTCGGCGCGGGTGCCGGGTCAGGCAATTGCATAATCGCGTTGTGACAGCTGTGCAGTCATGGCGGGAGTATCCGACGGAAGAACTGGAAATGCAATAATGTCAGCCTGACCCCGTTGCCCGCGAGTGGGGCGTAGGGTTAGGCCTCGATTTCACAGCCACACCCAAGGCTCGGTCACAGTTGAATCAACCGAAGCGAGCTGCAACCAAGACTGATTGAGAGACGGAAATACGCCGGGCGGTAACGGATGCAGTGCCAATGGGTTGTAGTACACCGCGGAGCGCTGGCGACTCAGGGCGATTCGGCCGTCAAGCACCTTGCGCTCCAAGTAAACAATCGCGGATAACTCCTGTGGGAAGCTCCTAAACCCAACCTGCTTCCCGAGCAGAAAGTCTCCCAGGGTACGGCAAAAGAAGGTTCCAAAGCCACTCCACGCAGTGTAGTCAAAGAGGGCCAGGACGCCAGGCTTTTTGTGGTCCGCGGCGTATTTCAGCTGTCGCTGCTTCTCGTCGGTAAGTTTTCCGATGACCCGCCGAATGGTTTCCGCATGGTCAAGAGCGACGCCCTGTTTAGTCTCGAACAGAACCTTGTCCTTTTCTGATACGTTCAGGGTGGACACTTCGACAAAACAATGAGCGGGAGACTGAAGTTCAAAGTCCGGACGGGGTGCAGTGGTGGTTGCCAACGGAACGGCGGTAAAACCCTCGCGAACGATGAATGCCCACCAGGCAAGCTCGTTGACGCCCCCGAGGTGTTCGTCGTCGCGAAGACTCTCGAGGCGCGTACGCAGCTGTTGCTTCTGCTTGAGAGATAGCGGAAATCGCTCGAACCACAAACGCAGCATCGAGAGATAGATCTGGCCTGTCGTTTCGAGTGTCTCGATCGCCGCGGCAGACCAAGAACCATCAGCGTTCTCCGCCCGCGCGCTTCGTAGCCAGTCGTCGCTAAAAATGGGCGTCTTGCTCATCATCGGTGCTGATGTCGCGGCCCAACTTTGAAGTGGACAGCCGAAAAGCCGTCTTATAAGGCGGCATTTTGCGCCGCGGGATTCGCATCTTCAAGCCCATGACCCAGGACTCAGGATTCAGGGTTTAGCAGTCAGAAGATGCCGTTCATTTTTTCTTGCGTTTCCTACACGCATTGCCCCGTCAACCAGGCCAGCCCCCCATGCGCTAAGGAAGGGTACGCAGATGAGTAACCGGACGCAAAACGAGAAGAAGTTCGGCCGTTGGGAAAAGTTACCTAACGGGGGACGCCGTTACTGGCTCGACGTGCCTGGCCGCCAAGGCTGGCGCGCACGATACCTGAAGGAGGTGGATGCCAACGAAATGACGCTCCGGTTCTGGCAGGAAATTTACGACGAGCGAGGCAAGCTCGCCGAAATTCACGAGAAGTATCCGGTGGATAAAGGCCACCAGAAAGCGTAGGATGACGCCATGATCATCACCAAGCAGACCGTCGCTGACAAGATCGCGGCGTACCTTCACCACGACATCACGCTGGAACAACTGATAGATTGGGCCGAGAATGCCATGATGGAAGGCGAATTCGCGGAGGAGGACGCCGCCACGATCTCCGCGGTGGTGTCGCGCCTCGGGGTGGCCGACGTACGCGCTTTCGGTCTGACGTGGACGGATTGCGAGCAGCTGCTCGGCCAGCTTGGATTCTCCGCTCGCATTGAGATCGTCACGCCCTAAGCGTTTTCCCCCGGTTTCATCCTGATCTCGATTGCCCCGCCTTTGGCCTGGGGCGTCACTTCTTTTCGTCAGCCGTCACTCGCCACCTCTCAGGCCCGTCAAAATTTTTCCACATAGGGCCTGAGATCCAGCTCCAGCGTCCACGCGCTCGGCGGCTGCAGGTGAAGCTGGTAGTAACTCTCGGCGATAGCATTGGGATCGAGCACTGCATCCAGGCCGCGCTCGGCGATGCTGCGCCCGGGACGGTCGCTTGCGATCTGGCCGTCGATGATGACGTGCGCGACGTGGACGCCCTGCGGCTGGAATTCGCGCGCTGGGCGGCCGCGCGGCGTCGAGGAAGTTCTGGAACGCGTGTTCGGCGTTGTTGTAACAGAATGAATCAATTGCGAACCGCAGACACGCATCTCGCTTATGCATGTCGCTTTCCGGTGGTTCTTTCAGGAAGCAGCGCCAACGTCATGAAGGAACCGGGTGCGGTCTGCTTCGTTTGGGAGGCTATCGGCAAGAATCTCGTAAAACTGCCGGCGATCGACCGCTTGGGCCATGGCCTTCTTGACGACAAACCGGGCAATCGGTCCAAGGTAGGCGGCAAGGAGGCGCGTCGCCTTTTCAGCTGTTTCGGGCGTCACGGCGATGGGCGCTCCGCGCGGCCCTGGTCCGGTCAGAGGCGCACTGGGCCGTGGTTCGGGAGCAGGAGGCAGTGTGGCCTGCACCTCCGTCCGTCCTGCGAGAAAGGCCTTCTTCTCGACGGGGCTTGGCAGATTGTCGGCGAGCAGCGCGTAAAGGGCGGCGATATCGTTAGTGCCCGTCGCGCCGCGCTTCACCAGCACCTTTGCGACCGGCCCGACGAAGCGCGCAAGTTGCGCCTCAACCTGCTTGAGCACCGCGCTATCCCATCCTGGGGGCGGGATTGTCTTCACCGGTGTCTTCGCACCTGTTGACCATTGCGACGGCTGCGTGGGTTCGGGCCTGATGACAGTCGGGACAATCTCAGTCATCACCGTTTCCTCTGAGACGACCGGGCTGACGGGCGCCGCATACGAATCGAGGATCGCGGCGCGGAACGCCGCGGCAGTTTGATAACGCGCATCGGGGTCCTTGGCAAGCGCATTCGCCGTCAGCGGGTCGTAGCGCTCCCAACCGCGGCCCGGATCCGCCTGCGACGGCGGCGGTGGGTTTTCATGGCAAATCTTGTACGCGACCGACTCAGCCGTGCCGCTGAACGGCTTTTGCCCGGTGAGGAGCTGGTAAAGCACGACACCTGCGGAAAAGATGTCGGCGCGCCAGTCTACCGTGTCACCCGAGTACTGCTCGGGCGCCATGTATCCCGGCGTGCCCATGACTGCCCCGATCTGTGTCAGCGTCGACGAATCGATCCGGGCGATGCCGAAGTCGGCGATCTTCAGTCTCCCGTTGGTCATGATGATGATGTTCGCCGGTTTGATATCACGGTGCACGACGCCCTGTTGGTGCGAGTAGTCGAGCGCGTCGAGCAACTGCGCCATGATGCTCACGAGGTCGCGCTCTTCGAACCGCGTATTGCGATTAAAGTATTCACGCAACGGGTTGCCCTGCACGTACTCCATCGCGATGTAGGAGAGCGCGTCGTCTTCGCCGTACTCGTATACCGCGACAATGCCGGGGTGCGACAGGCGGCCGGCTGCCTGCGCCTCGTTCCTGAAGCGGGCGATCATCTCGTCGGCGCGGTCGTCGTCGATCAGTTCTTTGCGGATTGTCTTGATTGCGACGGCACGGCGGATGTGGGGGTCGAACGCCTTGTAGACTATACCCATGGCACCCTTCCCGAGCACCTCGGTAACGTTGTACTTACCCAGGCGCTCGACGATGGTATTCGAATCAGCCATGCAGTGCGGTAGTCGACATGTCTACCCCTCCAGCATCTTCATTGCCTCGACGAGGCTCTTCCTCATGCGGCTGAAGGATTCCGCAAGCACGCCAATCTCATCCCCGCGCTTGACGGTGAACTCGGGGACGTCCATGTTCCCGAGGCTCACCTGGTCCGCGAGCCTTGAGAGCGTGGTGACCGGGCGGATCACCGTGAAGTAAAGCATCAGGTTCAATGCCACTGCAATCACCACGAATACGGCGGTAAGCGAAATCATGAACGTCTGATAGGCGCGGTTAGCGCGCTCGAGCGGTACCGCGGTCGGTATCGCGACAATCTGTGCGCCCACGATTTCGTTTAACTTCCATCCAAACCCGTTTGCCGGCCCGTATTTATCGATCATCGTCTTTGGTGCGGCGTCCACGGTCGAGTGACACACGAGGCACGGCGCATTCGTGATCTTAATTGGCCGCGCGATGTAGAACGCCCCGCCCGTCTGCGTGTCGCGCTCGCCGATAATCTCCGCTCTCTCGGGGCCATTGCGGAATTGGTTGACGATGTCCGCCTCCCAGTCGGTCGGCCGGTTTTTCGGATTGGTGGGGTTTAGTACCGCTTCCTTATATCTGTACTCGGGAAAGTTCTTGCGCAGACCGTTAAGGACCTCGGTTGCCGAGTACGCTGGTACGGTTTGCGGAAGAAATGTGTACTTCATCTGCGTCTCGAGCAGCGGACGCAATTGGTTTGACGTGTACGCGCGGGTCGAGAGCGCGGTCTCCATGACAAGGCGCGCGTTCTGCACGACTTCTTCGCGCGCATTCTTCTGCAACAGCGTCCAGGAAACGTATCCGGCGGCGGCAAGACCTGCAAGAAATACAACCACGAAAACCAAATTAAACTTCAGGATCAGCTTCACAGGCGTCCTCCTTTGGTCGATGTCTCCGGGATGGCGGCTACCGCACGTCGGCGCCCTTCGGCGCAGCGGCGGGCGCTTTTTCTTCCTTGGGCTTGTATTTTTCCGGGAACAGAATGGGATCCCATTCCGGGTGGTCCTTCAGGTTGGCGATCAGAGCGCTGCGAAACGCCGGGTCACTCGCTCTTGACCGCCAGCGCTGTACCAAGTGGCGGCGCACATCGCGATTCGTCTTGAGCCAAGGCTCGATATCGGTGTAGATGATCTCTTCAGCGCGCTTTGGCGCAATCTCGCGGTCCTTGAAACGCGAAAGCCGGGACGGGATGGTGTCAAGGAACCCTCGCGGCAAAGCGCCGATGAACGTCTGCGACGGCCGCGGCGCAATGGCGCTCTTCTGCGTGTTCCTGCGCGTATAGAATTCGCCGCCGTTGAGCCGCTGGGGTGCGCTGGCGCCCTTCGGCCCAATCTCGACGAGGCGAACTTCACCGCTCTCCACGAAGACCGACGCCTCCGTCTCTGCCAGCTGCACGACGGCGACACTTTCGGAAGTCGCGACGGTGAACTGCGGTGTGGCATACCGATAGCTCGCGTTCGCGGACTTGCCGCCTGAAAACTTCATGAGCCCCGATAGGAGAAAGTGATCGCTCGTGCCGCCAGCCTTCGCTCTACGGGAAAGGCGAGCAACGGCGTTGAGAAAACGTGTTTTTCCCCCGAGGTCCGCACGGGAGCCATCGGCGAACTCGACTCGTGCGAACGTCTTGTCGCCGGTTTGAACGATGTCTCCCGGCGCGAGGCGCACGCCCTCCAGCAGCACATAACGCGTCGTACCACGCAGAAGCGCCGCCTCGCCCTCGAGAATGGTGACCGTCGCCGTCGACTGCGCCAAGGCGACAAGCGGAAGCGCGAGGCACAAATAGGCGAGCCTGCTAATGAGCTTGATATAAACGGCTCCCTCCGTAACCCATGACATTGGGCTTTAAAGCCCCTCTGTCCTTCACTATACTACGCACGCTTCGGAAACACTGTCAAACCGCAGCCGACTCGCAGCTGGCCCGATTGTTCGCCCCGGCTTTCATCTAATCAGTCACGCTCTTCAGAATTTCTCCGCGTAGGGCCTGAGGTCCAGCTCGAGCGTCCACGCGCTCGGCGGCTGCAGGTGAAGCTGGTAGTAATTCTCGGCGATAGCATCGGGATCGAGCACCGCATCCAGGCCGCGCTCGGCGATGCTGCGCCCGGGACGGTCGCTTGCGATCTGGCCGTCGATGATGACGTGCGCGACGTGGACGCCCTGCGGCTGGAATTCGCGCGCCATGCTCTGCGCCAGCGCCCGGAGCCCGAACTTGCCGACCGCGAGATTATGGAACATGGCGCCGCCGCGCAAGGACGCGGTCGCGCCGGTGAAGATGATGGTGCCGCGGTGTCGGTCCGAACTGCTCGACGCAAGCATCGCGCGCACCGCTTCGCGCCCGACCAGAAATCCGCCCAAACATGCCACGCGCCAGCAGCGCTCGAACTCCCCGGCGGACGTGTCGAGGATGCCTTTGCGCACGAACGCACCGGCATTGAACACCACCAGTCGCGGTGGGCCGAGATCCTTATTGACCGCAGTGAACAATTCGGTGACCGCGCGCTCGTCGGTTGCGTCGCACGCATAGCCTTTGGCGTTCGAGCCAAGCTCATTGATGAGCGGGCCGAGAGCGGCGACGTCGCGCCGCGCCACCGCGACGCGCATGCCGGCGCGCGCGAACCGGCGGGCGAGGGCGGCTCCCAGCCCGGGTCCCGCGCCGACGACCACAGCGACTTCGGTGTCAGCCATCGCAGTTATGGATCATTATGCACCGTGACAAGCATGAAATTGAACATCAGATGCGGCATAGGATCTCGGCGCCCCTGGCCAGCGTGTCCTCGGACTTGGCGAAACAGAACCGCAGCACTTTATGCGCGGGCGGACGCCGGTAAAACACGGATACGGGTATCGATGCTACCCCGTGCTCCCGGGTAAGTCGAATCGCGAGATCGGTGTCCTTTTCATCGCTTATTTTATCGTAGCAGAGGTTCTGAAAAAAGGTCCCGCGCGAGGGCAGGGGATTGAAGCGCGATGCCTTGACGCCTGCGAGGAAGAAGTCGCGTTTTTTCTGGTAGAACGCGGCGAGCGACAGGTAGGCATCCTTGTCCTGCATGTATTCGGCGAGCGCGTATTGGACCGGGCCATTGGTGACGAAAGCATTGAACTGGTGCACCTTGCGGAATTCCGCCATCAACTCGCGCGGCGCCAGCACGTAGCCCGTCTTCCAGCCGGTCACGTGATAAGTCTTGCCGAAGGAGGAGACCACAAAGCTCCTTTCCGCCAATCCCGGAAAGTGCGCCACGCTCTGGTGCCGGTGGCCGTCGAAGACGATGTGCTCGTAGACTTCATCGCTGACCACCACGATGTCCGTTGCGCGCAGCATGCCTTCGAGCATGCGCAGGTCCTCGGCCGAAAATACGCTTGCCGTGGGATTGTTCGGCGTGTTGAGGACGATCATGCGCGTGCGCGGCGTGATCGCGTTCTGCACTTCCTGCCAGTCGATGCTGTAGTCGGGGTATTTCAACTGCACGTAGACCGGACGCCCGCCGTTGACTTCGACCGACGGCACGTAGCTGTCGTAGGCGGGTTCGAACAGGATCACTTCATCGCCCGGGCGAATCAGGGTCGCGATCGCGGTGAAGATACCGTAGGTTGCGCCGGGCACGACGGTGATTTCGTGCTCGGGATCGTAGGTCGCGCCGTAGAGCGCCTGCACCTTCCCGGCAATCGCTTCGCGCAGCGGCGCCACGCCCGCCATCGGCGGATACTGGTTGAGGCCGGAGTTGACATATTTGGCGAGCAGCGCGCGCAATTCCGGCGCGCAATCGAAATCGGGAAAGCCCTGCGACAGGTTGATCGCCTTGTGCTCGGCGGCAAGCCGCGACATCACGGTGAATATCGTGGTCCCGACTTGCGGCAGCTTGGAGGCTATCGGATTATGAAAGTGCGGCATAGCTCGAAATACGAAAAAAGCAAATTATAAGCCACCGATGAACGCCGATACACGCAGATAAAACCCAAAGCTTAACCACGAACGACACGAAGAATAAGCGAATCACGAGCTACGAGCCACCAGTCACGCCTCATCAGTCATTCTTTTCAATACCCCCTTGAGGGGTACGCCCCACCAGTCACGCATTACCGGCCACTGGCAGCGTGCCGGCGCCGCGGCGCTCGGCGAGCTTCGTGAAGTCATCGATGTAATCCTGAAGCCGACGCAGTACTGCCGTGCGTTGAACCGGCGTCAGCATGCGGTCTATTTCAATGAGCATCCGCACACGCTGGTCAAGCCATTCATTGAATTGCCGCTCATATTCCGGCGCGCGACCTTTCTCCCAGTTGATCAGCCAATGACGCAGCTTCGCGGCGAATTCCGCGCGATTTTCGCGTTGTGCCATAAGCTGCAGGAACTCGCGCTGGCGACGCAATCTGTCCTCGTACCGCAGCTGCTCCGTCATGGGCAGGGCGTTCACCATGGCGATGATGCGCTGCTCCTGCTCGTGGCCCAGGTTGCCAACCCAGTCCTTGACCTCATCGAGCGTGCGGCGCACACGGGCGCGCTTGATGTCCTCAGCGCTGCCGGCAAGCCGGTACTCACGGCTGAACTTGCGGTTGTCCTTGTCCAACTGGCGCTGGAGGGCATCGAGCTGCGGCGCGGTGATCGTAACGAGCAAAGCCGCCGCATCGTCGCTGCCCCGCATCAAGACCGTGCGGTAGCGCGTCCTGAATCCTTCAACGAACCACAACCCGTCGTCACGCGTTAACCCTTTTTGCACCCGGTTCCTCGCCTGGTACAGGAACGCGGCGTAGTCTGGGAGTTGCTCGTAGCGGTGCCACTCGTGCAGCCGGTCAAAGCGCTTGATGAACTCGTCCTTCTGGCGAGCATCGAGATCGAAGTACTCGTCAGCCATCCACACAGCGATGGTGTCGAGGTGGCCGTAGCCCAGGCGCACCATGCTGCAGCCGGCAAGCGTGGCGAGCGTCACCGTCAACAGGATTGCCCGCGCCGCTGCTGATTTCAACCATTCAACGATCAAGAGTTACCCACCTGCTCGCCAGGCTTTAACGGTTAAGCATCTCAAACAAAAAAATGCGCCCAGTAAGATACCCCCGGGGCGGCAGCTCAGGCAAACATCATAGACGGTCACAATCCAGGCAATCGGCTGCCGGGAGTACGGGCCAGGCTAATGGATGAACAAGCGCGCCAGGCCTAAGTGCCCGCTTAGCGAGCATGAGCGGGACGTCGAACGAAGCAGTTCCCAAGTGCGGGCCCCCTTTGGTCGAGCACATGTATAATGGCTGCCGCTTCTGATCACAAGGGACGAGGAGGATCGCCATGCAAAAGGTCCAGGGGAGAACGCGACTTGGAGCGGTGGCCGTTGCCGTGGGAATTTTGGCGTTTGGGGCGGGTTTCACCAGCTTGGCCTTGGGCCAAACGATTGTGGATGAGTGGGCCAGCGTCAAAGCGCCTCCGCCGCCCGAATTGAAGTCGGTGCCTATCGGCAATCCCCAGGAGACAGCACTCCTCATGCTCGATTTTCTCAAGCAGAACTGTCCTCCAAGACCTCGGTGCTTGGCCTCCCTTCCCAAAGTGCAGCGTCTTCTGACCCAGGCTAGGGGGAAGGGTATTCACGTAGTCCATAGTCTCGCCGGTCAGTCCGTAACCGACATCTTGCCGGAGGTGGCTGCGCGTGCCGGCGAGCCGGTGGTCTCGTCCGGACCGGATAAGTATCTGAACACCGATCTGGAGAAGATCCTGAAGGAAAAAGGAATCAAGACCGTGATCGTCGTAGGTACCGCTGCGGAAGGCGCCGTCCTTAATACGGCATCCCAGTCGGCGCTGCGAGGGTTCAAGGTGATCGTCCCCGTGGACGGGATGTCGTCAGTTACCACGTATGCCGAGCAGTACACGGCATGGCACCTAGCCAATTCTCCTCGTATCGGAGCACAGGTGACCTTGACCAGGACCGACCTGATCGGTCACTAAGGTCGTAGAGAGTCCAGGTATTCCACCATGCGCCGGCGGGTGGCTGCGTCCGGCAACCGCCCGATGCCGGCTTGCAGGTTGTCCTTGAGGTGGGCGACACGCCCGGTTCCCGGGATGACGCAGGTTACCGCGGGGTGGGCGATGATGTACTTGAGAAAGAACTGCGCCCAGCTCTTGCAATCGAATTCAGCCGCCCACGGTGGCAATGGCTTGCCTTTGACCCTCCCGAACAAACTGGCATGCGCGAACGGGCGGTTGATGATCACCGCGGTGCCGGTTTCGGCGCACAGCGGCAGCAGCCGCTCTTCGGCCTCGCGTTCGGCCATCGAGTAATTGAACTGCACGAAGTCGTATGCATTGGTTTTGACCAGCCGTTCGAGTTCGGCGTAAGCGCCGGAATAGTAGTGGGTGATGCCGAGATAGCGAATCCTGCCGGCGGTCTTCCACTCGCGCAGCGTTTTGAGATGGGTGGCGACGTCGAGCAGGTTGTGCACCTGCATGAGATCGAGGCGCTGCGCGCGCATCAGCTTGAATGAGTTTTCCATCTGCCGGATCCCCGCTTCGCGTCCGCTCGTCCACACCTTGGTGGCGAGAAAGAGCCGCGGGTGGATGCCGAGCTCGGCGGCGAGGTCGCCGACCACGCGCTCCGCCTCGCCGTACATCGGCGACGAGTCGACCACCGATCCGCCCAAATCGACGAACAGGCGCAGCACTTCCTTGAGCTCGGCGCGCTCGGGCGCGCGCGGGCCGACATCGAAGGTCTGCCAGGTGCCGAGGCCGACCGCCGGCAACAGCTCGCCGCTGCGCGGGATCGGGCGCTGCAGTCCCGAAGTCGGCGCCTTCTCTGCAGCGCGTGTCATCGCGGATATGAGAAGCGGCGCCCCGGCGAGGAGCCTGAGCGCCCGCCGGCGAGGCCGGTTAACGGGACCAGTATCGGTGGCAGCATTCGTCGACATCATATGGACTGTTTTTCGCCTCACGCTATTCCGGCCGGTCTGGACCAAGGGTAGAATCGGACCTCCACAACCACGGTGCGCCGATTACCGCGGCGCACGCCGATCACAGGAGAATACAACGATGATATACGAACTTCGCGTGTACCATGCAATGCCCGGCAAACTTCCCGCCCTTGTAGACCGCTTCCGCAAGCATACGGTTCGCATCTGGAAGAAACACGATATCCGTCCCGTCGGGTTCTGGACAGTGGACATCGGCGAGAACACCAACGATCTCTTCTATATGCTGCAGTGGGACGATCTTGGCCACCGCGAGAAGGCGGGCGCCGCATTCCAGGCCGACAAAGAGTGGACCACAGCCCGGGACGAAAGCGAGAAAGCCGGTGCGCTGATATCCGGCGTGACGCGCACGCTGCTGAGGCCGACCGATTTCTCGGAGCTGAAGTAGCTGCACTGTGTCATAAGACACCAACAGGACTCCTTCCCCCTGGACGGGGGAAGGATGGGATGGGGGTGATAACTTTGCGTCTCGTGCGACTTCTCACCCCCACCCTGGCCCTCCCCCATCAAGGGGGAGGGGAATTGTTTTTCTGACACAGCGCAATTAGGTGCTCGGGCCCCTGTGGACGGCGCTCGACACAAGCACGGAGTTTCGATCGATCATTTCGAAACCGGATGACAAATCCGGACTCGCTCGACGCTCCCCTCGCCCCTCGGGAGAGCGGTTGGGGGTGAGGGATCGAGCGACGTAACGAAGTTAAGTGAGGCTCGATAAGTGACGGCCCAATCGTTGATTCAGGATGGTTTGGTGGCGTTCGTCAAGCGCGAGTGCCCGACTTGTGCGCTGATCGAGGCGCAGATGCGCGAGGTTGCGCGCAAGCTGCCGCAGTTTCAGGTGGTGTCGCAGGACGACCCGCGTTTTCCCGCCGGCGTGGACCGCTTGGTGGACGACCGCGAGCTTGATCACTCCTGGCTCAACAATATTGAATCCACGCCCACGCTGATGCGTTTCCAAGGCGGCCGCGAAGTCGAGCGCGTCATCGGCTGGGACCGCGAGGGCTGGCGCAAACTGACCGGCATCGCCGATCTCGGCGACGGGCTGCCCGTGTTTCGGCCCGGGTGAGGGTCGCTTTCCCTCGAGCCCGGGGTGGCCGAGAAACTGGAAGCGCGCCATCGCGCCGGTATCGTGCTTGCGGCCCGCAAGGTGGAAGTCGGCGAGAACGACGATCCGATCGAGCTCTGCTTCGAGCGTGGCTGGAGCGATGGCCTGCCGGTTACGCCGCCGACTGACGGCCGCGTGCTGCGCATGCTCAAGGGAACCCGTCGCCGGCCCGACGAAGTGGTCGGCCGCATCCCGCCCAATCTCGCTGAATGCACTGTCGAGAAAGTCGCGATCAACGCGGTGCTGGCCGGCTGCAAGCCCGAATACCTGCCGGTGGTGCTGGCGGCGGTCGAGGCCGCGCTCGAGCCGGTATTCACCCTGCATGGCCTGCTCGCGACGACCTATTTTTCCGGGCCCGTCATCATCGTCAACGGACCGGTCGCGAAAGCGATCGGCATGAACTCGGGGATCAATGCGCTGGGGCAGGGCAACCGGGCGAATGCCACCATCGGGCGCGCGCTCAATCTGATCGTGCGCAACGTCGGCGGCGGAAGGCCGGGTGAGGCTGACCGCGCGACTCTCGGCGCCCCAAGCAAATATACCTGCTGCTTCGCGGAAGACGAATCTGATCCGACCTGGGAGCCGCTGTCAGTGACACGCGGGTTCCCGCGCGGCGCATCCACCGTAACGCTGTTCCAGGGGCACGGCGTGGAAGCTTTCGTCGATCAGAAATCGCGCACCCCGGAAGCGTTGACGCGCTCTTTCGCGATGTCGCTCAATGCCATCGGGCATCCCAAGCTCGTGCAATCGGCGCGCGCGATTCTGGTGTTGTCGCCCGAGCACTACGCGATTTATCGGGAAGCCGGCTGGGATCGCAAGCGCATCGAACGCACGCTTTATGAGGCGACGATCCGTCCCGGGCAAGAGCTGGTTGCCGGCGCCGGCGGCGTGGGCGAGGGAATTCCGGCGGGGCGCGCGCAGGAAATGGTGCCGAAATTCCACGAAGACGGACTGATGGTGGTGCGCGCCGGCGGGGCTGCCGGGTTGTTCTCAGCCATCCTTCCGGGGTGGCTCGCAGGGAGAAAACGCGAAGAGCTGCAACCGGTTACCAAGGAAATCCGTGACGAGTGACGGGTGATGAGAAGGAGTGATGAAAAAGGGTGATGAAAAGAGGTGATGAAAAGAGGTGACGAAGAACCCGTCACTTTCTCTCGTCACTGCTTTTCGTCACCTTTTCTTGTCACTTTTTGAAAGGAGCCATGTTATGAACTGGATGCGCGACCCCACCGCCGAGACGGCGCCGCTCAAGCGCGCGCGCACGAAGCCTCCGCGATCGCTGCAGGGTCTTACGATCGGGCTCTTCGACATCGGCAAGACGCGCAGCGACGAGTTCCTCAATCACGTGGAAGCGCGGCTGGTCGAGCGCAAGCTCAAGGTGAAGCGTTACGCCAAACCGACCAACGCCAAGGTTGCGCCCACCGAGGTCGTTCAGAAAGTTGTGGCTGAAGCCGATGTCGTGTTGATCGCACTTTCGGACTGAGGGTCATGCACGTCGTGCAGTTTGCACGACCTCATGAACCTCGACGGGCGCGGCATTCCCGGCATTTCCGTCGTCACCACCGGCTTCACCGATGCGGTCGAAGCGCAATCGAAGGCGCTCGGTTTCGAGCCGGCGGTGCTTTACGTGCCGCACCCCATCCAGAATCGCACCGCGGATGAGCTGAAAAAAATCGCCGACGACATCATCGAGCCGGCGCTCAAAATGCTGACGGCGAAGGAGACTTGATGCTCAATGCGGCCATCATCGGCCTCGGTTGGTGGGGAAAGAACCTGGTCAACGCGGTTCAGGACAGGAGCGAGCGCATTCGCTTCATCCACGGCGTGAGCAAGGAGCCGGAGGCGGCGCGCGAATTCGCGGCTGCTCACGGCTTCGAACTTTCGACCGAACTGGACGCGGCGCTCGACGATCCAGAAGTGGAAGCGATCGTGCTCGCAACGCCGCATTCCCTGCACGCCGATCAGGTCGAGCAAGTCGCGAACGCGGGCAAGCCCGTCTTCTGCGAGAAGCCGCTTTCCCTGGTGCGCGCGGACGCCGAGCGGGCCGTGGCTGCGTGCCGGCGGGCCGGCGTTCCCATCGGCGTCGGCCAGAACAAGCGATTCTGGCCGTCCATGCGGGAACTCGTGAGGGTCGTGCGCAGCGGCGCCCTCGGCCGGATTCTTCACATCGAAGGACACTACAGCAACGAGAACTCCAGCAAGTTCTTTTCCGCCTGGCGCGACGATCCGCATGAAACACCCGGCGCGGGCATGACCGGTACCGGCATTCACCTCCTTGACGCGTTCAGTGCGCTGGCGGGGCCGGCGCGCGAGATCAACGCGCAACTGTTGACGACGCGGCCCGCGCCCGATCCTCTCGATACCGTATCAGTGCTGTTCAAGTTCGAGAACGGCGTGAGCGGGTTTCTCGGCGCCGTGCGCGCGACGCCGATTTATTGGCGCGTGCACGTGTTCGGCGATGCGGGCAGCGCGGAAGCGCTTGGCGAGACCGAGCTTGTCCTGCGGATGAAAGGCGCGAAACCGGAACGCAGTACATTCGAACCGATCGATTCATTGCGCGCTGAGCTCGAGGCCTTTGCCGATGCTGCTGCGGGCCGCGCGGCATACCCCATCACGCCGCAGGAAATGGTGGAAACCATTGCGGCATTCGAAGCGACGATTCGATCGCTCGAAAACGGCGGCCCGGTCCGGATCGGCGACCTGCGCTGATAAATGGAAGCAGTCCCGGCCAGAAGGCGCGATGCTGAACGAAACGGTTCTTCACCGGTGGCTGGGGCGGGTCATCGCGGTGCGCCCGGGCGAGGTGCGGGCGCTGTGCTGGTCGTTCGCCTATTTTTTCTGCCTGCTCGCCGGCTACTACGTGCTTCGGCCGCTGCGCGACGAAATGGGTATTGCAGGCGGCGTGCGAAACCTGCAATGGCTGTTCACCGCTACCTTCCTGGTGATGCTGGCCGCGGTGCCGCTGTTCGGCGCCGTGGTGGCGCGGCTGCCGCGCCGGCGCTTCATTCCTCTCGTCTACCATTTCTTCGCCGCCAACATCGTGATTTTCTGGTTGCTGCTGACCTTCGATATCGGCCAGCAACACGTCGCGCGGGTGTTCTTTGTGTGGATCAGTGTCTTCAACCTGTTCGCGGTGTCGGTGTTCTGGTCGTTCATGGCGGACCTGTTCGCGTCCGAGCAGGGCAAGCGGCTGTTCGGTTTCATCGCCGCCGGCGGGTCCGCCGGTGCGCTGGCCGGTCCGGCCGTGACGGTATGGCTCGCGGTGCCGCTCGGTCCGGTCAATCTGCTCATCCTGGCGGCGGTGCTGGTGGAGGCGGCGGTGCTGTGCGCGCAGCGGCTGGAGTGGACGGCGCCGAAAGTCAGAAACGAGGCCACCGTAGCACCGCTGGAAACAACGTCCACCACGCGACCGGAGTCCGCAGGGCTGGGCGGAAGCTCGCTCGCCGGCATCGCCATGGTGCTGCGATCGCCTTATTTGGCTGGCATCGCGCTGTGGGTGTCCCTGCTGTCGCTGGCCGGGACGTTTCTCTACTTCCAGCAGGCGAACATTGTCGCCGCCGCTTCCGACGACCCTGCGGTTCGCACGCGCATCTTCGCCACGATCGATCTCGCCGTCGGGATCCTCACCATTGTCGTCCAATGCTGCGCAACGGGGAAACTCATCGCCCGCTTTGGCGTGGGCCCGGCGACTGGTTTTCTTCCCATCGTGTTCGGCGCGGGCTTCGCGGCGCTCGCCGTGTCGCCGGCGCTGGCCGCGGTCATTGCCTTTCAGGCGATCCAGCGGACTGCCAACTTCGCCATCTCAAATCCGGCACGTGAGGTGCTGTTCACCGTGGTGGGGCGCGAGGAGAAATACAAGGCAAAAAATGTCATCGACATCGTTGTCTTTCGCGGCGCGGATGCGGTAAGCGGCTGGCTGTTCGCGGCGATGCGCGGGGCGGGCCTGGAGATTTCAGCTATTTCGCTGGCGACCGTCCCGGTGGCGGCCGGATGGTTCATCCTCGCGCTAGCTCTCGGACGTGCGCAGGAGCGCCGCGCGCAGCAGGTACCGGCACGGCTGTGCTGACTGCCTTGCCATTCGGGCGCGGTTATAATGAGTTCCTCGACGGCGGTTTGCGGTCGGGCAATCCGAATCGGGAGGTGGGTGGTGAAGGTGAATGGCGCTATGAAGCAAGGCCGCCGCAGAATTCTTCAAGCCAAGGCACTGGCCGCGCGCGAATTGCGACGGAGCCTCGGCAGCGGTTCGTAACGGTAATCACGCGACAACAGTGAGAAAAGCGAGGAGGTGCACTTTGAACACAATACGCATTCGGGTCATTCTGGTCTTGGCGGCGGTGCTGGCGAATGCACCACTGGGGTGGGCGCAGGGCTATCCGGCCAAGGCGGTACGCATGGTCGTGCCATACTCCCCCGGCGGGCCAGCGGACATCTACGCGCGCTTCCTCGGCCCGCGGTTGCAGGAGGCGCTCGGCCAGCCGTTCGTCGTCGAGAATCGGCCCGGCGCGGGCTCGATCGTCGGCACCGACATCGTGGCGAAGTCGGCCCCGGACGGCTATACGCTGCTGGTCATGTCGAACACCCACACCGTCAACGAGTCGCTGATCCCGAAGAAACCCTTCGCGCTGATGAAGGATTTCGTCCCGGTGGCCCCGATCAATTACTCGGATCTGCTGCTGGTAGTGCATCCATCGCTTCCCGCGAAGTCGGTGAAGGAACTCGTCGCGCTCGCGAAAGCGAAGCCGCGCGGGCTCAACTACGCGTCCTCGGGCAACGGCACGCCGTACCACATGGCCGGCGAGCTGTTCAAGGCGCTGGCCAGCGTCGATGTCGTGCACGTGCCCCACAAGGGCAGCGCCGAAGCGCGCACCAGCGTCATGGGCGGGCAGGTCGAAATGATGATTGATGCGATCACTACCATGGCGCCGATCGCAAAAGCCGGCAGGGTGAGGGCGCTGGGCACCACCGGCCGGACGCGTTCCGCGGTACTGCCCGATGTGCCAACGATATCGGAAGCCGGCGTGAAGGGCTACGAGACGACGATCTGGCTCGGGATCATGGCGCCGGCCGGAACGCCGAAACCGATCATCAACCGGCTCAACGCCGAGATTACGAAGTACACCAGCCGGCCCGACGTGAAAAAGACGTGGAACGAGCAGGGCGCAGAACCGATGATGATGACGCCCGCTCAATTCGAGAAGCATCTGAACGACGACATCGCCAAGTGGGCCAACGTGGTCAAGGTCTCCGGCGCGCGGGCCGACCAGTGATATGAAGCGTGACTGAAACTGCGTGACTGATACGACGTGACTGAAACTGCGTGACTGGTGAAGCGTGAGCGGTGATTCGTGACTGGTACAACGTGACTGGTAGAGCGTAAATGCCGGCTCACGTCACGGACCACGCCTTTAGTCACGATCCATCAGTCACGCAGTAACAGTCACGCTTCATCCGTCACGATTTTCAAGGAACTTCTAAATGCGTTTGGTGACTTTCTCCGACGCCATGGGCGTGCGCATCGGCGTGCACGACACCGCGTCGAACGAAATCGTGGATCTCGCCGCGACGACGCGGCTGCCGCGCGACATGACTGCCTTTGTCGCGCTCGGCAAGAAAGGCCTGCAGCGGGCGCGCCGCGCGGTGAAAAGCGGCGAAAGCCGCATTCCGTTGTCTGATGTCAAGTTGCACGCTCCTTTTCCCCGTCCGGCAAAAAACATTCTGTGCGTCGGCAAGAACTATTACGATCACGCCAGGGAATTCCATTCCAGTGGTGTCGATGCGAGCGGCAAGGAAGCCATTCCTGAGGTGCCGATCATGTTCACCAAATGGCCCAATTCGGTGATCGGTCCCGGCGAGCCGATCCCCAGCGCCAACGACTACACCGATTCCACCGATTACGAAGGAGAACTCACGGTCGTGATCGGTCAGGGTGGCCGCAACATCGCCAGGAAGGACGCATTTGACCACGTTTACGGCTATACCATCGTCAACGATGTGACCGCGCGCACGCTGCAGAACCGCCACCGGCAGTGGTTTCTCGGCAAGAGCCTGGATGGCTACTGTCCGATGGGTCCGTGTGTCGTCACGGCAGACGAGATCAAGGACGTAGGCAAGCTGCACCTGATCACGCGCGTCAACGGCGAGGTGCGGCAGGACGCGATGGTGAGCGAATTGATCTTCGACATCCCGACCCTGATCGAGACGCTGTCGCGCGTGATGACGCTGGAGCCGGGCGATCTCATTGCGACCGGCACCTGTGTCGGGGTCGGTATCGGCTTCAACCCGCCGAAATTCCTCAAAAAAGGGGATGTGGTCGCGATCACGATCGAGCCGATTGGCACGCTGGAGAACCCCGTTGGCTGAAAATCTTGAGGCTGTTATGAAGTTGGTTCGCTACAACAGAAACGGCGCGGTACGCCTGGGTGCGCTCGACGGCGGTCATGTGATCGATCTGCTCGACGCGTGCCCGGTCGGCACCAAAACGGAGCTATTGTCGGCGCTGTCCGACATGGCCCGGCTGATCGCCGCCGGGGAATCGGGGTTGGACGTAGTACGCGCCGCGCTCGCGAATTCCCGGAAAACCGGGGTGGGGCGCACGCCGGCCGGCAAGGTCAAACTGGCGGCGCCGCTCATTCCCACGCTGCTGCTGTGCAGCGGCGAGAACTACTGGGATCATCGCGACGAGAAACCGGAAGTGACGCGCAAGGATCCTGAATTCTTCATCAAAACCGCGCTCGGTGTCATCGGACCGGACGACGACATCGTTCGCGACGAGCGGGTGACGAAAAAGCTCGACTACGAGACCGAGCTTGCGATCGTGATCGGCAAGCCGGGCCGGCATATTCCGGTCGAACGCGCGCTGGAGCATGTTTTCGGCTACACCATCGTGAACGATGTGACGGCACGCGACCGGCAGGTCACGCTGCGCGCCGACGGTTCTTCGGTCTACAATCTCGGACCGGGCAAGAACTTCGATACCTGCGCGCCGATCGGCCCGGCCATCGTCACGGCGGACGCGATTCCCGACGCGCAGAATCTGGAGCTGAAAACCCGGGTCAACGACGAGTTGCGACAGAACAACTCGACTGCGAAGATGATCTGGACTTGCGCGCAGTTGATCGCGTTCTTTTCGACGTTTGTCACGCTCAAGCCGGGCGTCGTGATTTCGACCGGCACGCCGGGCGGAACCGCGTGGGGCACCGATCCGGAATTGGGCGGCAAGAAACCCATGCGCAAGGACGTGGTCGCCCCCCAAGGCTACCTGCAAGCGGGCGATGTGGTAATTTGCGAGATCGAATGTATCGGGCAACTGCGCAATCGCGTGGTGGCGGCGTGACGCCCGGACGACACGGAAGCGTAAATCGCAGCTAAAATCGCAAACCTAAGCGATCCAACAGGAGGAGGAGGTATGAATACACGTTGGCTGCCAGTACTGTTTGGGTTCATGTTGTTCATGCCGTACGCAGGGTGGGCCCAGGACAAGTATCCGAGCCGGGCGATCAATGTCGTATCGCCGTTCCCGCCGGGCGGCATTTCCGACCTGACCGCGCGCCAGCTGGCGCCGGTTCTGGAGCGCATGGTCAAGCAGCCGATAGTCGTCGTGAACCGGCCGGGCGCCGCGGGCGCGACCGGCGCGCAGTATGTCGCCAACTCGGCTCCGGATGGCTACACGCTGATCGTGCACCTCGTCAGCATTTCGACACAGCCGGAGGTCGATAAGCTGTTCGGACGCCCGCCGATCTACACGCGCGACCAGTTCGTCGGCATCGCGCGTCTCAACGCCGACCCGCCGATGCTGGTCGTGCATCCCTCGATTCCCGCCAGGAATCTGAAGGAGTTTGTCGCCATTTCCAAGGCGCGGCCGGGCGAGATGATCTTCTCCTCATCCGGTCCCTACGGCGCCTCGCACGTGCCGTATGAGATGTTCCTGCAGGCGGCGGGACTGAAGATGCGGCATCTGCCCACCACCGGCGGCGCGCCGGCCATGACCGCGGTGCTCGGCGGTCACGCGGTCTCCTGGGCGTCGCCGCCCGCGCTCGCCGCGCCGCACCTGAAGTCGGGCAAAGTGCGCGCATTCGCGCAATGGGGCGGCAAGCGGCTCGCGGACTTTCCTGACGTTCCGATGTTTCAGGAGCTGGGTTACGACATTGAATACTATCTGTGGGCCGGTCTGTTTGCGCCGAAGCATATTCCGCCGCAGGTTTTCAGTACGCTGCGTGAGGCGGTGCGTAAAGCGGTAAGCGATCCGGAATTCATCAAGGGCATGGATAAAATCCAGACCCCCATCGCCTACCAGGACTCCGGTGAATTCAAGGCGTGGTGGGACAAGGACGCCGAAAAACTCGCTCAAGTGGTCCGGCGCATCGGCAAGGTTACCGACAAGTAACTCCATTTTCCAGAGGAGAGAGCAATGACAACGAGAATATTTTCAGCGGCGGCATTGTTGGCATTGGCCGCTGCCCCCGCAATCGCGCAGGAGGTGTTCCCCAGTCGTTCGGTCACCATGGTCGTTGCGTTTCCGCCCGGCGGAGTGGCTGACATCACGGGCAGGCCGACGGCCGCCGCGATGGAAAAAGTGCTCAAGCAACCGGTGGCGGTCGTGAATCGAACGGGCGCCGCCGGCGCGGTCGGCAACGCCGCCGTGGCGAACGCCAAGCCCGACGGTTACACGATCCTGATGGCGCTTTCGAGCATTTCCGTGATACCCGCGGCCGACGAGCTGTTCAATCGCAAGCCGGCTTATGCGCTCGACCAGTTCGCGCCGATCGCTTTGATCTCGGCCGATCCGACCCTTCTGGTGGTGCACCCCTCGTTGCCCGTGAAAACACTGAAGGAACTGGTGTCGCTCGCCAAGTCCAAGCCGGGCGAGCTGTCCTTCTCGTCTTCCGGCATCTACGGCGCGCTGCACATGCCGATGGAGATGTTCCTGCACGCGGCCAAACTCAAGATGCGGCATCTGCCGACGCCCGGCGGCGGCCCCGCCGTCCTTGCGCTGCTTGGCGGCCACGTCGCACTCACCGCGGGGGGGCCCGCAGCGATCAGCGCCCACGTGAAGTCCGGCAAGATGCGCACCATCGTGAGCTGGGGCGCCGAGCGGCATCCCTCCTACCCGGATGTGCCGACGTTCAGGGAGCTCGGCTACAAGGATGTGGAGTATTACATCTGGGCCGGCATGTTCGCGCCCCGGGGCACACCGGATTCCGCGATGAAGGTGCTGCGCGACGCGGCGCGCAAGGCGGTGGAAGATCCCGACTTCAAGAGCACCATGGCCAAGTTGGGATCGCTCGTGCAGTACAAGGACGCACCCGAGTTCCAGCAGTACTGGAAAGCCGATGCCAACCGCCTGGCCGGGCTGGTGAAGATCGTTGGCAAGGTCGAGACCAAGAAATGAGTGACTGCCGGAGGCACGTGTGACGACCAAGGAAAGCGGCTGGAAACGGGTAATGCACGGGTTGCGCAGCGATCAGTTCTCCGGATTGATGCTGCTCGTGCTCTCGCTGTATATCGCTTGGGAGAATCGCGTTTATCCGATCGGCTCGCTCCAGGAACCCGGGCCGGGCTACATGCCCTTGCTGCTCGCGATCTTTCTTGGTGTGATGGGGCTGTTGATCGCGTTGATGGGAGCCAAGTCGCAGCTTCTGGCCGAGATACGCTGGCCTGAGACGACACGCGCCATCATGATCCTGCTCGCCTGCGGCGTCGGCGCCTTCGCCCTGGAGCGCATCGGCTACCGGCTGACCGTGATTGCGCTCCTCATTTTTTTCCTGGGCGTACTCGAGCGTAGGCGTTTGCTGCCGGTGGCGCTGGTTTCCATCGGATTCGGATTCATTTCCTATTACATCGTGGGTGATCTGCTGCACGTGCCGCTGCCGCGCAGCCCCTGGGGGTTCTAAGGGCAACGATGAACGATGAACGCGGAACGATGAGAAATGAAAAAACGGCGGGACTTGGGACTCGGGACTCGACAGACAGACAAGACGGGCTTCGGGGTTCGGGTCCGGATTTTGAAGTTGCAAGCCCCTATTCCCTATTGATCCTTGCATAATCGACTAACAAATGAATGTCGTCCTCGCGAAGGCGGGGACCCATACTGAGCTACCACGAAGCGCGATGCATGGTATGGATTCCCGTTTCCACGGGAATGACATCGACCTATTACGACTGTTAGCCAATTATTCAAAGCTCGATAGCCCCTATACCCGAATCATCAGACTCATGGCCGAGACCTTTCAAAACCTGATGCTCGGCTTTTCCGTCGCGCTCAGCCCGACGATCTTGGTCTATGCGTTTATCGGCTGCATCATCGGCACCCTGGTCGGCATGATGCCGGGCCTGGGGCCGCTGGCCGGCATCAGCCTGCTGCTGCCGGCGACGTTCGGTCTCAATCCGATCATTGCAATCGTCCTGCTCTCGGGTGTCTATTACGGCGCGATGTATGGCGGTTCGACCACCTCGATTCTCGTGCGGATTCCCGGAGAGGCGGCCTCGGTGATGACCTGCATCGACGGCTACGAGATGACCAAGAACGGTCGAGCCGGTCCTGCGCTTGCGATTGCCGCGATCGGCTCGTTCATCGCCGGCACGGCGGGCGTGATCGGGCTGATGCTGCTGGCGCCGACGCTCGCCGAGTTCGCATTGCGTTTCGGGCCGCCGGAATACACCGCGTTGCTGATGATGGGATTGTTCATCCTCGCCTATATGAGCGGCGGATCGATGCTCAAGACGCTCGCCTCGGCCGGGCTCGGTCTGCTGCTCGGCATGATCGGCATCGATGTGATGAGCGGCTACACCCGCTTCAGCTTCGGCATTGTCGAACTCGGCGATGGGGTGGGCATCGTGCCGGTCGCCGTAGGCCTGTTCGGCATCTCGGAAATCCTGCTCACGGCGGGGCAGGCGGCCGCGCCCAAGGTCCAGAAGCCGAAACTGCGCGACCTCATTCCCTCGCGCGAGGAATTCCGCCTTTCGGTCGGGCCGATCGCGCGCGGCAGCCTGCTCGGTTTCATGATCGGCATCATTCCCGGCTCGGCGCACATCATCGCCTCATTCGTTTCATACGGGATCGAGCGGCGGCTGGCGAAGGATCCCGAACGCTTCGGCAAAGGTGCAATCGAGGGCGTCGCCGGTCCCGAATCGGCGAACAATGCGGCGGCCTCCGGCGCCTTCGTGCCGATGATGGCGCTCGGCATTCCCACGAGCCCGGTCACGGCAGTGATGATCGCGGCCATCATGGTGCACGGCATTTCTCCGGGACCGCTCCTGATCAGCCAGCAGCCCGAACTCTTCTGGGGCTTCGTCGCCAGCATGTACGTGGGCAACGTGGTGCTGCTCATCCTCAACCTGCCGATGGTCGGATTGTTCGTGAATCTGCTGCGCATTCCATACCCCTATCTCTACCCGTGCATCCTCGTCTTCTGCATTCTCGGCACCTACTCGGTCTCGAACAGCATGATCGACGTGTGGATGATGCTGATCATGGGCGGGATCGGATATGTGCTGCGTAAGTTCCACTATGACCTCGCACCGATCGCCCTGGGCTTGGTGCTGGCGCCGATGCTGGAGTTGTCGCTGCGCCAGTCGCTGGCGATGAGCGCGGGCGACTACGGGATCTTCCTTGAGCGGCCGATCACGACCACGATGCTCGCCCTCGGGCTGCTGCTGTTCCTCTTCAGCCTGAAACCGCTCATCTTCAAGGGCAAGGACTGGCGCGAGAAAGTTGGGCTCGAGGAACAGCAGAGCTAGGTGAGGGCGTGAGGGCGGGAGAGCAACAAGATCCGTGAGGGCGTGAGGGCGGGAGAGCGAAAGAGCAACAAAATCCGTGAGGGCGGGAGAGCGACAAAATCCGTGAGGGCGGGAGAGCGACAAAATCCGTGAGGGCGTGAGGGCGGGAGTACGTGAGTGCGAAGCAAGACCTTCTTACGATCTCCCGATCTCCCGATCTCCCGGTTTCTCGACCTCCCGACCTCCCGATCTCCCGATCTCCCGATCTCCCGGTTTCTCGATCTCCCGACCTCTCGACCTCCCGACCTGACGATCTCCCGGTTTCTCGATCTCCCGACCTCCCGATCTCCCGCCCTCCCGACCTGAGCACGTACGACTTGCGAGGCGCACGGTGACAATCGATAAGCAACACGGAGCGACGTTCGTGAGGCAATGCGTCGGGTACTGGATCGCCTTCGCGATTCTTGCGGTTGCGTCATGCGCCGGGTCTCTGGCGGCCGCGGACGACGTGCCGCGGAGCGGCGGTCCGTACGTGCCGACGCCGCAGGCGGTCGTCGATGAAATGCTGAATATGGCGCGCGTCGGGCCGGACGATTTCGTCATCGATCTCGGTTCCGGTGACGGCCGCATCGTGCTCACCGCGGCCAGCCGCTACCGTGCGCGCGGCATGGGCGTCGATATAGACGGGGAGCTGGTCGACTTGAGCAATGCCGAAGCCAGGCGGCAGGGCGTGGACAAGCTCGTCAGATTCCAGCAGCAGGACGTGCTCCAGACGCGCATCAGCGACGCCACGGTGATCACGCTCTATCTGCTGCCGGAGCTGATGCACAGTCTGCGCGACAGAATCTACTCGCAGCTCAAACCCGGCGCGCGCGTGGTGTCCCACGACTTCTCCTTCATCGAGTGGCTGCCCGATCGCACAGTCACGCTCGACGTGACGGAAAAGTACGCGCTGCCCGGCCCGTGGCAATCCACGGTTTACCTGTGGGTCGTGCCGGCCAAGGTGGATGGCCGCTGGCATGCCACGGTTTCAGGATCCGGCAATGAGAGCCTCATGCTTTCCTTCACGCAGAAGTTCCAGCAGCTTGAGGGCGCTGCGGTCCACGGCGGCGAGCGCATTGCGCTGCAGGACGGGCAGCTGGAGGGCAACAGGATCAGATTCCGGCTGCGGGACCCTGCCGCCGGCGGCAATGCCCTGCGCGAGTTTCAGGGCACCGTGAATGGCGACACCATCAGCGGCAAGATCGTGTCGCAGGGTGGCGCCGCGTCGTGGACCGCGAGGCGCATCCGAACATCCGTGCAGCAGTAGTCATCACCATGGATGGCGATGGGTCGCATCGGAAGGCGCTCAGCCTCGCCTTCCTGATAAGCATATTGCTCGCCGTGCAGACGCTCGGCACGATGGCGACAACCATGCTGCCGGCGGTCGCCCCCAAGGTTGCGGAAACCTATGGCGTGCATTCCTCGCTGACCGGCTATGCGAGGGCCTCGGTCATGAGTTCAACGCCGGGCATCAGGCGCGGCTGGAAGCGGGAGCGTAGCGGCCGCTGTAAGCCGTCGCCTGCATGCCATCGTTAGACCGCCTCCCTCCGATTCGGCGACCCACACAAGAGCGGCACATCTACACCCAATACGGCTTGACCCAAGATAGGAGGGTGAGAGCCGCATAGAGCCCCTCCAGCACGCGTGGTGTATAGACGAGAAGGTCTCTTGAGCGTACTCGTGTGCCCGAGAATGGCGACCACGAGCTTTCCGCCTTCTTGTCCAGCTGTTCCTTCCGAAGTTTCGACGACCGTGGCCAGCGGGCCGGCAAGAAGTCCTCGGACCGTACCAGATGCGCCTGGAAGAGATCGGAAGCATCGGCATAGTCTCTCCCGAGCGGCTCCCACGCGAAGCCCGCGAGAACACCGACGAGACAGAGAAGGGTACAGGCTGTGGCGTCGATCCAGGTTCGGTCTTGAGTGAAGAGTGTCGCCCATGCTACGAGCAGAAACGAATTGAACAGCAGGAAATTGTAGAGCGTGAAGCTTTTGTTCTCCTGACTGTGTATCGCGAGTTGCTGCAGCGCGGAGTACAGGGCTGCTGTCTCCTCGCCAGTCTCCACACGTTCTGCGGGTTTGCCTTCCTCGATCATCTGGCTCACTCCTTTGTACTCCGGCACATGGCGGTCTAACGTGGCGCTCGCCGGTCCGAGCGAGCGCAGCTCGCGAGGGTCCGGTGGAGCAGCAAGTTAGATTGCCAGTTCACGGCGCAGAGAAGAACTTGCGATTGATATCTCTCCACATTGCACTTTCTGACTGGTCTGCCGGGAAGACGTCGAGGAGGGTTCCTGAAAAGTACCCACGTAGACCTTTCCAAATGCGGTCACCGAACGGCTTTGATTGCATCGTTGCTTTCAAGTCTGAAGCTGGTTTTTGGGAGAGGACGAATAGTTCGATGTGATTACCGTCAATCGCTTTGGCCAGAACCTGATTGACGTGCTCATCGCAGAACCCGTAGCCGATTACAAAGATACGTCTATTGCCAGAGGTCAGAACTTGCGTGAACAGTTCCCAATAGGCCGCGAGCAGAGGCTCGGCCGCAATCTGGCCGAGTTTGCCCCGTCCAATAACCATTCGTTGCTGGCCATCAGAACTGAACCAGTTTGATGAGCCGTGAAGCTTGACATACAAGAAGCTGTGACCAGCACATAGTCCGCTGACGTCAAGCGCGGTTGAGGTCAGGTTCCGCCAATGTTCGTGCCCTAGCTTCTGGTTCAAAAACCTGCTGGAGAACCAATCAGGATGATGCTGAATCCCCACCATAGCTGGCCGTTCGCCGTTGTAGTAATGCCGCTCAAGGAACAAATCCTGGTTCAGCGTGAAATAGAGGCCGGGCCGACTCTTAGAGCCCGCGAATCGACTGATGAACTTCTGGACACCATAGACATTGACAGGATGCGGGCTGTTAACGGTAAACAGCCAGTCGCGCACAGTCCGGTCAATATACTCGAATGCCTCCCGGACCGCGGATTGAATTGCTTGTCGGTCGGCTGGAGTGAAACGGCTGTCTGAGATCGTAATGTTGTACGCTTCTTCGAAGTCCTGATTCTCAAGAAACAGTCCGCGTACATTCGGCGCACCTTGAACCTCGGGATGATTGAATATGAGGTTCCAGACGTCACGCGCAAGCGGTGCGCCAAAGTTGTGAGTGAATCCTGCTCCGGTCAACAGGATGTGATCAGCTGCCTGCATTATTGGCCAATCTAACTTGAAGTCGACCGCCGAAAAGCGGTGTTGAACACTCCTATTCTGCGCCGACCCTTGTCATCCTTCAATCCGATCAACTCGTTAAGATTATTTGGCACACTAAATGCCGTGGGAAACACCCGATTCGCATGGATACCGCCCACCGCCCGAACTTGTATCCCACTGCCGGTTTATTCATATTTGTGGGGGCGAGCTTGCTCGTGATCCGTCGGGCGCCGGAGAAATCGCGGGCAAGCCCGCTCCCACACAGTCTTGCTCGATGCAGTGGATGTGAATAATCCAGGTTAATGATGTTCTTCAGGTTGATCGCCGGCACCGCCGCCAAGCGCACGTTGCATCAGCACCGAATCGACCCAGCGGTCGAATTTCCAGCCTACCGCAGGCAGCAGCCCGACGCGCTCGAAGCCGAATTTTTCGTGCAGCCTGATCGATGGCCGGTTTTCGCTGTCGCCGATCACCGCGATCATCTGGCGGCATCCCGCTTGCTCGCAGGCGGCAATCAGGGCCGGCAGCAGCGCGCTGCCGATGCCGTTGCCGACGCAGTCGGGATGGATGTAGACCGAATTTTCGACGGTAAAACGGTAAGCAGGGCGCGCGCGGTACGGTGCGGCGTAGGCGTAGCCGCAGATACGGCCACCGAGTTCCGCGACGAGATAGGGCAGGCCGAGTGAAATCACGTGAGCGTAGCGGCGCGCCATTTCGGCCGTGTCGGGCGGATCGAGTTCAAACGAAGCCAGACCGTGCAGGACATGGTGAGCGTAGATTTCGGTGAGCGCCGGGAGATCGTCCTCGCGTGCGGCGCGCACCAGCGGAAGGCCAGATATCATCCTTAAAACCCGAAACAATGTTTAACTGCAGATGAACGCCGGTGAAAATCAAAATTTAGAGATGGCTTTTGGCCATGTTCCGAGCACGCGGTAGCTGTCGTAATGCGCGAGCACCCTGGGTACATAGCTGCGCGTTTCGGCAAACGGCGGAATCTCGTTGCCAGCCTGGACCACCGCTGCTTCGCCCGCGTTGTACGCGGCGAGCGCAAGCGAGAGGTTGTTGTTAAACATGACGAGCAGGTCGCGCAGGTATTGCGCGCCGCCGTTCAGATTGTCGCGCGGGTCCCAGATGTTCTTGACCGCGTAACGCCGAGCCGTTTCCGGCATCAATTGCATCAATCCCATCGCGCCCTTGGATGACTGTGCTTTGGGGTTATAGCCTGACTCGACGGTGATGACGGCGTGCAACAGCGCCACGTCAAGTTTGTGTTCCCTGGCGACCGCTGTCACCAGCGGCCCGTAGTGCTTGCGGTGGGCTGGGTTGATGCGCGTGTCGCGCGCCGCCGCGGGAACCGGAAAGACGGGAATTACCGCACGCGGTTCTTCCGGCAACGGCTCAGGCGGCTCCTTTTTGAACAGGTAATAGCCCTCGTGCAGCGGCACCCTGCTCAGATGGGCGACGCCTTTCTCATCGACATAGCCGTAGAGATCGGCTGCGGCCTGGCTGGCCATGGCGAGCAGCAGAATAGCGCCGCAGGTTCTCAAGACTTTGGTCATGGCAGGTCGCCAGTTTTGCTTGCCCGGAGCGATTTTACTATATCGGCGCCGTGCGGCTGGTTTAAGATATCGCTAGGAGTTTGCCGGACTTGACCCCGGCAAACTCCTTAAGCAGTCTGTCGCACACTTAAGTCCGACAGGCTGCTAGGCCGGGAGGATTCACACCAAAGGAGCGAGCGATGACGCATGCGCAGCGAAGAACGGACGGCGTGACGCGGTTAGTGTGGTTGTGCGTGGTGGCGCTGCTGGGCGGGTGTGCCGGCATGTTGAACGAAGACCCCCCGCCTTACTTGTGGATCGTCCATGACCGTGATCGCAGCGACGCGGACCGCGTCACGGATCAGCGCCGCGCGCCGGAAAAATTGCTGGAGTTCTATGACGTGCGGCCCGGGATGCGCGTGCTCGATGTCAGCGCCGGGGCGGGCTATAACACGGAGCTGCTGGCGCGCGTGGTGGGTCCGACGGGGGTGGTTTATGCCCAGAACAGCCGCTACTTTCTCGATAATTTCGTCAAGGGCCGTTTCGACGAGCGCTTGAAGAAACCGGTGATGGGCAGAGTGATACATCTGGTGCGCGAGTTCGAGGATCCCGTGCCGCCGGAGGTTCGCAACCTCGATCTCGTTACGTTCAACTTCAACTATCATGACACCGTCTGGATCGGCGTCGACCGCGCGAAGATGAACCGCGCCGTGTTCAATGCGCTGAAGTCCGGCGGGGTCTACGTCGTGGCCGATCATTCCGGGCGGCCGGGCACCGGTGCCAACGAAACCAAGACGCTGCATCGCATCGAGGAGAGCGTGGTGCGCAAGGAGGTGGAGGCTGCGGGATTCAAATTCGTCGCCGAGGGCGGATTCCTGCGCAATCCCGATGATCCGCGCGACGCCCCGGTATTCAAGCCCAAGGTGCCGAATGACGAATTCGTGCTGAAATTCACCAGGCCGTGACCGGTTCGTGAGTGTTTCGTTGTCCTGATCGATCGGACTGAAGGAGAAGTTGATATGAACAAAGTATATCGGAGCGTGCTGGTTCTGCTGGCGGGAGCGGCGCTGGCATTGCCTGCCGTGCCGCCGCTACGGGCAGCAGAACTCGAGCGCACCGGCGGACCTTATGTGCCGACGCCGCAAGTGGTGGTCGACCAGATGCTGCGCATGGCGGGTGTCGGGCCGAGCGATTTCGTCATTGACCTGGGTTCCGGCGACGGCGTGATCGTGCTCACCGCTGCAAAGGAGTTCAAAGCACGCGGCTTCGGCGTTGACATCGACCCCGAACTCGTCAAGCTGAGCAACAACGAAGCGAAACGTCTCGGCCTGGCCGATCGCGTGGCATTCCAGGTGCAGGACGTGTTCAAGGCCGACCTGAGTCGCGCCACCGTGCTCACGCTGTACCTGCTGCCGAGCATGATGAGCAATCTTCAGGCCAAGGTCTACAACGAACTCAAGCCGGGCACGCGGGTGGTGTCGCATGACTATCACTTCGGAGATTGGCCGGCGGACGACGATATCACGTTCGACGTGCCGGAAAAGGAGAAGATCAATGGCGTGCCCCGCGCGACGATTTATCTGTGGATTGTCCCAGCGAGAGTCGCCGGAAAATGGCGGCTCCGGATCGACGGGGCGGCGGGCGGAAACTACGATCTCGACATCAAGCAGAAGTTTCAGGTGTTCGAGGGCAGCGCGCTTGCGGGGGGCAGGAGCACGAAGCTCGATCTGCCGGGGCTGCGTGGCGAGGCGATCCGCTTCGCGCTCACTGCCGGCGCCGGTCGGCACGTCTTCAGCGGGCGCGTGAGCGGCGACACGATGCAGGGCACGGTCGAACTCGCGACCGGCAAGGGCGCGGCGCGCTGGACCGCGACGCGCACCGGCGCCTAGCGACTGGCTCGAAGAAGAGTGACGAAAAAGGGTGACGAAACAGGGTGACGAAAGAGAGTGACGAAAGAGAGTGACGAAAAAGGAGTGACGAACAGATCGTTATCCCTCTGGTCACTTCGTCGTGTCACTTCTTCCCATCACTTCTTCCCGTCACTTCTTCCCGTCACTTCTTCCCATCACTTTTTGTCGTGACTTGTTCTCCGTCACCTTCAATTGAGCAGCAGCGCGGGCGGCAGCGCTTCCACCACCGAGCGGCGGTAGACGAGCTGCCCCAGTGCCATGTCGTGGGCGGCGGCGCTGCGCGCGTCGGTTACGATCCGGCCTCCAGCCAGCAGATTTGCATCCAGCGGACGCGGAGCGGCGAGCATGCTCCACAATGCCTCGCTGTGGCGCGCGGGAACGTAGTCGAGCGTGACCTTGGCTGGGGCCGGCAGCGGATCGGCAGCGGCAACCACGAAGCTGTTGACGTGCGTGGCCCCCGGCCACTCCGGACGGTAGAGCGCGATGTGCGGCAGCTCCGCGCGCATCGTCGCGAGGAAATGCGCGTAGATCGTCCGACGCTCCAGATCCGCGAAGGTGTTGAACACCGCCACGCCGCGGCCCGACAGGCAGTTCCTCAAGTCACGGAAAAATTCGCGGGTGACGAGATAATCCGGCGTGCCGTCGCCGTGGAAGAGGTCCACGACGACGACATCAAACCGCTGCGGGCAGCCGCGCAGAAACGTGCGCGCATCCGCGTGGTGGACGCGCGCTTGCGCCGGATCGAAGCCGAAGAACTCGCGCGCCACACGCGGCGAAGCCGGATCGATCTCCACCACGTCGACCGTGGCGCCGCGCCGCGCAAGCTGCATCGGCACGACGCCGGCGCCGAGCCCCAGCACCAGCGCCGAGCGCAGGTCGGGGCGGTAGGCGTAGGCAAGCGCTTCCAGCGCATACGTATAGAAAGACATCGATTTGCCGTTCGAGTCGACCGTGTTCTGCACCAGCCCGTCCTGGAAGTAGATGCGGGAAAAGCGCCCGTTGTCGGCATCGGCGCTGCTTCTGAGGATTTTCACCGTGCCGAACAGCGAGCCGTAGCTCGCCTCGACCCGCCACGTATTACCGCCGTAGCTGACCGACGCCATGCGGCCGGTATAAGTGTCGGCCTGCCAAAGCAACAGAATCGAGGCCAGCGCAGCCGTCACCGCGGTGGCGCCCACGGCACTGCGGGCGCCGAGCCGGATAGACGGTGCCATCGCTGCAGCGAGCGAAAGCAGAGCGAGCGCGAGCGCGACGGTGAGCGTGGCGGCGAAGTTGCTGAGATAGGGAATCATGCCGAACGCCGTGATCAGCACGCCGCAGACCGATCCGATCGTGCTCACGAAGAATACCTTTCCGGCGCCGGCGTCCCCGACCTGCCGGTTGCTGGTCCGCAGCGCAATCGCGACCAGCAGCGGGTTCATGGCGGAAGTCGCGAGCAGGGGCAGGAACAGCAGCATCAGGCAGGCGGCGAAAGCGCCGAGCACAAGGCTCCAGCCCGCGAGCGGAGAAAACAAGAAGGGATAGGCAAGGCATGCCGCGACGATGGCGAGCGCGGCCACCGCCGGCATCAGCGTGTAGAGCTGGGTGAGCCGCTCGACAGCGACAGACTTGCCGGCGGCGCACCTGCCGCCGATCCAGTAGCCAAGCGCGAGCGACACCAGCGTGATCGAGAGAATGCCGGTCCAGATGTAGAGACTGACGCCGAAGTAGGGGGTCATGATGCGCGAAGCGAGCAGCTCGAGCGCCAGAATCGCGCTGCCGGAGACGAAAATGATGGCGTAGAGCAGTGCCAAGGGAAATGATCGGGTATAATTGGCGCGGTTTGCAGCACGAAATCTATCATATGAGCGCCGTGGGCGCAGGGATCCGACAAACCGATGTGAGTCGCGCCCCCTCACCCTAACCCTCTCCCCCTGGGGGAGAGGGAAAAAAGTTTCCCTCCCCATTCCAGGGGGAGGGCTAGGGTGGGGGTCAGCGATGCCACACGTTTACGCCACTCTAAGCGGTGACGAGATAGACCGGCGCATCCGCCTCACGGTCCCGTTCTATAAGAGCGAAGGAGATTAGACGTGCAGTACTTACCGCAGTTGTTCGGAACGCTGGCGCGGGGGCTAAGAGTGCCTAACATAATGAACCGCGTGATGCGCTGGCACGATTTTGGCTCAGGGCGCGAAGCTCGCCGCAGTGAATATCGCGAATATTCACAAGGTGAGCGACAATGCCATGGGCCAAAATTCGCGCCAGCCCGAAGGGTTGCAGTCACAACGGCCGGCGCGCCGCAGCGTGGAGCAGGGGCCCCGCTTGTGGGGATGCGACCGCGTAGGCGCGCATGAGGCCCGCGGATATGGCGCGCTATTGTCCCGCTTCGGGGTCGCATCCAACGATGAAGCCGTTGGAACCTGCTCCGCCCTACGCGGGACACTTTGTCGGGCGGCTTGCTCATATTCGCGATATGAGCTGCGCCACCCTTCGCGTGATCAATCCGTTCTGGCTAGCAACGCACACGTGGTTCATTATGTTAGGCACTCTAAGCTGCGCCGCCGCGGCTTTGCTGCCGGGCATGCTGGCGACGGGCGCCTGGGCGGCGGAGCCGAGCGTGCCGTACGTGCCGACGCCGCAGGAAGTCGTCGAGCGCATGCTGCAGATCGCCAAAGTTACCGCGAGCGACTATGTGATCGATCTCGGTTCGGGCGACGGGCGCATCGTGATTACCGCGGCGAAAAAACATGGGGCACGCGGCTTCGGTGTCGATCTCAACTCCGTGCGTATTTCCGAGGCGAACGAAAACGCCCGGAAGGCGGGGGTGACTGACAAGGTGGCGTTTTATCAGCGCGATTTGTTCGAGACCGATGTCAGCGAGGCCACCGTCATCACCATGTACCTGCTGCCGCGGGTCAATCTCGAGCTGCGGCCCAGGCTGCTCGAATTGAAACCCGGCACGCGCCTCGTGTCGCACGACTTCTCGATGGACGACTGGAAGCCGGACGTCCACGTGCAGATGGATGCGAAGGACAAGTACGGCGGCTCGGGCGGCAGGAGCGATATCTATTTCTGGGTGGTCCCGGCCAGGGTCGGCGGCACCTGGCAGTGGCAACTGCCGGTATCCGGCAAGAGCCACGCCTATGAAGTGTCCCTGACGCAAAAATTCCAGATGATTTCCGGTAACGTGAAAATCGGCGGCCGCAGCGTCAGCCTGCAGAATCCCAGGCTGCGCGGCGACGAAATCAGGTTCAGCTTCATCGCCGAAGTGAACGGCGCCCCGGTGAAGCACGAATTCACCGGCAAGGTTGAAGGCGAAGGCATCGTCGGCACCGCCAGGCTGTCCGGCAGCCGCGTCCAGGCGCAGCTCGAATGGTCTGCGCAGCGCACCGCCAAAGCGGCCAGGGCCGAACCGGAGCCGATGCGTCCGACAGCGCGAACCTTTGTCGGCGCTTTCAGTGACTGAATTTTGGATGAATGAATAATAGAACCAGTGTTGCATAACACCCCCTCACCCTAACCCGGCCCCCTCGCCCGCTGCGCAGGCTCTCCCCCGCAGGGGAGAGGGAAAGTTCTTCCCTCCCCCTTCAAAAGGGGGAGGGCTAGGGTGGGGGTCAGCAACCTCACGCAGTCATACAATTATCAATAGAGAATGATCCGTGTTATGAAAGGGACTGGAAGCGCTCGCGCGTGGTGCGTGGCCGCACTGGCCACCGCGCTGTGCGCCGCGCCGCCGGCCTGGTCGCAGGATTACGGCGATACGCCTTATGTGCAGACGCCGCAGCACGTCGTCGACAAAATGCTGGAGATCGCCAAGGTCGGGCCCAGGGATTATGTGATCGATCTGGGTTCCGGCGACGGGCGCATGATCATCACCGCAGCCAAGAAATACGGCGCGCGTGGCTTCGGCGTCGATCTCGACAAGCGCTTGGTTGTGCTCAGCAACAAGCTCGCGGCCAAGGCTGGTGTCGGCAAGCGTGCCGTGTTCTATGCGCGCGACCTCCATGAAACGGACGTGAGCCCGGCCACGGTGCTGACCCTCTACCTGCTGCCCGAGGTCAACCTGATGGTGCGGCCCAAGTTGCTCGCCACGCTCAAGCCCGGCACGCGCATCGTCTCCCATGATTACGACATGGGCGACTGGCCGCCCGATCTCGCTCTGGTGCTCGACGCACCCGACAAACCGGTGGGGCGCGACTTCAAGAGCAAGGTATTCTACTGGGTGGTCCCGGGCAAGGCTTCCGGCAAGTGGCGCTGGCAGCTCGCGATCGACGGCAAGGTTGAGATCTTCGAACTCACGCTTAACCAGAATTTCCAGAAAATCAGCGGTACCCTTACCATGGGTGGCCGCAACCTGAAGATCGAAGACGCGAAGCTCACCGGCGAGCGCATCGATCTGGTGGCGACCGGGGCGAGCGGCGGCGAGGCGTTGCGCTACCAGTTTTCGGGGCGCATCATCAATCACGCGATCGATGGCGACGCGCGCATCGTGCGCAAGCAGGGCGCGCTGCAACTCGCCTGGAACGCGTCCCGCACTGAACTCATCGAGCCGGCGCACGCCGCGCTCAAGGCGCCGCCAATGCCATTGTTGCAATGATGGCGGATTTCAGGGCGATTTACGCACGGTCGTTATGGTTGCCGCTTGCGCTGTTGCTCGCGCTGGGCGCGGCGTCCTGCGTGGCGGCGAGCGAAGTGCTCGATACCCCCACGCCGTACCTGCCCTCGACCCGGCTCAACGTCGATGAATTGCTGCGCCTCGCGGAGGTCGGACCGCAGGACGTCGTGATCGATCTCGGCTCCGGTGACGGCCGCATCGTGATCGCCGCGGTCAAGGACTACGGCGCGCGCGGCGTCGGCGTCGAAATCGACGAGACGCTCGTTGGCGAAAGCAATGACAACGCGCGTCGCGCCGGTGTCGCCGACCGCGTGGTGTTTCGCCATGGAGACGTACTCGCAGCCGACCTCAAGGACGCAACGGTAGTCACGATGTACCTGTTGCCCGTGCTGGTCGACAGGCTCAAGCCCAAGCTCCTCAAGGAGCTCAAGCCCGGCACGCGTATCGTCGCGCACGACTACGGTTTTCCCGACTGGAAGGCCGACCGCCGGGTGATGATTTCCAAGACCTACTATCTTTACATTGTGCCTGCGCAAGTCGCCGGCAAGTGGCGTCTGCGGGCGCGATTGCCGGTCGGCGAGCGCGACTACGAATTCGATCTCGATCAGCGGTACCAGGAGATCCGCGGCGGCGCGCGGGTGGCGGGCGGCTTCCTGCCGGCGTTCGAGGCGCGGCTTGTGGGCGACCGCATCGCTTTCGTCCTGGTCGAAGACGACATGAGCCACCGCTTCGAGGGGCGCGTGCAAGGCGAAATGATGGAGGGCGTGGTGCGCTCGGGCTACGGCCCGGTTCTGACCGGGAACCGCTGGCGCGCGACGCGCCTGCCCGCGGCCAAGTATTGACAATGGAACCTCTGATCAAGTACCGCGCTGTCATTCCCGCGAAAGGCGGGTATCGCCTTCCCCTGCTTGCGGGGGAAGGTAGGATGGGGGGCCGCTTTATTGGGTCCCCGCTGCAGCCTGCCCTCGAATGCTCTAATCGGGGGCGAGGACGACTTGTTAAGAACCGTTTCACGTCATCGCTACTTCGTTATTATCTAATCATCGCGTGCGCTGCATCGAGCGTGGCGACACCGGTGCGCTCGCAGCAGTTCGACGTGCCGTTCGTGCCTACGCCGCAGGTGGTGGTCGACGAGATGCTGCGGCTCGCCAACGTCGGGCCCGGCGATTTCGTGATCGATCTCGGCTCCGGCGACGGGCGCATCCCGATCGCCGCCGCGAAGAAATTCGGTGCGCGCGCCCTCGGCGTCGACCTCGACTTTCATCTCATCATCCAGAGCGAGGAGAGCGCGCGGCAGGCCGCGGTGGAAGATCGCGTCAAGTTCATGCAGCAGGACCTTTTCAAGACCGATCTCGGCCCGGCCACGGTGATCACGATGTATCTGCTGCCCGCCGTTAACCGCAGGCTGCGCCCACAGTTGCTCGACTTGAAGCCCGGGACCCGCGTCGTGGCGCACGATTTCGACCTGGACGATTGGAAGCCGGACCGGAAAGTCACGATCCGCAAGAACGTCTTCCTGTGGATCGTCCCGGCCAAGGTTGCGGGACGCTGGCGCATGCGCCTTGCACTGCCGGGCGGGGAGCGCGCGATCGAATTGGAACTGCGGCAGCGCTTCCAGGAAATCGACGGCCTGGCGCGGGCCGAGGGCCAGATCATGGCGCCGCTGTGGGAACCGCGGCTCGGGGGCGACGCGATCAGTTTCGTCGTGGTCGACGGTGAGGACCGCGACAACGAAGCGAGTCTCTATTTCGAAGGCCGGGTGAGCGGAGGCGTGATGGAAGGCGAAGTCAGGCGCGGCGTCGGGAACACCCAGAGCACCGGCAAATGGCATGCGGTGAAGGTCGGGCAATAGCATCCCGTGAACAGAGCCTCCATGGAGTCGACGACAAATTTCAACGCAAAGATTCTTTTCAATACCCCTTCTTTTTAATACCCGCTTGACGGGTACTTGAGGGGTACGCAGAGGGCGCAAAGGACGCAGAGGAGCACTTGATTTGAGAATCGATCAGACTTTCGATCGTCTTTGCGCTCTTGGCGTTTCTTTGCGTCTTTGCGTTGAGGTTCTATTGCTTGCGGCCGCGCTGGCGGGAGTGGCAGCCGGTGCGCGCGGCGCGGATGTGCCGTACGTGCCGACACCGCCGAACGTCGTCGACGCCATGCTCGGGATCGCGAAAGTGGGCTCGAACGACTACCTGATCGATCTTGGT
>MERI01000040.1:0-39476 GCA_001772005.1 Betaproteobacteria bacterium RIFCSPLOWO2_12_FULL_62_58 | reverse complement strand
CAACGCGCAGCGCGAGGCGGAACGGCAGGGCGTGTCCGGTAAAGTCACGTTTCATGCGAGCAACCTGTTCATCACCGACATCAGCAAGGCGACGGTGCTGACGATGTATCTGCTGCCGGGGATCAACCTGCAGCTGCGCCCGCGGCTTTTCTCCGAGCTCAGGCCGGGCACGCGCATCGTGTCCCACGATTTCGACATGGGCAACTGGCAGCCGGATGACAAGCTCACGGTGCCGGTGCCGGACAAGCCTTACGGGTCACCGTCGAGCGACGTTTACCTGTGGATCGTTCCCGCCAACGCTTCCGGCAGGTGGCAGTGGCGCCTGGTGGTTGGCGGCGCGCCGCGGGACTACGAGGTTGCGGTCGACCAGATGTTCCAGGTGCTTGAAGGCAAGCCGCTGGTCGGGGGAAGAAGCGCGCGCTTCGGCAACGGCAGGGTGCGCGGCCAGGACGTAAGCTTCGTCATGGTGGCGGACATCGACGGTCGCGCGGTGCGCCACGAGTTCAGGGGGCGCATCAGCGGCGATGCGATCGGGGGTAAAGTGACCCTGCACGGCGCCGGACCCACAGAGCTTGAATGGAGTGCCGTGCGCATCGCGCGCGGCAGAATGGTTATCGACGCGGGTTTACCCGCGTCGCAACGGCAAATTTTGATGTCTGAGGAGCGAAAATGATTCATGCAAAGCGGGTGTTATGGACGGTGTTGCTGGCGGCGGCGGTGTTTCCCGTGGCGGCCCGCGCCCAGGAGGGTCGGGGCGACGTGATCTACGTGCCGACACCGCAGGTCGTCGTCGACGAGATGCTGAAGATGGCCAAGGTCGGTCCCAGCGATTACGTCATCGATCTTGGTTCGGGCGACGGGCGCATCGTGATCACGGCTGCGAAGAAGTTCGGCGCGCGCGGCTTCGGCGTCGATCTTGACACCTACCTGCTCAAAGAGGCGCGGACCAGCGCGAAGAAAGAAGGGGTGGCGGATCGCGCGCAGTTCTTCGAGCGCAACCTGTTCGAGACCGACCTGTCGCCGGCGACGGTGATCACCAGCTATTTGTTGCCGGAAATGAACCAGAAGCTGCGCCCGAAGCTGCTCGCGCTCAAGCCGGGCACGCGCGTGGTGACCCACGACTACGACCTGGGCGAATGGCTTCCGGACGAGCAGAAAACCCTCATCGTCCCGGAAAAGACGGTCGGTGACCCCGGCAAGAGCTACATCTTCTTTTATATCGTGCCGGCGACCATCGCCGGGCAATGGGAGTCCTTGATCCCCGTCGGCGGGCGAGGCGTGATCTACGAGTTCGACTTCGACCAGGGTTTCCAGCAGGTAAGCGGTGATGTGCGCGTCGACGGCAAGGAGGCGCGCCTGCCCCTGTTCAAGGTGCGCGGCGATCAGGTGAGCTTCGAAGTGGACGTAGCGCAGGGCGCGGGCTTGGTCAAGCACCGCTTCCAGGGGCGCATCCAGCGCGATGCGATCGAGGGCACGGCGACCATCGGCTCGGGTCAGAAACCGCAAAAATGGACCGCGCGACTGAAAAAGCGTGGCGAGCTGCGCGTGAGCGCGCTTGACGCGGCTGAAAGCGTGCTGCGGTGAGCGCCGCCCCGCAGCAGCCGGCAACCGTCGCCGCAGCGCAGCCGCAGCCGACGTTGGGGATGTTCGACGCGGTCGCCATGATTGTCGGCATCGTGATCGGCGCCGGGATTTTCAAGGCGCCCTCGATCGTCGCCGGCAGCGTGGCGACGCAGGAAGTGTTCATCGCCCTGTGGGTGGCGGGCGGGGTGATCTCGCTGGTCGGCGCGCTGTGCTACGCCGAACTGGGCAGCGCGTTTCCCAACGCCGGCGGCGAATACTATTTTCTCGACCGCGCGTATGGCGGCTGGGTGGGCTTTTTGTTCGCGTGGGCGCGCATGAGCGTAGTGCAAACAGGCGCCATTGCCGCGATCGCTTTCGTATTCGGCGACTATGCGACGCAACTGCTGCCGCTGGGTACCAAGAGCTCTGTGATCTACGCGGTGCTGGGCGTGGTGGGCATTACCGCGCTCAACGTGCTCGGCACGCGGGAAAGCAGGCTATTGCAGAACACCCTTACGGTTGCCCTGGCCTGCGCCATTTTCGCGGTGATCGTGGCGGGGCTCGCCATCGGCGGAGCCTCGTCATCGTCGGCGCCACCGGCAACGGCTTCGCCGGCGCCGTTGTTTTCCCAGCTCGCGCTGATTTTCATCCTGCTTACCTACGGCGGCTGGAACGAAGCGGCTTACCTCACCGCGGAGATCCGCGACGCGCGGCGCAATATCGTGCGCGCGCTGGTGCTGGGCATCGCGGTGGTGACTGTGCTTTACGTACTGCTCAATCTGGCATACCTCAATGTCCTCGGGCTGGCCGGCATGAAGGCGTCCAGGGCGGTCGCGGCTGACCTTATGCAGGCGACGCTGGGCGGCGGCGGAGCAGTGGTGCTGAGCCTGATCGTCGTCGCCGCCGCGCTGTCTACACTCAATGCCACGGTGTTCACCGGTGCGCGCACCAATTACGCGGTGGGACGCGATTTCGCCATGTTCCGTGCGCTTGGAGTGTGGCGGGAACGGTCGAACACCCCGGTCAACGCGCTGCTGGTTCAGGGCGCCATTGCCTTGGTGCTGGTGTTCCTCGCTTCGTTCACGCCGGACGGGTTCGAGACCATGGTCATCTACACGGCGCCCGCGTTCTGGCTGTTTTTCCTTCTGACCGGTGTTTCTCTGTTCGTCCTGCGCCGGCAACAGCCGATCAACACCGATCACTTCCGCGTGCCGCTCTACCCCCTGACCCCGATCATCTTCAGCGCGATGTGCGCTTACATGCTGTATTCCAGCGCAACCTATGCCATGTCCAAAGACCCCAGCAGCATCGGCGCTCAACTCGGGATCGGCGTGCTGCTGTTGGGACTGCCGCTGATGTTCTTCGCGCGCAGAACGGTGGCGGCGGCCCGCGGCTGAAATTGAGATTTGTCTGCGGGCAGCCGCGCCGGCTAGCCGGCGATGAACCGCACTTCGCCGGGTTGGATGCCGATGCTGACCGCGCTTCCGGGCGCGAATGCCGTAGTGCCGGCAAGGTGCGCCTGATCCGCGACGATATCGGTCTCACCCGCACGTACGCGGTAACGAACGAACTCGCCCAGGAACTCGCGGCCGAGGACCGTGCCCTGCAGCCAGAGATGCCTGCGGTCGAATGTGGTGTCCGCGGGGAACAGCGTGACCGCATGCGGCCGGCAACCGATTTCCACGTTTCCCGACGCCGGCAACTGCTGCGGCCGTGGCAGCGTGATTTCACCCAATGCGGTTGACGTCAGGCGAACCATGCCGTGCTGTGCATCACGGATCGAGGCGGGGAAGAGGTTGATGGTGCCGACAAAATTGGCGATGAGGCGGTTGGCCGGATGGTCGTAGAGATCCATCGGCGTGCCGACCTGCTGGACGATGCCGCCATCGAGCACGGCAACCCGGTCGGAAATCGACAGCGCTTCTTCCTGGTCGTGGGTGACAAAGATGGTGGTGATGCCGAGCTTGCGCTGTAGGGCGAGCAGCTCGGCGCGCATGTACATGCGCAGCTTGGCGTCGAGATTGGACAGCGGCTCGTCGAGCAGCAGCACCTTGGGTTCAATGGCGATGGTGCGGGCAAGCGCTACGCGCTGCTGCTGACCGCCGGAAAGTTGCCCGGGGCGCCGGTCGCCGTATTCCTTGAGTCCCACCAGCTCGAGGGCTGCCGCCACTTTGGCGCGTATCGTATCCTTGGGCAGCCTGCGCTCCTCGAGTCCGAACGCGACGTTTCGCTCCACCGTCATGTGCGGCCACAGCGCGTAGTTCTGGAACACCATTCCGATGTCGCGCTTCCACGGCGGCACGCGTGACAAGTCTTCGCCGCCAATCAGCACCTGACCCGACTGCGCGTGCTTGAAGCCGGCGATCAGGCGCAGCAGCGTCGACTTGCCTGACCCGGAGGGCCCAAGCAGCGCAAAAAACTCGCCCGGCTCGATGCTGAGGCTTACGTCGTGCAGCACCGGCGTGGACCCGTAGGCAAGCGTAACGTTGCGTACCTCGACTTTGACCCGGTTCAGTGGCTCCATGATCGACCTGACTTTTTAGCCGTTCACCCGTTCACTCATTCACGCACCTTACACTCCCAGCCTCTGGATGTCCTGCGCCTGTATGGCGGCCGCGCGGTTGCCGATGAGCCGGTGCGAAAGATAGGTGCCCACCGCGACCAGCACTACCGCGAGTACGCCTAGCGCCGCACCGGGCCCGCGGCCCGCTGCGCTCTGCATGTAAAGATAGATGCCGTAAGACATCGGAGCGTTGTGTTGCGCGGTGACGAGCATGAGCGTCGTTGACAGCTCCACCGCGGCGGTCATGAAGCTGATGATGAAACCCGCCAGCATGCCGCCGGCCATGAGCGGCACCACGATGCGGCGGATGGCGCGGCGTTTGTTCGCACCCAGATTCTCTGCCGCCTCCTCGAGCGAGACGTGAAGCTGCTGCAGGGCCGCGACGCAGGAGCGCAGCGCGTAGGGCAGGCGCCGCACGGTGTAGGCGAGCGCAAGCAGCACCCATGAAGAGGTGAGAAGGTCATCGGTAAACGGGATCTCGATGCCGCGAAACGTGCGCAGATAGCCGATTCCCAGCACCACGCCGGGAATCGCCAGCGCGACGGTGACGGTGAAATCGAGCGCGTTGCGGCCCGGCAGGCGGGTGCGCAGCATGAGGTAGGCGATCGCCGTGGCGATCACCACGTCGAGCGTCGCCGCGATGCTGCAGTAGAGCATGGTGTTCCCTATCATGCGCGAAGAGTCCTGGAACACCGTCGCGTAATGATCGAGGGTAAAGCCGTCGGGTACGACGCTGAAGCTCCAGACCTTGGCGAACGAAAGCAGCAGAATGCCGATATGCGGCGCGAGCACGATCAGCAGCACCAGTACGATCCAGCAGTAAGCGAGCAGCGACTGGCGGGCGCTGAGCCTGCGCCTGGCGAGCCCCGAGTAGCCGCGCTGCAGCGTCGCGTAGTCCTTGCCCCGCATTACCCAGGTCGAAGCCCACAGCGCGAAGAGCGATGCGGCGACCATGATGACGCTCGCCACGTAACCGATCGGGTCCTCGATGCCGATGGTGGTGATACGCAGATAGGCCTGCGGCGCGAGCATGTTGGTCACGTTGAGCACGAGCGGGGTACCGAGGTCGTCGAACACCTTGATGAACACCAGCGCCGCGCCCGCGACGTAGCCGGGCATGGCAAGCGGGAACACGATGCGGCGGAACAGGCGCAGACCGCTCGCGCCCAGGTTCTGCGCCGACTCTTCCATCGAGCTGTCGATGTTGTTGAGCGCCACCACCAGATTCATCAGGATGAACGGGAAGTAATGCAGCGCCTCGACGAAGATCACGCCGTTGAGCCCTTGCATGATCGGCACGGTGAAACCGAACCAGTCGTTGAGCAGCAGGTTGACGGCGCCGCTGCGGCCGAAGATGAGCTGCATGGCGACCGCGCCCACGAACGGCGGCATGATGAGTGGGAGCACGCCCAGCGTCTGGATGAGAGCCGCGCCGCGGAATTCGAAGCGCACCGTGAAGTAGGCAAGCGGCACCGCGATGAGGCTGGCGAACGCGACGCTCCAGAAGCCCACGTAGAGGCTGTTCCAGAACGATTCGTGCATCAGCGAAATGTGAAAGAACGAGACCAAGTGCGACAGCGTGAAGCCGCCGTCGCCGTCGGCGAAGGCGACGTACACCACCGTCACCACCGGCACGATGAGAAACACCATCAGGAACAGCGCGATCAGCGCTGCGACCGCAGCCTGTGACAAAGTAAAGCGTGAGAACATGAAGCTGCGATTAACGCCGATCAGCGGAGTGAACGGGTGAATGAGTGAACGAGTGAATGAGTAAACAAAAAACTCCCTCTCCCGTCCACTGGGGAGAGGCGCGCCGGAACGTGGAACAGGGATCGGCGCAACGTGGAGCAGGGACCCGCTTGCGGGATGCGACCGTGGAGCCGATCATGAGCGCGTCGTGTAAACGCCGATCCTACGCGCGTCTCCGGGGTCAGATCCCAAAGGGGCCCTCCTCCGCCCTGCGACGCGCCCACTTGTGGGGATGCGACCGTGGAGGCGCGCATAAGCACGCGGAAATCCGGCGCGTTGCATCCCGCTGCGGGGTCGCATCCATCGGCCAAGGCCGACGGAACCTGCTCCGCCCTCCGCGGGCGCGGGGCGAGGGGTTTCACCCGTTCACCCGTTCACCCATTCACGGGTTCTGTTACTTCGCCGTCGCCGCGGCCTGTTTGGCGAGCTCTTCGGCGCGGGTGTAGTTCTTGCGCGCCTGCTGGCCCCATTGCTCCTCGAGTGCGGTGATTTGCTTGGTCTTCAACGCGTCGCGCTTGGTCGTGGTGTAGAGCTTGAGGAAGTCCTGGTCGGCGGCCTGCTGCGCCGACACCAGCGGGCTGTAGGCGAGCTCCCGCGCTTCGTCGAGCAGCTTCCTCGCCTGCGGGTTCGGATTCCTGGCGAGTTTCTCGGCCGCCTCGTGGATGGCCTTGGTCGCGGCCACGAGTTCCTTGTGGCGGAACGTGATGGCGTGGTCGTAGAGGCTGTTGACCACGTAATAGCGCGAGCGCGACAGGTTCGAGTCGAACTTGACCTTGGCCTGGATCTTGCCGCCGAACGGGTTGGGGTAGCCCGCGGGCGCTTTGGCGTAGATGGCGGGCAATACCGGCAGGCGGCTGATCTTGGGCTCGAGCAACAGTTGCTGGCCGTCCTCGGAAAGCGTGAAGGCGATGAACTTCTTGCCGAGATCGGGATTTTTTCCGCCGGCGAGCAAGCCGATGTTGGCGGGAACGATGGCCGTGACCGACGGGTAGACGAACTCGACGGGAAAGCCCGAAGCCTTGGCGGAAAGCCCGAAAAAGTCGATCACCAGACCGATGCCGAACTGGCCGTTGTTCACTCCGTCGGGCACGCCGAAACTGCGTTCGGTAATCGCGGCGCAGTTACCGGAGAACTGCAGGATCTGGTTCCAGCCTTTTTCCCAGCCTTCGCCCTGCAGGATGGTTTCGATTGTGAGATGGGTCGTGCCCGAGCGCGAGGGCGCCGAAATGGCGAGGTGCCCGAAATACTCCGGCTTGACCAGGTCGGCCCACTCGCGCGGCTCGGGTACCTTGTTGGCCTTGAGGTAACGCGTGTTCCACATCAGGCCGTATCCGGCGAGCGCCTGCCCATAGTAAAGCCCTTCGGGATCGTTAATCGGGTAAGTCCCGATCGTGGCCGGCACCGCCGCGTTCGCGCCGCTGAACTTCTCGAGCAGGTTCGCGCTCGCCAGCACCTCGAACGCGTCGGGGGCCGAGGCCCAGAACACGTCCGGCCGGTTGCCCGCCGGGGCTTCGCGCACGAAGGCGATCGCCGCCGAAGTGCCCCGGTTCAGCACCTCGACCTTGACCCCGGGATTGCGGGACTCGAACGCCTTCTTGTAGATCTCGGTGAGGTCTTTGGGGAACGAGGTGATGATGGTGAGTTGCTGCTGGGCGTAGCCCGTGATTGCTATCGCGCTGTAGCATAGAACCAGCGCACAACGTGACAAGATCCGAAACGTAAGCACGATTCCTCCTCGGAATAATAGAGTTGTAGTCAGCCGGTGAGTGTTTGCCGCGGTAATGTTACAGTTTTGTGCGGACCGCCGCCAATCCGCGGAGCGGCTACGACTTGAAAAAATCCGGTGTCGGCCCAATTATCCAATAGATTGTTTTAGCGGAGAAAAACATGGCGGATGTGGCAACCCGGGAAACCCGGGGTTTTCAGGCCGAAGTCAAGCAACTGCTGGATCTGATGATCCACTCCTTGTACAGCAACAAGGAGATTTCCCTGCGCGAGCTGGTCTCGAACGCCTCGGATGCCTGCGACAGGTTGAGGTTTGAAGCACTCACCGACAAGGCGCTCTTCGAGAACGACGCCGAACTCAGGATCCGCGTGAGTTACGACCCCAAGGCGCGCACCATCACGGTATCCGACAACGGCATCGGCATGTCGCGCCAGGAGGTGATCGAGCAGATCGGCACCATCGCCAAGTCCGGCACGCGCGAGTTTTTCCAGAGCCTCACCGGCGACCAGGCGCAGGACGCGCACCTGATCGGCCAATTCGGCGTCGGCTTCTATTCCTCGTTCATCGTTGCCGACAAAGTGACGCTGGTCACCCGCCGCGCAGGGCTTACCCAGGAACACGGAGTCCGCTGGGAATCCGGCGGCAGCGGCGACTACACGATAGAGACGGTCGAAAAACCCGCGCGCGGCACCGAAGTCACGCTCCATCTGCGCGAGGGCGAGGACGAACTCTTGAGCGGCTTCCGGCTGCGTTCGATCATCCGCAAGTACTCCGACCATATCACGCTGCCGATCGTGATGAAAAAGGAAGAGTGGGACAAGGACAAGGGCGAAAACAAGGCCACCGGCGAGGACGAGACGGTCAACCAGGCAAGCGCGCTGTGGGCGCGTTCGAAATCGGAAATCACCGAGGAGCAGTATCACGAGTTCTACAAGCACGTCGCCCATGATTTCGAACCGCCGCTCGCTTACACCCACGCCCGGGTCGAGGGCAGGAAGGAATACACCGAACTCCTCTACATTCCGGCCCGCGCGCCGTTCGATTTGTGGGACCGCGAGCACCGGCGCGGCATCAAGCTCTACGTGCGGCGCGTGTTCATCATGGACGATGCCGAGCAGTTGCTTCCGGCGTACCTCAGATTCGTGCGCGGGGTGATCGACTCCAACGATCTGCCGCTCAATATCTCGCGGGAAATCCTGCAGGAATCGAAAGACATCGAGGCGATCCGTGGCGGGTCCGTGAAGCGCGTGCTGTCGCTGCTCGATGATCTCGCCGAGAACCAGAAGGACAAATTCGCGACGTTCTGGAAGGAATTCGGTCGCGTGTTCAAGGAGGGCGCGGGCGAGGATCACGCCAACCGCGAACGCATCGCGAAGCTGCTGCGCTTCGCGTCCACGCACCATGACACCGAAGCGCAAGACGTATCGCTCGCCGAATACGTCAGCCGCATGAAGCCGGGGCAGGAGAAGCTCTACTACGTGACTGCCGAGAGCTTCGCGGCGGCGAAGAACAGCCCGCATCTCGAAATCTTCCGCAAGAAGGGCGTGGAAGTGCTGCTCATGTACGACCGGGTCGACGAGTGGGTGGTGTCACACCTGGCCGAATTCGAAGGCAAGTCCTTGCAGTCGGTGGCCAAAGGCCGGCTGGAGCTGGGCAAGCTGGAGGACGAGGCGGAGCAGAAAGAGCAGGAGAAGGAAGCCGGCGAGTTCAAGGACCTGACCGAGAAGGTCAAGAAGGCGCTCGGCGAGCGCGTCAAGGAAGTGCGCGTGACGCTGCGGCTCACCGAATCCCCGGCCTGCCTGGTCGCCGACGAGCACGACTTGAGCGCGAATCTGCAGCGGCTGCTGAAGGCGGCCGGACAGAAGGCGCCGCAGTCGCAGCCGATCCTGGAAATAAATCCGCACCACCCGCTGGTGCAACGCGTGAGGGACGAGGCCGACGACGGGCGCTTCAACGACCTGAGCCAGATCCTGTTCGACCAGGCGCTGCTCGCCGAAGGCGGACAGCTCGAAGACCCGGCGGGGTTCGTCAAGCGCCTGAACCAGCTCATGCTGGCGATCGGTAGCAAGTAATAGCAATACATTCCCTCTCCCCCAAGCTGTTTTGGGGGAGAGGGTAGGGTGAGGGGGCGCGGTAGCATGGTCCGTCATTCCGGACGCGCAATGCTGCCGTTAGCCGCGCAGGTCTTGAGCCGGGGGATCCGGAATCCGGCAAGCCTTAGGGAAGCACCTGCACCGAAGGCGTCGACCTCACGTCCGTCGCGGACTTGTTCAAGCCCACCAGTTGGTGAAGCACCGACAGCACCTCGATCGTGTGGTCCTTCCGCGCCGTGGGGTCCGGACGGCAGTTGAGGCTCTGGCGGTAGGTATTGCCTGGCGGATCGAAATTGGCGACGTGGTATTCCTTGTCCCGGTAGGTGAGCGAGAAGCGCGCGTTGCAGGGGTCCCCATCAAGGCGAATGAAAACATCGTCGCAGCCGGGCTCGGGGGTATCGCCGCAATATCCGAACGTCACCGGAGTGTTGAGCTTGAGTCCGAGTTGCGAATTTTCGTCGAGGTGTTTCCGGAGTTCCTCCTGATAGTACAGGAGATCGCCCAGGAACTGGAACATCTCTCCGACGGACCGGATGAAGAGCCGCAGCTCACGCCTGGGATAGCCGCCGGGCTGCGCTGGCGGGCTCTGCACGGTGCCGCTGAAGCGGTTGTAGATCCCGCAGTAACGGGACTCCTCTTGCACGGCAGCCACTCCGGGGAAAAATACCGGCGTCGGGCTGATCGCCCTTCTGGTTACATCCTCCGTCCCGACGTCGACCACCGATTGGAAACAGTTTCTCCGGTCGGTTCCCGATTCGCGGCCTGAGTCGATGAACTCCATCTGGGCGGATGCAGGCCCGGCGGGCTGGGCATCGTCGTAGAAACAGAACGCGACCTTCTGTTCGCTCGACAATGAGTACACATTGTAGGTGCTCCGCCCCCGGTCATAGACCAGTTGCATTTTCGTCTGGTCGAGCGCGGCGAAAGCCTGCAGGTTCTTGCTGTCCTCCGGCGCGCCCGGTTGCAGGCCCCTCACGAGCAGCCGGCGTTCCCGGTAGTTGTGGGCGAAGAATGTCTTCACTTTGTTGAGGAGCTTGAGGTAGCGCTCGAAGTCGGACTGCCTGTCGCACAGCAGGGCCTCAGGCCCGGCGAATCCCTGCTTTCTGGCCTTGATGATGTCCACCGCTTCCCGCGGCGAGTTCGCAACCTTGATCGTGGTGACGGGACCCTTTTCCGAGTGCGTTTCAACGATTTCCACCCCGGAAAAGAAGAGCAGCAGAACGAGGCGCCGGTCGAGACCGCGATCCAGCCAGTATTTCACGATTTTCGGATCGATGGGCGACGTGATCCCCGTGATGAAGTCCTTGGAATGGAGGTGATTGAGGTCGAAGCTCGGGGTCTTTTGAACGCTTGCACCGAGGGTCACGCTGTCGCGCGTCGACGGGGGCGCGCGCGAGGCGCCGATGAAATCGAGCCACCCGAGGGAGAACGACTGCTGCATCGATTGGCGCATCAGGGAAATGTCGGCGAAATGCAGCGGGGCCTTGTCGCGCGCGCGCAGGAGATTGACCACCAGGAGCTTGTTGGTTGTTTCTTCGATGACCTCGCCAAAAGCGAGTGTGTCCGACTTGATGACCGCGGGCGATATCGCGCATCCACCTAGCCAGACCGATAGGCACAGAGCCAGAATAAAGCGAACCATGGTCTCCCCCCTTTCAAGGCTGTGTAACAAATACTTCTCCCCTCCTGCATGAGGAGGGGTGGCGCGAAGCGGCGGGGTGGTCAAGGATTGCCGTGTTCAATCACCACCGGTCACATTCCCCCTCACGCTGCTGCCGCCTGCACTTGCTGCCGGCGGACATCGGCGATCAGCCGTGCTGCAACAAGCCGCATCAAATAGAAGCCCAATTTCGGATGCTGGTAGTAGAGCTGAAAGATCATTTCGTCGGTCATCTGATAGAGTTCGCCGTCCGTTTCGCACACGATGGTCTGCGTGCGTGTTCGGTCCGGAGAAAAGAGTCCGATTTCGCCGATCAGCTCGCCCGGACCGATCCGCCCGCCGGTTTCCGGCATCCTGAGTTCCCCGCTGGCAACGTAAACGAGCCTGTCGGCCACTTCTCCCTTGCGGAACAAGACCTCGCCCGCCTTGAACGAACGGCGGCTCATATGGGGCAGCAGCCATTGTGAAACGGGAGAGTCCTGGGTGGCGCGCGCGATCTCCTTCGACAGCTTGGTGATTTCCCACAAGCGCCGCGCGTTCACCGGCAACAATGCGGTGTTGAGCACGATCGAAGGCAGCAGCGATTCGACCAGGCCATATGCGATAAAGCAGACATTGCTCGCCAGGGCGAGCACCCTCAGGGACACCATGCGCTTCATCACGAAACTGGCGAAACAGAATCCCACCCCAAGCAGCCCCAGTGCGTTCCCGAGATCCATCGTGACGGTCATGTGCTCTCCTCCAGCTTTGCACTGCTTTTTTGATGCCTTGCAGCCGAACGCCTCCCGCTACCGGCAATTTAGGGTGGCCGGCATTGGCGCTGAAGTGAGAAGTTGACAGCCGTTTCGTGAATATTCACGATTCGCCCAAGAAACGAATTCCCTCTCCCCCGATTGCAGGGGGAAAAGGCTAGGGGGGCTAGGGTGAGGGGGCGCGTCAACGGCATTTTGCAAGGGACGCTTTAGATCCAGTGGTTCAGGGAGTCCGGGTCGTCGGGAAGTTAGTATCGCACAAAATATGACGACCGATTCTCCGCCGGCGTAGAATTGCCTTTGGGGGAGGCGCGCATGAACGACAGGAATGCCGCGGTCTTGACGTATCTCAACGAGGACGAGTTGCGCACCCTTTCCGCGCAGGGGGTCGTCAAGAATTTTCCCAGAAACACCGTCATCGTCAGCGAGGGCGACGAAACCGACTCGCTCTATATCATCATTGCCGGCCGCGTGAAAGTGTTCGTGAGCGACGAGGAGGGCAAGGAGATCGTTCTCGGCACGCAGGGCCCGGGGGAGTATTTCGGAGAAATGGTGCTGGATGGCAGGCCCCGGTCGGCATCGGTGATGACCCTGGAGCCGTCCCGATTCGCGGTCATTCCCAAGAACAAGTTCCGCGACTTTCTCCTTTCCCATCCCGGATTCTCGCTGCATCTGATCGAAAAACTCATCCGCCGCACGCGGGCCTTGACGGAAAGCGTAAAAAGTCTCGCCTTGATGGACGTCTATGGCCGCGTGGCGCGGCTGTTGCTTGAGCTAGGCCACGACGAGGGCGGCAGGCTCGTGATCGACGAGAAGCTGACCCAACAGGACATCGCCAGCCGCGTCGGCGCTTCGCGCGAGATGATCAGCCGGATCCTCAAGGATCTCTCAACCGGCGGCTACATTACCATCGAGCACAAGCGCATCACCATAAATAAGACCCCGCCGCGGCGCTGGTAGGGCCCCAAGAGGCCATTCACCGACAAGAATGTGAATAGTTCACAAAACTGAGGCGGGACGCTTAACAGCGGGGGCGCTGGTCCGGGGCCTACGCTTAAGCCAAAGGGGGAGATGGCATGAAACGTCGCACGTTTGTCGCCGTTGGTGCAGCGCACCCTCGTGCGGGTTCCGGATCAGGGGACCAGCTGGAAGGGTTTCCTTTGGTTGAGCCGGTAGGCGGAAAACCCGCGGTGATCCAATGTGAACACCGCGTCGGTATGCAGCTCCTCCCCGAGCGCGACCAAGGTGGCATCGGCGAAGTCCATCGGAACGTTGCGATACCTTTCCATCAGGACCGAAACCCTTCGCAGGCTCGCTTGGGACGAGGGGGCCAGCAGAAAAGCACCTCTCGCGAAGAACTCGAGACAAACCTTTTGCGAGCCCCACTGCGGCCCGAGCAGGTACAGTGTTTCGGTCAGCACCGCTTCGGTGGTGACTATCGCTCCACTCCACCCCTCCAGCACGGCCACGCAATCAGCGTGCCGTCGCTCGCTCCGGTCCACCAGGGCGACAAAGGCGCCGGTATCCAAGAGAAGTTCACTTGCCACGGCGCAAACGCCGTACCAGGTACTCCCGGTGACGCTGACCAAGATCGGGCACGCCGCTTTCAACGCGGCCGAGGAGATCGCGGACACGCTCGATGGGCCGGATTTCCGGCTCGGTATCGAGAAACTGTTCCAACGCCTGGCGCACCACGTCCGACCGTTTGCGTTTCAGCCGCTTGGCCGAGCGTTCCAACTTTTCGGCCAGTTCCCCGGGCAATCGCAGCGTTAATTGGGACTCCATGCGGTCGCACTCCTTTGCCTTGCATTGTAATGCAAGGGCTTGCAAATATCCATTTCCCGCGTGGCGGAGCGGGGGACAGGTTCCCGCCAGAAATGCTTTGTTCTAAACGCAACTATGATTGCATTTAGTAGCACCACACGACATGAGAGTGGCGTTTCGTTTACTCCCCCCTTTGCACGCGGGACTAGTTGGGGAGCCGGGCACAGGTCGAACTGAGAAGGAGGCATTCAGGAGATGACGACACGGCGGAAATTATTGATTGCGTTTGGAGCAGGCGCGCTCGCGGCGCCGCTGGCCTCTTTTGGCCAGCAGTCGGCGAGGGTCTATCGGATCGGATTCCTTGGAGCCGGCAAGGCTCCGGGCCGCATCGACGCACTGCGAGCAGGGCTTCGCGACCTCGGCTATGTCGAAGGCAAGAATATCATGATCGAGTACCGCTGGGCCGAGGGAAGCTCCGAGCGGCTGCCTCAATTGGCCGTGGAGCTCGCGCGACTCAACATCGACGTCTTTGTAACGCATTCGACAAGCGGACCGCGAGCGGCCCGGCAGGCTTCCGCGAGCATCCCGATCGTCATGATCGCTGTCGGCGATGCCGTCGCCACGGGCCTCGTCGAAAGTCTCGCGCGGCCCGGCGGCAACATCACCGGCTCCACCATACTCGGGCCGCAACTTGTTGCGAAACGACTGGAGATGCTGAAGGAAGCGCTTCCCCGCATTAGCCGGGTTGCGTTGCTCGTGCGTCCAAACATTCCTTCATTGCCTGGTAGCTATGGGATTCGTTGCTAGCCTCGCTAAGCCGGGTGGAAATGTAACGGGCACTTCGCTCATGGCGCCGCAGCTTGCTGGAAAACGGCTGCAATTGATGAAAGAGCTGATTCCCGCGTTATCGCGAGTAGCCTTTCTCGCGCATGGCGGTGATCCCGCTCACCGGCTGTTCATCAAGGAGGCGGAAAATGCTGCCGCTGCATTCGGTATCCGGGTTGAGCCGGTAGTAATAAAGAGTCTTGACCAATTCGAAGAAGCGTTCTCGACGATGGTTCGTGCGCGCGCGGAAGCCCTGATCGTTCAGCCGCTCTTTGGTCCCGACGCCCGCATAATCGCACTCGCCGCAAAACACCGCCTGCCTGCTGTCTCCGACGCAAATCGGTTCGCGGATGCTGGAGGCTTGATCTATTACGGTCCGGATCGCAACGTGTTGTACCGCAGGCTCGCTGTTTATATCGACAAGATCCTGAAGGGTGCAAAGCCTGCCGACCTGCCTGTCGAGCAGCCGACCAAGTTCGAGCTGGTAGTGAACATGAAAACCGCCAAGGCGCTTGGCATCACGATTCCGCAATCGATCCTGTTGCAGGCCGAAAGGGTGATCGAGTGATTTGTGTTATGTTGACCTGTCATCATAACAGGCCTATGCTGGGCCGGATGAAACCGACCAAACGCAGGGGCCCCGGGCGCCCGAAGACGAGCCCGCTTCCGCGCCGCGAGCAGCTGCGGCGCGCCAAACAGGCGCAGCGCGCACGCGAGCGGGAGGCCGGCCTGGTGGTGGTGCCGCTCAAGCTCCCGGCTCGTGACGCCGAGCGGTTCCGGGCTGCCAGGGAGCGGCCCGAATTCGCACGCCGGCTGCGTGCGCTGCTCGACGAGGAGTTGGTCGAGATCGCCGCTTTCGAGAACCTCGCGGCGCTGTGCTGGAACCGGCGCGATCGCTATCTCACCGCCGAGGAGGCGTTCCGGCTCTACGAACGCAACTGGCGCCTGGTAGACCAGCGCCGCATGAGGCCCGCTGAGCGGGCGCTGGTCGAGCGGCTCGCGGCGCGCTTCGGAAACGGGGTGCTTAATGTCTGAACCTGCCCGCCCGCGCCACCGAACCGTGCTCGCAGCGCTGCGCGCGCTCGATGCGGATTTCCTCGCGCGCGCCGAGTGCTTTTTCGGTGGCGGCACCCGCATCGTGCTGTCACTCGGCGAATACCGCGAATCCGCCGACGTGGACTTCCTCTGCGCAAGCCGGGGAGGGTACCGTGCGTTGCGTTCCACGGTGAGCGACACATCGCTCGGCCGCATCGCCAAGGCTCCGCTCAAGCTCGCGCGCGAAGTCGTCGCCGACCGCTACGGTATCCGCACCTTCCTCGATGTGGCCGGAGAAAAGCTCAAGCTCGAAGTCGTCCTGGAGGGGCGCATCGAGTTGTCGGGCGGTACCGCTGATGGGCTCCCAGTGCCGGCGCTGGACCCCATATCGTGCTGCGCGGAAAAATTCCTCGCCAACGCCGACCGCGGTGGCGACGAATCGGCGCTGGGCCGCGACGTAATCGATCTTGCGTTCATGGCAGCGCGGTGGGGGCGGGAACCGGTGCGCGCCGGCCTTGCGATCGCCACGGAAGCTTACGGCAAGGCCGTGGCCGGCGACGCGAAGCGCGCGGCTACGAAGATGCTCGAGCACGCCGACTGGCGGCGGCGCTGCGTGGCGGCGCTGAGCTTGACCGATACGCGCACCCTGCTTTCGGGCTTGCGGTTGATCGCAGGCGGGAAGTGGTAATCACATGGACATTTCATGTTGGCGGCGAAGCAGCCGGTGAATCGTTGAAACGAAGGAGGGGATAGGATGGAAAATTCAAGGAAGCGCGTCTTTTGTTGGGGGCGGGTGATCTCGGCATTTATTATTGGCGCGGTTCTGCTCGGTAGCGGGGGCGGAGCGTGGGCGGTAGAGGTGGGTCAGCCGGCGCCTGAATTCAATTTGCCTGCGACCACGGGCGTCAACGTATCGCTCAGCGAGTTTCTCGGCAAGAGCTGGGTGCTGGTCGAGTTCTACGGCGCCGACTTTGCGCCAACCTGAGCAGCGAACCTGTCGGCCAGGAAGGCTGACCACAAACGGTTCCAGGCTCTCGGGGTGCAGAACATCGCCATCAGCGCCAACATGACGTTCTCGCAGCAGACGTTCGCCGATTCATTGAAGCTGCCGTATCCGCTGCTCAGCGATTTTCCCGAGCGGAAGGTCATCCGCAGCTACGGCGTCCTCAGCGAGAGATCGATGAACGCGCTGCGCTCGTTCTTTCTCGTCGATCCGCAGGGCGTAGTCCGCAAGAAGTGGATCATCGAGAATCCGGGCACGACGGTGGTGTACAGCGACACGCTGTTGCGGGACATCCAGCAAATCGTCGGAAAACGCTGAGATGAACAAAATTCGAACCGCGCTTGCCGCTGGAACGCTCGCTGTTGCGTTGTGCGCGTCTGCGGCAGCCGAGGTGCCAACGATCGCGTCGCTGCTGAAACCGCTCAAGCTCAACGGATATCGGGAGGGAACGATGCCACCTCCCTTCACTGGCGAGACCCTTGATGCCCGGGCACTCTCGATGGAGGCTCTTCGCGGCAAGGTGGTGCTCGTTAATTTCTGGGCGAGCTGGTGCGCCGAGTGCCGCCCCGAGATGCCGGTCCTCGAACGGCTTCACCGCGAGTTTGCACCGAAAGGATTGGTGGTCGTCGGTATCAACGCACGGGAGGATGCGGGAGCGGTCCGGCAGTACGCCAACCAGATGAACCTGACGTTTCCGATTGCCCTCGATCCCGCGGGCACGATAAATCAGTTGTACGGCGTGATCGGCATTCCGACGACGTTCCTCGTCGCCCGGGATGGCCGGGCCGTCGCGTTTGCCATCGGGCCTCGCGACTGGGGCAGTGTCCAAGCACGGACCCTTCTTGAAGCATTGCTTGCCGAGCCAGCCGTACGTGAGGGCCGATCATGATGGGATTCCGGTCAGCCCGGTTGATGCTCGGCGTCGTTGTCACCATCGCCGTGCTGCTGGCTGGTGACGTCAACGCGCAGTCGCGGCGTCTCGTCAAGATCGGCGCGCTGACACCATCTTGGGGACCAACGCCGGCCATAGTCGGGCTGCGGGACGGCCTTCAGGAATTGGGCTATCGCGAGAACGAACACTTCGTCATCGGCGTGCGCTTCACGCAAGGCAACAACGCCGAGCTGCCGGCGGCTGCCCGCGACCTGGTGCGGCAAGGCGTCGATATCATTGTCGCGAGCGGCGGGATTGCGGGGAAGGCCGCGCAGATGGCGACTAATCGGATCCCGATCGTGTTCCTCGGGGGGAGCGACCCGGTGAGAACAGGACTGGTGAAGAGCTACGCGCGTCCCGGCGGCAATATCACGGGCATCGCAGATCTCGAAGGTGATCTCGCGTCGAAGCGAATGGAGATCTTCCGAGAACTGGTTCCCGGTCTGAAACGGATGTTGCTGCCCTACGACGCGACAAACGAATTCACCGTCGCGCAACTGGACGTGTACCGCGAAGCAGCCCGGCGGCTTGGCCTCACTCTTGTGGAGAGACCCGTACGGACTGAAGCGGAGGCGCAGGCGGCGATTGCCGAAGTGCGGAAAGGCGAGGTGGACGGCATATTTTCGCCGCGCGCCGTCTCGCTGAACATTCCCGGGCTCATCCTCGACACTGCGCCCAAACTGGCCCTCCTGACCATGTTCGACATTCCGTTCTATGTAGAGAAGGGCGGTCTCGCGAGCTATTCCCGCAGCGAGCACGAGTTGGGACGGCAGGCAGCGCGCCTCGTGGACAAGATCGTCAAAGGCGCGAAGCCGGCGGACCTGCCGGTCGAGCAGCCGACAAAATTCGAGCTGGTGATCAACATGAAAACCGCGAAGGCGCTCGGTATCACGATTCCGCCCTCCGTGCTGCTGCGAGCCGAGAGAGTGATCGAATGAACCGTAAATCCGGACATATTCATACCGGTTTACGTCGCCGCGTTCGAGCGCACGACGCGCGCCGCTCAACGCGGCGGACGTTCTTGCTCGGGGCGGCCGCATGGCCCGTGATTGGATGGTTCGGTCTCGCACGCGCGCAGCCGTCTTCACGCGCGGGGAAACCGATACGCGTTGGCATCCTCAGAGCTAACCCGCCCAAGAGTCCCCGAGCGCTCGACAATGTATTCGTCGACGCCCTGCGCGAGCTGGGCTGGGTGGAGGGCCGCAACATTATGTATGAGCGCATCTACGCGGACGGAGACGAAGCCCGTTTGCCTGCGCTTGCTGTAGAGCTTATGGCACGGCGCCCCGATCTCATCTACGCCCACAACAATCCAGAGGCGCGGGCTGCCCTCGCGGCGACTCGCACGATCCCGGTGGTATTTGGCGCAGTGAACGATCCGGTCAACGTTGGAATAGTCAAGAGCCTGGCACGCCCTGGGGGAAACGCAACTGGAGTTGCAACACTCGGTCCAGAGACCGGTGGAAAGCGCATGCAACTCCTCCGCGAAACGTTGCCGAAGATCAGCCGTGTGGGCGTGCTGATGAAGCCGACATCGGAAAGCGAGCTTAAGTTCATTGAGCAGGCTGCCGGCGCCGGCGTGAAATTGATTCCGGTCAGGATGAACGAGCCTGAAGGACTCGCCGCCGCCTTTGCGTTTTTCGCCGAAAACCGCGCTGAGGCGGTGCTGCTTGCTCAAGTCGCGTTCCTCGTTACTGAGCACAGGCGCATTGCGAGTCTCTCGATGAAACAGCGGATTCCCGTGATCGCACCCCGCAGCATAAACACAGAATCCGGCGCTTTGATGTCCTACAACTCGAGCCTTACCGATCACGTTCGCCGCGCGGCGCATCTGGCCGACAAGATATTGAAGGGCGCGAAACCCGCTGATATTCCGGTCGAGCAGCCGACGAAATTCGAGCTGGTGATCAACATGAAAACCGCAAGGGCGCTCGGCATCACGATTCCGCAGTCCATCCTGCTGCAAGCTGAGAGGGTGATCGAGTGACTTCACGACGCGCATTTCTGCTCGGGCTCGCCGCGCTCTATCCTGTTGTGGCACGTTCGCAGCGCGCGCCACGCTCCGAGAAACCTCTGCGTGTGGGTATCTTGACGTTGTTTCCAGCGGCCATGTTTCGAATTCAGGAAAAGGCGTTTGTCGATTCCATGCGCGAGCTGGGCTGGGTGGAAGGCCGCAACATCATCTTTGACCGCGTTTATGCGGACAATGACGCCGCGCGCCTGCCGGTGCTCGCTGCCGAGCTTGTGTCCCGGGGGCCTCATGTCATCTACGCGCAAGCCAATCTCCCGGCGCGCGCGGCGTTCTCGGAAACCAGCAAAGTTCCCATCGTATTTGCGGGCGTTGACGATCCGGTCCAGTTGGGAGTGATAAAAAGCCTGTCGCGCCCGGGCGGCAATATTACCGGCATCGTGAACATGGGCTGGGAACTCAGTGGCAAGCGGATGCAGCTTCTCAAGGAGGCTATGCCGAAGCTGGGCCGGGTGGGCGTGCTCATGACGCCTTACCGAGGAGCCTCCGAGGGATTGAAATTGATCGAACAAGCAGCAGGCTCGAACGTGCAAGTGATTCCGGCAATGGTAAAGGGTGCGAAGGAACTCGACGCCGCGTTTGCGCTTCTTGCGCAGAACAAGGTTGATGCCGTGCTCACTTCGCACGTTACGCTCTTTCTGCGTGAGCGGAAGCGCATAGTAGAGCTCGCCGCGAAGCAACGGCTGCCGGTAATGGGGCACCGTAGCGAATTGGCGGACAGCGGCGCGCTCATGTCTTACAGCTCGCTTCTGACCGATGACATACGCCGTGGCGCGCAGCTTGTCGATAAGGTGCTGAAAGGAACGAAGCCAACGGACATCCCGGTCGAGCAACCAACTAAATTTGCGCTGGTAGTGAACATGAAAACCGCCAAGGCGCTCGGCATAGCGATTCCGCAGTCGATTCTCCTTCAGGCCGAGAGGGTGATCGAGTGAACCGTAAATCCGGACATATTCATTCCGGTTTGCGTCGCCGCGTTCGAGCGGGCGATGCTCGCCGCTCAACGCGGCGGGTGTTGTTGCTCGCCGCGGCCGCATGGCCGCTGGTCGCATGGGGAAGCGCGGCGTACGCGCAGGCAAAACAGAAGCCGGTGGTAATCGGCTGGCTGCATACGGGCACACGCGAGGCTGGGGCCAACTCTTTCGCGGCGTTCAAGGAAGGGCTCGCAGCGCTTGGCCTGAAGGAGGGCTCGCACTTCGTCATCGAGGCGCGCTGGGCCGATGGGCGTTTCGAGCGTTTGCCGGTACTGGCGGGAGAGCTTGCAGCAAAGAAACCCGCGGTACTCGTGGCCACGTCCGCCGCCGTTGCGATCCGCTTGGCGGAAGCAGCGCCCAATGTTCCGATCGTGCAGGCGAGCGGAACCAACCCCGTGCAGACACGCCTTGCTAAAAGCCTTGCTCGACCGGGAGGCATGGTCACAGGAATCACTAACCTCTCACGCGAGCTCAGCGAGAAACTGGTCGAGATGCTGGTCGCTGTCGCGCCGAAGGTGAAGCGCGTCGGTTTCCTGCTCGACGGCAATTTGCGCAATCCTGATACAGGGATCGAGCCGGCGCGCCGTTCGGCGGCACAGTATGCGGTCGAAGCTCATTTCGCCCAGCCTGCCACAGCGGAAGCCATCGAGCCTGCTATATCGGCGCTTGCCAAGCAGGGGGTGCAAGCGCTGATCCCGATCCCGAGCTCGTTCCTGGCGTCGCAGCGGCCCCTCATTATCAAATACGCACAGGCGCAGCAGCTGCCGGTGGTCGGGAGTTTGCGCCAGTGGGCCGAACAGGGGGCGCTGCTCAGCTACGGGACGGATACCTCCGCAAATTTCCGCCGCGCCGCCTGGTACGTGGACCGGATACTGAAAGGGACAAAGCCAGGCGACCTGCCCATCGAGCAGCCGACCAGGTTCGAGCTGGTCGTCAACATGAAGACGGCGAAAGCGCTGGGGATCACGATTCCGCAGGCGATGATCCTGCGCGCCGATACGGTGATCGAGTGAGAGCGAACCGCGTGCGGGGGAAGGGTAGGGTGGAGGTACGGGCGCTATGCGCGGGACGCCTTCAGAACGATGTCGAGCGCTTGGACGGGGGCGACTATCCGTACTTCGTGCAATGTGCGGCCATAAAGGTGCCCGAAGTCACGGGCGTCTCCGGTGACGAGCAGGTCGGCCCCGGCATGCACGGCGGCGGCGAGAATCGGAGCATCCTTGAGCGGGAGGCCTTGTTCTTTTGCCCATTCGGTCAGGGCAGCAGGGGCTTCGGCAGCTATCGCGATTTGTGCAAGCACGGCCGCGAGCCGGCGCTCGAACCCGGCCGACTTGAGCTCGAGATTGCGCCGCGCCTCCTCCAGCGCATGTGTGGAAGTGATCAGCTCGCACCGGCCGGCGCGCGCCAGCGCAACCAGTTCTTGCGCCCGGCCCTCCTCCCGGTGCGCCGCCGAGAAGATGACGTTGGCGTCGAAAAACAGCTTCAACGTTTGCGGCGCCGGAGCGCCTTGCGTACGCGGGCTTTCTCGGATTCGGTGAGCCGGTTCGCTTCCTCGAACTCCTTGATCCGGGCGTCGGTGTACAGTTCGATCGGATACACCGCGGCGGGCCGCAGGATTACGGCGCCGTCGTCGGTCGCCTCGACGATGAGCGTTGCCGCCCCCCGCAGCCCGAGCTTGCGCAGGACCCCTGCGGGCAGCGAGAGCTGGCCCTTCTTGCCGAGTTTGACGATGTCCATGAATATCTCCGGATTCCGGTATGCCGGATTATCTCATATCCGGCCCGGGCCCGGTAGTGCTGTTAACCGGTGCCAAGCATGAACGGTAAAGCCAGATACGTGCGTGCTGGTTTACGTGGCGGCGGTCGGGCGGACGATTCGTGTCGCTCAACCCGACGGGAATTTCTCCTGGTTGCAGCGGCTTGGTCCGCAGTGGCGTTTTCCGGCGCGGCCTTCGGCCGGGCGAAGAAACCGCTAGTCCTGATCGGTTGGCTCCACCCTGGATCGCGGACTGTCACTGGGCGCCGCCTTAAGGATTTCAAAGAGGGAATGGCGGCGCTCGGCTGGAAGGAGGGTTCGAACTACGTGCTCGAAGAACGCTGGGCGGAAGGACGAATGGATCGGCTAAGAGCGCTCGCCGAAGAGCTTAAGGTAAAGAAGCCCGCTGTCATCGTTGCCGGAGTTGGCGCCGTAATCGTTGCGGCCAAGGCTGCGCCGAACGTGCCGGTGGTTCAGATGCAGGGCGGTTCCCCGGTCGCTGCCGGGCTCGCAGCGAGTCTTGCGCGACCTGGCGGCATGGTGACGGGAGTCACTAATGTTGTGGGCGAAGTATCTGAGAAATACCTGGAGTTGCTATTCGCCGCGGCGCCTAAACTGCAGCGAGTGGGATTTCTGGTCGATCCTGTGTCTGGTAGTTATGACGCGCACATGAAAAATGCACGTCGTGCGACCGAGCGCTACCGCGTTGAAGCGCAGTTTGCCGAAGCCGTCAAACCGGAAGATCTCGATCCCGCCCTATCGCGTTTGGTGAAGGAGGGCGTGCAGGGGCTTGTCATCATGCCAAGCGCCGGAATGTTCATCGCTGAGCGAACGCGCATTGTGAAGTTCGCGCTGGCGCAGCGCTGGCCGGTCGTTGCCGGACCGTCGACTTTCGTCGAGGAAGGCGCCCTGATCAGCTACAGTGCCGACTCCTCGGCGCTCCACCGCCGCGCTGCCTACTACGTCGACCGCATCCTCAAGGGTGCCAAGCCTGGCGATCTGCCGATCGAACAGCCGACGAAGTTCGAGCTGGTGGTGAACCTGAAAACCGCCAAGGCAATCGGGCTGACCATTCCCCAGAACCTGCTGTTTCGCGCCGACAGGGTGATTGAGTGAGAGCGAACCGCGTGCGGAGCAGTGTTGAGGTGGGGGTGCGCGTTCGAGCGGACACGCCGCGCTGTTCAAGGCGACGCGCGCTTCTTCTCGCCGCGGCAGCGTGGCCCGCGCTCACCTGGGCGGGCGCAGTAGTACACGCGCAGGCGCCGGCAAAAGTCCGCCGGATAGGACTTCTATCGTTATTCTCGCCTTCCGTTACCGCGCACTGGCACGAGGCATTCCGGCTGGGTCTTCGCGACCTCGGATGGATCGAGGGCAAGAACATCAGCATCGAGTACCGCTATGCGAAGGGTAGTAGCGATCCGCTCCCAGATCTCGCAGCCGATCTCGTCCGTCTCAGGGTTGACGTCATTATCGGTTCCTCTACCCCCGAGGCCCTAGCTGCGAAAAACGCTACCAGGGCAATCCCTATCGTCATGGTGATTCCGGGTGACCCGGTCGGAAGTGGGTTGGTCGAGAGCCTGGCGCGGCCCGGTGGCAATGTCACAGGGTTGACCCAGATGAGCCCGCAACTGGCTGGAAAACGGCTGGAGCTGCTCAAGGAAATTGTTCCCACGCTCTCCCGGGTGGCTGTGCTCTGGAACCCACAAAGCCAACCCTCGAAACTCATCTTGAAGGAACTTCAACTCCCGGCGCGGCAGCTCGGAGTCCAGCTTGATTCGCTGGAGGTGCGAAGCCCTGACGATTTCGACAAAGCGTTCGAAGACGCGACCCGGGCGCGCGTTGGCGCTCTTATTCCCTTGGCAAACCCGGTGATCACTACGAATCTGAAACGGATTGCTGACTTTGCGGCAAAGAGCCGCCTGCCGTCGATATATCAGTTTTCGTATTTCGCGGATGATGGCGGTCTGGTGGCCTATGGGCCAGACCGTGCGGACCTGTACCGGCGTGCTGCTACCTACGTAGACAGGATCCTCAAAGGCGCGAAACCCGCGGATCTGCCCGTCGAACAGCCCACCAAGTTTGAGCTGGTGATCAACCTGAAAACGGCCAAGGCAATCGGCATCTCGATCCCGCCGTCGGTGCTGGTGCGCGCGGACAGGGTGATCGAATGAACCGTAAATCCGGACACTGGCGTGCCGGTTTACCTCGCCGCGTTCGAGCAAACGATGCGCGCCGCTCAACGCGACGGCGGTTCTTGCTTGCTGTCTATGGGGAGGGATTCGAATGACAAAACGCCGCAAACTCTTGCTTGCTCTTGGGCTCGTGCCCTTTTCTTCGCCGATAGCAGCCTTCGCCCAGTCGCCGGGTAAGGTCGCGCGCGTCGGGTTCTTCTACTTCGCCTCGCGTCAATCTGCGCTGGATTCCGGTCGTTACCAATCGTTCTTGCAGGGCATGCGCGAACTAGGTTACGTCGAGGGCAAGACTTTCGTCGTCATAAGCCGTTTCGGGGAGGGGAAGACCGATGCTCTTGCCGGGCTTGCCGCAGACCTGATCAAGGAAAGCCCGAATGTCATCGTGGCGACGGGAACTCCCGTTTACCACGTATTACAGAAATCAACGAAGACCATTCCTATCGTGATCACCGTTTCACCCGATCCGGTTGGAGACGGCTTAGCCGCAAGCTTCGCGCGGCCCGGAGGAAATTTCACCGGCCTGACCAATTTTCAGCCGGAACTGAATCCGAAGCAGGTGGAGCTCCTGACAGCAAGCGTATCAAAGGTGTCCCGCTTGGCAGTGCTGTCGCACCCGGCCAATTCGACGCACCCCGAACAACTGAAGCTCATCGAGGCCACCGCACACAAAATAGGCATCCAGGTGCTGTCCACGCAGGGCGGCACTCCGGACGATATCGTGCGCAGTTTCGAGGCGATGGCGCGCGACGGCGCACAGGCTCTTCTCATACTGGGCGACGGGTTTTTCCTGCAACAGATCAAGCAACTCGGGGAACTGGCGCTCAAATTTCGGCTGCCTTCCATTGCGCTAAATCTGGAATACCTCGAAGCGGGCGGCTTGATGACCTATGGACCGAACATCACCGACAACTTCCGCCGCGCTGCCGTGTACGTCGACAAGATCCTCAAGGGTGCAAAGCCGGGCGACTTGCCGATCGAGCGCCCCACCACGTTCGAGCTCGGGATCAACATGAAAACGGCGAAGGCTCTTGGCGTCACGATACCAAAGGAACTGCTGCTGCGGGCGGAAAAGGTGATCGAATGAACCGTAAAGCCGGACACATGCGTGCCGGTTTACGTCGCCGCGTTGGAGCGGACGATGCTCGCCGCTCAACGCGCCGCACATTTCTCGTCGCGCTGGGCTCGAGCATCCTAACGGCGTCGTTCGGTGCATTCGCCCAACAGGCAGCCAAGGTCTATCGAATCGGATTCCTTGGAGTCGGCAAGGCTCCGGGCCGCATCGACACACTGCGCGCAGGACTTCGCGACCTCGGCTATGTCGAAGGAAAGAATATCATCATCGAGTACCGCTGGGCCGAGGGAAGCTCCGAGCGGCTGCCTCAATTGGCGGTGGAGCTCGTTCGACTCAACATCGACGTCTTGGTAACCCATTCGACAGGCGGACCGCGAGCGGCCCGACAGGCTTCCGCGAGCATCCCGATCGTCATGGTCGCTGTCGGCGATGCCGTCGCTACGGGCCTCGTCGAAAGTCTCGCGCCGCCCGGCGGCAACATCACCGGCTCCACGATACTCGGGCCGCAACTCGTTGCGAAACGACTGGAGATGCTGAAGGAAGCACTTCCACACGTTAGCCGGGTTGCGTTGCTCGTACGTCCAAACATTCCTTCATTGCCGAGTATCCGCAAGGAAATGGAAACGGTCGTGAGGTCAAGGAAGGTGGAAGTGCAGGAATTCGAGGCGCGCCATCCTAAGGATCTTGAAGCTGCTTTCCAAGGAATGGCCCGGAGCCGCATTGAGGCCGTCGTGGTCTCGGAGCATCCTGCGCTCACCGAGAACGCGGGGATCATTGCGAAGCTGGCAATCAATCATCGTCTGCCCCTGGCTGGATACGGCGAATTCACCGAAGCCGGTGGCATGCTCGGCTACGGAGTGAACTTTCCTGAGCTTTATCGACGCGCGGCCTATTTCGTGGACAGGGTCCTGAAGGGCGCCAGGCCTGGCGACCTACCCGTCGAGCAGCCGACGAAGTTCGAGCTGGTCGTCAATGTAAAAACCGCCAAAGCGCTTGGGATCACGATTCCGCAGTCGATACTGGTGCGCGCGGACAGGGTGATCGAATGAACCGTAAAGCCGGACATGGTCCTGCCGGTTTACGTCGGCGCGTTGGAGCGGACGCGGCCCGCCGCTCAACGCGCCGGAAATTAATCATTGCGGCGGCGGCGTGGCCGGCGCTCGCGTTCACGGGCGCAGTCTTTGGGCAGTCTGCGAAGCCGCCCGTGCTGATCGGCTGGCTGAATTCGGGCTCACGTGAAAGGGACGCGAGCACGCTTGGTGCATTCAAGGAGGGGATGGCGGCGCTGGGCTGGAAGGAGGGCGCGAACTACGCGCTGGAGGAGCGCTGGGCGGAGGGGCAACTGAGCCGGCTTCCGACCCTTGCCGGGGAGCTTGCCGCGAAAAAGCCCGCGGTCATCGTTGCGGCACTGACGCGGGCGGTGAGGGCGGCGGCCAAGGCCTCACCGGATATCCCCGTAGTGCACGCCGATGGTACCGCGGTGCTCGCCCGGGGGCTCGCGAAAAGCCTCGCGCGCCCCGGCGGTATGGTGACTGGGGTCACCAACATCGCGAGCGAAGTATCCGAGAAAAAACTTGAATTGCTGCTCGCCGCTGCGCCCAAGCTCAAGCGCATCGGATTTCTCGCCGATGCCACGTCTCCTGTCTCCGCCGCTTACATAAAGACGGTACCGCGGGCGGCAGAGCACTTCCGCGTTGAAGTGCGCGTCGCCGAAGCGGCGAAAGCGGAAGAGCTCGAAGGGGCCATTTCGCGTCTAGCGAAGGAGGGCGTGCAGGCGCTTGTGGTATCGCCTAGCGGGTGGTTCACCTCTGAGCGGGCGCGCATCGTGAAGCTTGCGTTGGCGCACCGCTGGCCGGTGATCGCCGGGTCGGCTTACGCTCAGGAAGGCGCGCTATTGAGCTACGGAGTCGATCGGCTGGCACTCTACCGCCGCTCGGCATACTACGTGGACCGGATACTGAAGGGCGCGAAGCCAGGCGACCTGCCGATCGAGCAGCCGACGAAGTTCGAGCTGGTGCTGAACATGAAGACCGCCAAGGCGCTCGGGCTCGAGATCCCGCGAGAGTTCGCGGTGCGCGTGGACAGGGTGATCGAGTGAACCGTAAATCCGGACACTGCCGTGCCGGTTTACCTCGCCGCGTTCGAGCGGACACGCCGTGCCGCTCAACGCGCCGGAAACCACCTCTTTTTTGTGCATGATGTATGGACCGACGGTTGCAATGTGAATATTTCACAAAATGACGACGGAGGAGTCGACAGCCGGCGTATCTGACTGCGATTAAGCTGCTGTCATTCAGGCCATGCAGATCGGCCTGTTCAAGGGGGCCGCAGATTGGAGCGGCGTTCAATCTTCACAAAGCGGATTGCAGACCTTGCCATAAAGAACGAGCTGCCTTCAATGCACGAGGGAAATGAGTACGTGGAGGCCGGTGGGCTCATGTCTTATTCAGCGAACGATGTTGATCAGTACCGGCGCGCGGCCACTTATGTGGACAGGATCCTGAAAGGGACCAGGCCCGGCGACCTGCCGATCGAGCAGCCGACCAAGTTCGAGCTGGTGGTGAATCTGCGCACCGCGACGGCGCTCGGGCTCACGATTCCGCAGCAACTGCTGCTGCGCGCTGATAAGGTGATCGAGTAAGGATGATCTTGCAAAATAGAAATGGAGTTCTATAATGCAAGCCCATGAAACGCCGCCTCGCCACTGCGATGCTGCACGCGCGCCTGGCGCGGTTTCCCGCCGCTGCGCTGCTCGGGCCGAGGCAGAGCGGCAAGACGACGCTCGCCCGCAGCCTTTCGAGGCGCTACTACGACGCGGAGCAGCCGGCCGACCGCGTGCGCCTGGACCTGGACTGGGAGGCGATTACCTCGGAGCGCGGGCTGGTGGTGATCGACGAAGCGCAGAGCTGGCCGGAGCTGTTTCCCCGGCTGCGCGCGGCGATCGATGCCGATCGTCGCCGCAATGGCCGCTTTCTGCTCCTCGGGTCGGTATCCCCGGGCCTCATGCGCGAGGTATCGGAATCGCTCGCCGGACGGCTCGCCCGCGTGGAGCTTACCCCTTTTCTGCTTCCGGAGCTGGGCGCAGGCGCGCTGGCCCGGCTATGGCTGAACGGCGGGTTTCCGGATGGGGGAGCGCTGCGCGCGAGTCGCTTTCCTGCGTGGCAGCGCGACTATCTTGCGCTGATGGCGCAGCGGGACCTGCCTGCGTGGGGGCTTCCCGCCCGGCCGCAGGTCACCGACCGGCTGCTGCACATGCTCGCGGTGGTGCACGGCCAGCTATGGAACGCCACCGCGGTGGGGCAGAGCCTCGGTCTGAGCTACCACACAGTGAATGGCTATCTCGACTATCTGGAAGGCGCATACCTGATCCGGCGGCTTCCTCCCTGGAGCGGCAGCTTGCGCAAGCGGCTGACAAGAAGCCCGAAGGTCTACCTGAGGGACACGGGACTCCTGCACGCGCTGCTTCGGATCGGCTCGCGCACGGAGTTATTGCGGCATCCCGCGGCGGGCGCGAGCTGGGAGGGGTTCGTCATCGAACAATTGCTCGGCACTCTCGCTGCGGCCGGCATCGATGCCGGGGCGCATTTCCTGCGCACGAGCGACGGTTACGAGATCGACCTGCTGCTTGCGCTGGAAGGGGTGACGGTGGCCATCGAGATCAAGCTCTCTGCCGACGCTACTCCTCAGGACCTCGCGCGTCTCGAGCGTGCGGCGGACCTGGTGTCAGCCGAGCACAGGTATGTCGTGTGCCAGACTGCCAGACCGGCGGCGGCGGCCACGCGCGGCGCGCTCGATCTCGCCTCAGCCATCAAGCGGCTAAAGAGCCTCGCCCGCTCGGGACAGTGAAAACAAGATTCGCCAAGACGCTCGGCCTCACGATCCCGCAGTCGGTCCTGGTGCGGGCGGAGAGAGTGATCGAATGATGCCGCGCTGGCGCCTGTTCGCAAAATACGCGACGCTCATCATCGCGCTCGTAGGCGGAGCGCTTCTCGCGAGCGGGATGGTAAGTCTCTATTTCTCCTATCGCGAGAACCAGGAGCACCTTGTCGCATTGCAGCAGGAGAAAGCGCTTGCCGCCGCGACACGCATCGAGCAGTACATCCGCGACATCGAACATCAGCTCGGATGGACTGCGCTGCCGCAGGTGAGTGCCGAGGCCAATGTCATCGAGCAGCGCCGCTACGAGTACCTGAAACTGCTGCGCCAGGTGCCCGCGATCACCGAGGTGGCGTGGCTCGATTCGTCCGGACGCGAGCAGTTGCGCGTCTCACGCCTGGCGATGGACGCCATGGGCACGGGAACCGATCTCTCACAGGATCCCAAGTTTCTCCAGGCAAAGGGCGGGAAGACATGGTACAGCCCGGTGTACTTCCGCAAGGAGACCGAGCCGTACATGACGATCTCCCGTCCCGCAGGAGGGCGGGGCGGCGGCGTCACTGTCGCTGAGGTCAACCTGAAATTCGTGTGGGAGGTTGTTTCACGCATCCAGATCGGCAAGGCGGGGCTCGCCTATGTGGTGAACTCTGCGGGAACGCTGATCGCCCATCCGGATATCAGCCTGGTGTTGCAGAAGACCGATCTGTCGCGGCTCGCGCACGTCGCCGCGCGTGTCCGCGACGAGGGCGAGAGCGAACCAATCGCGCGCAATCTCAAGGGGGAGGAAGTGCTGACGGCACACGCGCGCATCCCGACGCTCAGTTGGACAGTGTTCGTCGAAGCCCCGCTCGCCGAGGCGTTCGCACCGCTGTACGCATCCATCCTGCGGACCGTATTGCTGCTGCTAGCGGGTCTCGTGCTTTCGATCCTGGTAAGCGTGTATCTCGCGCGGCGCATGGTGACGCCGATCCGGGCGCTGCAACAGGGCGCCGAGCGAATCGGGGCGGGGCAACTCGACCAGCGCATCGATGTCCACACCGGCGACGAACTCGAGACGCTCGGTGAACAATTCAACAAGATGGCCGGCGAGTTGAAAGAGTCCTACGCGGGACTCGAACGCAAGGTAGAGGAGCGCACCGCCGAACTGCGTGAGACGCTGGAGCAGCAGACCGCGATCAGCGAGATCCTGCGCGTAATTTCCGGTTCGCCGACCGACATCATGCCCGTGCTCCAGGTCGTTGCCGAGCACGCCATGCGGCTGTGCCAGTCAAGCGACGCGAGGGTTTGGCTCGTAGAAGGCGACAAAGTGAAGTATGTCACCGGCTGCGGCGGCATCGCTCCCGTGAACGTGGGCGACACGATGCCTATCGAGCGGGGATCCGGCCCGGGACGCGCGATCCTTGATCGCAAACCGGTACACATCGCAGACGCGGCGACGGTCTCCCCGGATGAATTTCCAGTTGTGCGCGAGATGCAGCGGCTACACGGTCACCGAACAACGCTCATCGTACCGCTCGTGCGCGAGAATCAGGCGCTGGGTGTAATCGTGCTGCGCAAGATGGTGGTTCAGCCATTTACAGACCGGCACATAGCACTCGTGCAGACGTTCGCTGACCAGGCGGTCATCGCGATCGAGAACGTGCGCCTGTTCAACGAGACGAAGGAAGCTCTGGAACAGCAAACCGTAATCAGCGAAATCCTCAGGGTGATCAGCAGCTCGCCGACCGACGTGCGGCCGGTGTTCGATGCGATCGTGAACAGCGGTGCGCACCTGTTCAGCGGCATATATGAAGTGTCGCTCAGACTTGTCAAGGGCGATCTCGTCGAGACGGTGGCGAGTACCTTGCCGATTCACGATACAGGCAGCGCAAATCCGGCCCAGTTGGACGATGAAAGCATGCCTGCCCCCCGTGCCCTGCGCCGCCGGGAGGTCGTACAGATCACCGACATACTCGCTGCCGAGGAGTGGGTGGGCACGAGGGCCAAGCAACGAGCCGGGCAGAGAGGCTGGCGCGCGCTTCTGGCCGCGCCGATGCTGCGGGAGAATAACGCGATCGGCGTGATTGCGGTGACTCGCGTGACGCCCGGGCCGTTCACGGACAAGCAGATCGCGCTGCTCAAGACCTTCGCCGATCAGGCGGTGATCGCGATCGAGAATGTGCGCCTGTTCAAGGAACTGCAGACAAAGAACTCGGAAATCACGGAAGCGCTCGAGCAGCAGACCGCGACGGCAGAAATTCTTCGCGTCATCTCGGGGTCGCCGACTGACATCCAGCCCGTCCTGAACGCGGTAGCTGAAAACGCCTGTCGCGTCTGCAATGCGGAAGACGCGGCGGTGCTGCTGATCGAGGGTAACTTGCTTCGCCTTGCCGCCCACTATGGCACGATCTCCATACGGCAGCGTAGTGAAACGTTACCCATTAGCCGCGGGACGCTCGCGGGCCGTGCCATTCTCGAGGGCATCCCAATTCATGTCCCGGATTTGCTTGCGGCCGGCGACGATTTCCCGGATGGCAAGCTGCTTGCGGCCCGGTATGGCCATAGAACGACCTTGGCGACGCCACTATTGCGCGAAGGAACGCCGATCGGCGCGCTGTTGATACGCAGGGCCGAAGTCCAGCCGTTTAGTGAAAAACAGATTGCGCTGCTCAAGACCTTCGCCGACCAGGCGGTGATCGCAATCGAGAACGTGCGGCTGTTCAAGGAGCTGCAGGCGCGCAACGCGGAGATTACGGAAGCGCTGGAGCAGCAAACCGCGACCAGCGACATCCTGCGCGTGATCAGCAGTTCACCGGACAGTCTGGATCCGGTCTTCGGCACGATACTCAAAAGCGCGCAGCGGCTTTGTGATGCAAAGCACGGAATATTGTTCCTGTGCGATGACGACGCTCTTGCCATAGCCGCTTACGAGAACGCCTCGCCCGTTCTCGCCGAACATTACAAGGCCCAACCAAAGATGTATCCAACCCCAGACCGCGGTCCGTCAAGCCGCGCGGCGTTGGAACGCCGGGTCGTGCATATCCTCGATCTCCAGAACGATCCCACGTTCCGCTTGCCTCAGCACCTGCGCGACGAAGGCCTGCGCACCGCGCTCAGCGTACCGATCCTACTGGGCGACAAGCTGTTTGGCGTCATTACCGTGTATCGGCGGGAGGTCATGGCTTTCTCAGAAAGCCAGATCAACCTCCTCAGAACCTTCGCCGACCAGGCCGTGATTGCGATAGAAAATGTCCGGCTGTTCAAAGAACTCCAGACGCGCAACGCGGAAATCACGGAGGCGCTCGAGCAGCAGACGGCGACCAGTGAGATCCTGCGGGTCATTTCCAGCTCGCCGACAGATGTCCAGCCCGTGTTCAATACGATTGCCGAGAGCGCGGCGCGGTTGTGCGGAGGCCTGCGGGCGTGGGTCATGCGCTATGACGGCGAACTGTGCCAGCTTGTCGGCCACAGCCATGTCGAGCCTGAGATTGCGGAGTTTTGGGAGCGGGACTTCAATTCTTTCCGTCCACAACGGAACCTGATTTCAACCCGCGCAATCCTCGCCGGCTCCGTGATTCATATTCCGGATGTCGAGCAGGATCCGGAGTATGACCATGCGACGGCGCGGAAGGGGAAATATCGAAGCGCCCTGGCCGTGCCGCTGCTGCGGGAGAGCCGTGTGATCGGAGCCGTTGCCGTGTGCCGAAGGGAAGCGGGGCCGTTCCCTGATTCGCAGATTGCGCTTCTCCAGACCTTTGCAGATCAGGCTGTAATTGCAATCCACAACGTCGGGCTGTTCAAGGAGCTGCAGGCGCGCAACGCTGAAATTACCGAAGCGCTGGAGCAGCAGACTGCAACGGCGGAAATCCTGCGGGTCATCAGCACTACGCCGACCGATGTGACGCCAGTCCTGGATATGGTCGCACGGCGCGCCGCACAGCTGTGCGATGCGTATGACACGCGCCTCTTTATCGTCAATGGCAACGTCGTCAAGTATGTCGCCGGCTTTGGCGAGGTGCCGTTTTCCCCGGATGCTCATATTTTGCCGTTGAACCGGGGCTTGATCACCGGGCGGGCGATCATGGATCGCACGATCGTCCATATCGAGGATGTTGCTGCCTTGCCGAAGGAAGAGTACCGCGAGGCACTCGAATATCAACAGCGCTATGGCTATCGCACCATCCTTGCAGTCCCGTTGGTCCGAGAAGAGATGGCATTTGGCGTGATCACACTTCGGCGCAATGAAATGCGCCCGTTCAGCACAAAGCAGGTGGAGCTGGTCAAGACCTTCGCCGACCAGGCGGTGATCGCGATCGAGAACGTTCGGCTGTTCAACGAGATTCAGGACAAGAGCCGCCAGCTCGAAGTCGCCAACAAGCACAAGTCGGAATTCCTGGCGAACATGTCGCACGAGTTGCGGACGCCGCTGAACGCCATCATCGGCTTCTCGGAAGTGCTGGTCGAGCGCATGTTCGGCGAAATCAACCCGAAGCAGGAGGAATACCTGCGGGATATCCATTCTTCCGGCCAGCACCTGCTCTCGCTCATCAACGACATTCTCGATTTGTCGAAGATCGAGGCTGGGCGCATGGAACTGGAGCTGGCGCGCTTTGATCTGACCGGGGCGATGGACAATGCGTTGACGCTGATACGCGAGCGCGCCAGCCGCAACGGCATCGCACTGTCGCTCAATGTGGCGCCGGACCTCTGCGACTGGGTGGCCGACGAGCGCAAGGTCAAACAGATCCTGGTCAACCTGCTGTCCAACGCGGTCAAATTTACGCCGCAGGGCGGCAGGATAGACGTGAGCGCGCGGCGCGCCAACGGGTGCATCGAGATCGCGGTCGCCGACACCGGCGTCGGCATCGCGCCGGAAGACCGGGAAAAGGTGTTCGAGGAATTCCGCCAGGTCGGCAGCGACCACCTGAAAAAGGCAGAAGGCACGGGACTCGGGCTTGCGCTCACCAGGAAGTTCGTCGAGATGCATGGAGGGAGCATCACCTTGCTGAGCGAGATCGGCAAGGGATCGACGTTCACGTTTACCTTGCCGGAGAAAATGCTGGAGACGACATGAACCTCATTTTGATCGTGGAAGACAACGAGAAGAACCTGAAGCTGGTACGCGACGTGCTGCAGTTCAAGGGCTACCGGACCCTGGAAGCGATGACCGCGACCGAAGGGTTGCGGCTCGCTCGCGAGGAGCGTCCGGACCTCGTTCTGATGGATATCCAGCTCCCCGACATCGACGGCATCACCGCGCTCGGCAGGCTGCGGGCCGACCCGCTGACCCGGAAAACACCGGTAGTTGCGGTTTCGGCGTCCGTCATGCCCGACGACCAGCAAAGGATCGTTGCCTCGGGTTTTGACGCCTACGTGACCAAGCCGATCAACGTCAAAGGCTTTCTGGAAACGGTTGAGCGATTCATCGGTAAACCGAAGGCGGACTAGATGGCGCAGAAAATCCTGGTCGTCGACGACGTCGTCAACAACGTCAAGCTGCTCGCCGATCTGCTTGCGGTGAAGGGATATTCGGTCGTCACCGCGGATGGCGGCGCTGCGGCGTTGCGGCAAGTTGCCGCTGAAAAACCCGATCTGGTGCTGCTCGACGTCATGATGCCGGACCTGAACGGCTACGAGGTGTGTCGCGCGATCCGCGCCAATCCGGTCACGGAAGTACTGCCGGTAGTGATGGTGACAGCGCTCGACCCCTCGAGCGAACGCGTGAAGGGCATCGAAGCAGGCGCTGACGATTTCCTTTCCAAGCCGATCAATCAGGCGGAACTGCTGGCGCGGGTGAAATCGCTGCTCAGGGTCAAGTCGTTCTACGACGAGATGCAGCGGCAGAAGGCGGAACTCGCGGACTGGAACCGCACGCTCGAAGGGCGGGTTGCGGAGAGCGTCGCGCAGCTCGAACGGCTGTCGCGGATGAAGCGCTTTTTCTCGCCGCAGGTCGCCGACCTGATTCTGGCGGGCGGCACCGGCGACCCGCTCCGCAGTCACCGCAGGGAAATTACCGTCGTGTTCCTGGATTTGCGCGGCTTCACCGCCTTCACCGAGACCGCCGACCCGGAGGAAGTAATGGGGGTGCTGCGCGAATACCACGCCGAGATGGGCCGACTGATCATGGCGCACCAGGGCACGCTCGAGCGCTTCGCGGGCGACGGCATCATGATCTTCTTCAACGACCCGGTGGAACTCGACAACCCCGCCGCGCACGCGGTGCGCATGGCGGTCGAGATGCAGCAGCGTTTTGCCGTGCTCGACACCGGCTGGCAGAAGCGCGGCTACGACCTCCATATGGGGATCGGCATTGCGCAGGGTTACGCCACCTTGGGCGCCATCGGCTTCGAGGGACGCCAGGACTACGGCGCGATCGGCAACGTCACCAATCTCGCGGCGCGGCTGTGCGCTGAAGCCAAAGCGGGACAGATTCTAATTTCGCAACGCGTGCTGGGATGTATCGAGGACATCGTGCAAGCCGAGCCGGTGAGCGAGCTGGTGCTCAAGGGATTTCGCCGCCCGGTGCAGGTCTTCAACGTGTCTGTGCTGAGGTAGCGGGTCTAGACCCACCGACCGGCGGCTCTGTCCGCCTTGTCGTACCGTGTCATAACAGTCGCGGGCCAGTACGTTCCTTCCCCTTCAGGGGGAAGGATAGGATGGGGGTGGTTCATATCAACGCCCGCAACCCATCCCCACCCTAACCCTCCCGTTCCCTCATCCCCGACCCTTCCATCCCTCATCCCCGACCCTTCTCCCGAGGGGAGAAGGGAGGCTCGAGTCCCCTCTCTCCCCTCGGGAGAGAGGCGGGAGTGAGGGAAACGAGAAGGGAGGCTCAAGCTTCCTCTCTCCCTCTGGGAGAGAGGTCAGGAGTGAGGGCTGGAAGGGGAGGGAATCCAATCTTCGTCAAATGGCCTCAGGGGCGAGCGTTCCTCGCCTGATGTCCCTCAGCAAACGCTTGACGACGAGACGCATGAAATAGAAACCGAGCTTTGGATTCTGGTAGTAGAGCCGGTAGATCATCTCGCCGGTCATGCGGTACAGCTCCCCATCCGTTTCGCAGACCACGGTTTGCGTGCGCGTTTTTTCGAGGGAAAAGAGACCTATCTCCCCGATCAATTCGCCGGGTCCCAGTAGTTGATCAGCCTCCTTGAGCCTGATCTCGCCGCTGGCGATGTAAACGATCTCGTCCGCAAGATCTCCTTTGCGAAAAAGAACTTCGCCCGCTTTGAACGGCCGACGGGTCATGTGGGGCAGCAGCCACTGCGAAACCGGAGAATCCTGGGTGGCCCGCGCGATTTCTTTAGTTGATCTTCGCCTTTTGCGCCTGCCGATCATGACAGATGGGAATTCTACTGCCCCGAGCCAGTCTACGGGTGCGAGCCCTGGTGCGAAAGTGCGAACTGCGCAGCGATTCGGTGAATATTCACGCTCGCCGCGCCTGAGGTCCATGTCACGCTGCTTACGGAATGCCCGGCATGTTTTCCGCGTGCGAGCATAATGACGAGCGGATTTACCGGAAAACGTCATGTCCGACGATCTATGCAAACCGCTGAGAGCGTGACGGCGGCGCCGCAGCCAAGGCTGCAGGGCTACCGCGTCGGTGATCTGGCCGGCGGAGCGGCCGCGGCGATGGTGGTCCTGCCCCAGGCAATGGCCTATGGTGTCGTGCTCTTCTCGTTGATGGGCATGAGCGCGGCAAGCGGTGCGCTCGCGGGCCTCGTAGGCGCCGCCTGCCTGAGCCTGGTCTCCGGGTTCTTTGGCGGCACCATCGGTCTCGTCAGTTCCCCAACCGGCCCGGCCCTGGTACTGTTCTCCGGCGCCGTTCTCGCCTTCGAAAGTGCAGGCCTGGCTGGCGAAAAGCTGTTTGCGGCGCTGATGGTGACGACGGTCCTTGCCGGCCTCTTCCAGGTGGCGATCGCGGTTTCAGGCGGCGGGCGGCTCATCAAGCTCATTCCCTATCCGGTCGTCGTCGGCTTTACGACGGGCGCGGCGCTTCTGATGATCCAGTCGCAGCTCAAGCCGGTCTTCGGCCCGCTGCTGGAAGCGAGTTGGGAGGCGTGGCGCTGGATTCCGTTCGCAACGGCTGTAGCGACTTATCTCTGGATCGCGGCTTCGTCGAAGTGGGTGTCAACAGTACCGCCGATGGTCGCGGGACTTGCAGGTGGCACACTGGTGTTCCACATTCTCGGGCGCACGGCTACAGACCCGGTACCCGTGGCGTGGGTGGTCGGCGTCTTGCCCGATCCGACTTCGATCGTTGCGGGTCTTTCGATTGCGGGACTCGCACAACTGCCGGTGATGCCGGTGGTGTCCGCGGCGCTCGCCCTGGCGATGCTGGCGAGTCTCAATACGATGCTCGCTTCGGTCATCGCCGATCTTACGACCGAAACCCGGCACAACGCGCTTCGCGAATTGCTCGCGCAGGGCGTGGGCCAGACGCTGACGGGTTTATTGGGGAGCATGGGCGGTTCCGCAACGACCGGTGCGACGGTGGTCGCGGTCAGCGCGGGGGCGCGGCGTTGGGCGGGTGTCACCGCCGGCGCTGTATTCTTGCTGCTGGTGCTTTTATTCGGGCCCGCCGGCAAGCTGCTGCCCATCAGCGTTCTGGCCGGAATCGTGATTTATGTCGCGGTCGGCATGATCGGGGCGGATGTTTTTGAATGGCTGCGCAGCGGCCGCACGCGGACGGATGCTCTGGTCGCGCTGCTGGTGACAATCGTGACGGTGGCTTACGATCTCGTGACCGCCGTGGGCGCCGGGGTGGTGATCGCGATCGTCCTGTTCATTCGGGAACAGGCGAGGACATCCGTGATCCACCGCCGCTCGACAGGGGCGCAGCGGCACTCGGTCCGGCTGAGATCGGAAAAGGAGCGCGCCCTGCTCGAGCAGCATGGCGGCCGCATCGTGATCTACGAGCTGCGCGGCAATCTGTTCTTCGCGACGGCCGACCGCCTCTTCGAGGAACTGCTGCCGGACCTGGACCGGCCGGCATGGATCATTCTGCATCTGCGCCGCGTGAGCCAGGTCGACCTCACCGGCATCAAGATCCTGCACCAGATCGCAACGCGCCTGCACGCCCATGGCGGGCAGCTCCTGTTCTGCGAGGTGCATCACCACATCGGGTTGGGCGCCGACGTAGGCCGTGCATTGTCACGGGTCAGCCAGAAGGGCACGGGGAATCGCAGGGTGCTCACGCTCATCGGCTCGGATGAGGCGCTCGAGCACGCCGAGAACGCGCTCCTTACCGAGCTGGGCAGCCCGCCGGCCGCCGCCCACGACCGCGTCGAGCTCGCTGCGACCGATCTTTGCCGGGGGATGACCACCGAGCAGGTCTCGGCGCTGCGCTCTGTATTGAGTTCACGCACCGTGGAAGCGGGGCGGACGCTGTTCGCGGCGGGCGAGCAGGGCGACGACATGTACATCGTCGTGCGCGGCGAAGTGGACATGCGCCTGCAGACGACGCAGCACCACTACAAACGCCTTGCGAATTGCGGGCCGGGAACGGTTTTCGGCGAGATCACTCTTATCGATCCCGGGCCGCGCACCGCCGATGCAATCGTCGTGCAGCCCACCGAACTGCTCGTTCTCGATCGCCGTGGCCTTGAGCGTCTCCAGCGGGAACGCCCGGACGCGGCGGTGTCGCTGCTGATTGCGCTCGGCAACATGCAAGGCCATCACCTGCGGCGCAGCGACGAGGAGATCCAGCGTCTCGCGCAGTGGTGAGCAACGAATTACACTTGTAAATCCATCTATTGCTCTTAAGGGTTTTCCGCGGTTCACTCCACCACGCCCAGCCGGCCGTTATGCGAGCCCATGTACCAGAGCTTGCCGCTCGCGTCGGTCACCATCTTGCGGATGCCAACGTTCGAAGATGGCAGCTTCACCACGCGCATCTCGTCGGTCCTGGGATCGAGCCGCACCACGGTGTCGGTATT
>MERI01000039.1 GCA_001772005.1 Betaproteobacteria bacterium RIFCSPLOWO2_12_FULL_62_58 | reverse complement strand
TATCTCTTCGGAAAAGTCATGGCCCACAACCAGCATGAACAAAGCTTAGCGAAAACTTCGTCCCGTGTCCAGCTAAAAATGTGGGACACGATCAGGTCTGAGGGAGGGTGGCGCCGAAGGCGACGGGGTGATCTCCCCGCCTTGCTAAGGAGGGGTGGCGCCGAAGGCGACGGGGTGATCTCCCCGCCTTGCTAAGGAGGGGTGGCGCCAAAGGCGACGGGGTGATCTCCCCGCCTTGCTAAGGAGGGGTGGCGCCGAAGGCGACGGGGTGATCTCCCCGCCTTGCTAAGGAGGGGTGGCGCCGAAGGCGACGGGGTGGTGCTGCCAAGTTCCGTAGCCCGGATGCAGCCGCGGGCTCAATCCGGGACCAACGCTTCGGGATCATGCCGTCGTGCCCCCGAATTTCATTTCATTCCATCCGGGCCGCCGTCTCGAAGCGCGCGACCGTACCAGGGATCAAAGCCATACCCGTCTGCGTCACACCAGGGGGGACACCGCTTGCGGTTTTTCGCCGGGCACCAGTCACCAACCTCATCTTACGAACGGGATTCCGAGATCCTTGCAGATCTTTCGGGCGAGGAAATCGTTGATCTCGTTGTGGCGCGGGACGGCCGATCGCTTGTTCTGCGCGGAATTGTGCCACCACGAGTGGCGGCCGCCCTCCCGCAACAACTCGCAGCCATGTTCTTATTGAGCCTCGTGCAAATGGGTGACAACCCGTTTGCACCACAAATCTCCCCTCGCCCTCCGGGAGAGGGGCGGGGGTGAGGGCTGAGCGGCGTCAGCTATTTTTAGGACGCTCAGTACAAGTGCCGGAGAAGATCACCGCGCTTCATAGCGCGATGGGCTCTTCCTCAAACCCGTCGCCCGCGGCTTCACGCGCATCCCGGCGGTTCAGTTCAAGCGCTTCACGCAGCGTGACCCGCAGGCTTTCCGTCAACTCCTCGCGTGTGGCCTCCTGGCAATTAACGCCCGGGACTTCCTCAATCCAGCCGATCCACCATTCCCCGGACTTCTTCACTACAGCAGTGTAAGTACCCCCCATTGGCACGCCTTTTTCGAGTGGTGAAAGGGTCAAAATGATCTTCAAATGATACGCCGATTTCCAGCGTATTTCCCGAAAGCAAAACGGGCACGCCGGCATGCCCGTTGTTTCTTCTCTGCTTTCCAGAATCTCCGGTAGCCGCGCATTTTTGCAGGTCCTGCCGTCCGTGAAATCTAATCTGGATTCCGGATCGCACTCCCCCGGATCGAGTCCGGACTCGCTTATCCGGAATGACGGACTTTTGCAGAGGCTTCCTAATCTGGTTCTTACAAGGGACCTGATTTAATCTAATCCGTCCTTGACAAAAGGACACCTTGGCTGCACACTCGGGTCATCATGGCTCTGCATCCGGTCCTGAACGAAAAGCTCAGCGCGGCGGTCGCAGCCGAGCCGGCGCTGGCGGCGACGCGGCGGGATGCGGTGCTCCCGGCCGTCCCCGGCAAGGCGCACTCGGTCATCGGCATACGGCGAGCGGGCAAGACGACGTTCCTTCGCCAACTGCAAAGAGACTGGCGCGTCTCCATGTCCCCGGAGCGGGTGGTGTATCTGAGCTTTGACGACGACCGCCTGGCCGAGCTGCCTTCGGAGCAACTCGGGTTCCTGCTCGAAGAGTATTACCGGCGGTATCCGGAATTCCGCGGGCGGGAGACCGTGCGGTGGCTGCTCGACGAGATCCAGCTCGTGGCCGGCTGGGAGCGGTTCGTGCGCCGGGTCATGGACACCGAGCGGCTGGAGGTGGTGGTCTCCGGCTCCTCGGCGCGGATGCTGAGCCGGGAGGTGCACACCTCGTTGCGCGGGCGCGGGATGGAGACCGTGATCCGGCCATTCAGCTTCCGCGAGTTCCTGCGGCATCGGGACGAAGAACCCGCCGGGCGCGCCCGGGAGCTTGGCGCGCAGCAGCGCTCGAGAGTGGAGAAGCGGTTTCGCGAGTATCTCAACACGGGCGGATTTCCGGAGGCCCAGGGTTTGTCGCCGGAGCTGCGGGTGGACTTGCTTCAAGGCTATGTGGATACGGTGCTGTTCCGGGACGTGATCGAACGCTATGGGGTCACGCAGGTTGCGGCGTTGCGGTGGCTGGCCCGTCAGTGTTTGCGCAATCCGGCGGGCAGCTTCAGCGTGCATCGCCTGCACCAGGACCTGAGGGCACAGGGGCTGGGGCTCGCAAAGGACGCGCTGCACGCGATGGTGGGGCACCTTGAAGACGCTTTCCTCATTCGGGGCGTCGCGCTCGCCACCGACTCGGAACGGCGCCGCAACTCCAATCCGCGCAAGGTGTATCCGGTGGATACCGGGATGATCGCAGCGTTCGACCGCTCAGGCCGGTCGAATATCGGTCACGCTCTCAAAACGGTGGTGCTGCACGAGCTCGACCGGCGCAAGGCGGAGGTAGGCTACGTGCGAACGCGCGACGGCTACGAGGTGGATTTTTGCGCGCGCTTTCCGGACGGGCGCGAGGAGCTTATCCAGGTCTGCGCGGAGCTCGCGGCCGGGGATGTGTTGGCGCGGGAGCGGCGCGCGCTCGACGACGCGGCGAAAGACCATCCGCGCGCGAGGAAACGGCTGCTCGCGCTCACCTTCGATCAGCTTCCCGCCACGCTTCCCAGGGGCGTTGCCGTTCAGCCGGTTTACGAATGGCTGCTGGATTCGGCAGCGGGGCGGACCTCGCCGTGACGCGGACGTATTGACACCAATCACGGCTTTGATACGCTTGCGTGTGATACTGATTGCGACGTTTTCTGGAAGCAGCGAAGGTGACGCCATGATGCAGTACAAGGGTTATATCGGTGTCGTCGAGTTCGACAACGAGGCAGCCATCTTTCACGGGGATGTCGTGAACACGCGCGACGCGATCACGTTCCAGGGCAAATCCGTGGCCGAGATCACGAAGGCGTTCCGGGAGTCGGTTGATGACTACCTGGAATTTTGCAAGGCGCGCGGCGAAGAGCCGGACAAGCCGTTCTCGGGCAAGCTGGTGCTGCGCATGGAACCAGCGCTTCACCGCACTCTGGCGATCGCCGCGCGGCGCGAAAAGAAGAGCCTGAACAGCCTGATCGTTGAGAAACTCGAACACGACTACCACGCCAAGGCGTGATTTTGACCGCCCCGGCGCGAACCGCCGTTCACGAACCACGTACCACGAGCCACGTACCACGGGTTGACCCGAAATTTGAAAAGGCTCTCGCCGAAGCGGTCCTGGGTCAAGATCAGCCAGATTCGCACCCTTTCCGTGGAGCGCATACGTGGTTCGTGTTTCGTGACCCATCACCCATCACCCATCACCGCCCTTAAATGGGACATTCCTCCTATGCTTCACGGGAGGAATCTCCCATAAGCGCAGGTGTCCGTCCTGGTTAACCCCGGCTACGAAGAAAAGGATGTCGCGCTCATGCGCGGCTTGACGCGCAAAGGTAGCCTTTGCGATGTCGAGTAAGGGGCCGAGCGGTGACTAGGGGTGATCAAGGTCAAAGAAGAGAAGAACGGGTTAGCGCCGCGCTGCCCGTGGAACTGGGAACCGCGACCGGCATCACGCGCGATGTGAGCGCCTCCGGCGTTTTTTTCGAGACCGACGCCACATATGCGCTGGCGAGCGAGATCAGCTTTGCAGTGCAACTCGAGACGCCCGGCGGCAAGATGATGCTCAGATGCAAGGGAGAAATTGTTCGAATAGAGCCGCGCGGCAAGCGGGTGGGCGTGGCGGTGAAGATCGTCGAATCCACAATGGTGCCGGTTAACTGATGCATACGGCCCACAGCGGCATAAACGCATGTGTAAACGTGCTGCCGGCCGGACGGGAAGCATTCCGTGATTTTTGGCAGGTGCCGAGTGTGAGAAACCGCACAACCAGCACCAAGGTATCGATACCATCGGCCCTTACGCCGGGTATGGAAAACAGGAGAATGGCATCGCGTAGGCAGAAGTAGCAGCAGCTAGAAACAAGCCACACCCGCAGCGATGCGGGGCCGGAAAGCCGCGGATCTCTTACGAGACAGCCGGGTTGCCTAGAGAAAGAAGAAACAGGCAGCTCGGCTTTTTGTTTTTTGGGTTTGCTTCGGACCGTGTTGAAAGCCGGGTCTGGAAGCAGGGGTTTTCAACACTTTTAAGAAGGAGTGGAACATGGCACATATTATTGATCTCAACGGCGCCACAGTCTTGTACGGAACCAATGGAAATGACGCGGTAACTGGCCCCGATGCTGGTGTTAATTACATCATATTCGGAAGCGATCACAGCGGGGGCAAGGACGGCGATAAAGACCTTCTAGGACAGGGCGATGACGAACTGACCGGCAACGACGGCAACGACTTTCTCTTCGGTGGTGTCGGCAACGACATACTCATCGGCAACGCGGGCTATGATGCCCTTTCCGGCGGCAACGGCGACGATCTTTTGATCGGCGGTGCTGGCGATGACAACATGATGGGCGGCCATGACGCCGACACGTTCCAGTTTGCGTTCGTTCAGACGCCGGGAGAGGGCGCGTCATTGCCCGAAGATCTGAAGTTCGGGCTCAACCAGAACGGCGGAGCAGGTGCTTGGGAAGAGGGGCACGGGCCACGGCTCGAAGGCACGGAGCTGGGCCTGAATGCAGAACAGCTTGCACTGCTGGGCAGCATTTTTGGGGACGCCGTCGCCATTCAGGTCATTGCCGGTAAAGGCGAGCAACAGAGGTTTTACTCCGATCTCGACGGAACCTTTGACTGGGACGGTGACGGGCCGATGACCTTCCAGGAATGGCTCAATGATCCGGAGCATGGCGGCCTGATTGTCGACTTGGCAGAGGACAAGCTGACGCAGAACCAGTTTGCGATGAATTATGCGCAATGGCTCAACGACCATGTGCTGTCCTTCGTGACGCCGCTTCTCGAAGCGCTCGGCGGTGGTGGTCCGGACACCGTGACGAGCGACGACGGTTTCGACGTCATCGTCGATTTCGTCTGGGGCCAGGACGTGTTGCAGTTCACCGGGCTGGATTTCGCCGATTTCGACGAGTTCGCGCAGTACTTCAGGCTGGACGATACCCAAGACTACGGCGGATCGGCCGATTTCATCGCTTGGGATAGTGGTATACAGACCGAGACCACGAACAACAACAGCGCGGCAAACGACACAAAGATTGATCTCGTGGACGCAGACGAGAATGTCCTCTGGTCCGTGACGCTGTGGGACGTGAACGGGCATACTCTTGAAGACTTCTTCAACGGCGTTGAAATCGAAGGGGTGCCTTACCAGCCCATCGAGTTCATTTAAGCGAGAAACAGCGTCAGAGTAAGATTTATCCCGACCAACGCCCGCGGTGGGAGAAACAGGGTCAGAGTAAGATTTATCCCGACCAACGCCCGAGGCGCACTGCGCTTCGGGCGTTTTTTTTGGTGCGCCCAGCATGGGCGCACTCTTGCGGGTGCAAGTCCCGCCGCGCGTGGCAGCGGGGTCAGACTCGATATGGAAAGATGATTATCAGTGTAACTTTTTCATCAGCCGAAAGGCTCGGCTTGCGGCATAACTGAGCGTGTGGGAACGCGGGGTCAGACTCGACATAATTTGCGCCGGGCGCGCCACAAGCTCTCCCGGCCACATCCGACCCGCCGGCAACCCCGTCGGGTTTTTTGTGCGGTTTTGTGGATTGGTGCGCACGTTGCCATTTTCTTGCGGTGATATACTGCAAATCGGTATAGATCCATGACGCATGAGCTCTGACATTCATCTAGGTAAAGCGCCCATTGTCGAGGGACTGATCGACATCCGGGTGAAGCCCGCCGACGGGTTCAAGTCGGAAAGTCTCTTAGCCATTTGCGATCTCATCAAGGAGCAGTACCCGTCCCACAAAGAGGCGTTGCACCTTCAGGCGAGTTTTGAATTCAAAGAGGGTGAGGGCGCTGAACAGTCGGTCAGATCGCAAAAAGTCGGATATCGGTTTGACTCGGCTGATGGTCGCTACGTTCTCCAGGTTCAGCATGGAGGTTTCACCCTGAGCAGGTTGAAACCATATGAAACATGGGAGACTTTGTTTGCGGAGGCAAGACGACTCTGGGCGCATTATGTTAGTGTTGCAAAACCTCAAGCGATAACAAGGGTAGCCACTCGTTACATCAATCGTATAGAGCTTGACGCCGTACAACTTGACTTTGATGATTACTTGGCAGCTCCGCCCAATATTCCCAAGCGGCTGCCGCAAATAATCAGCGAGTTTCTGACCAGAATTGTGCTCACAGAGAAAGACCGGGGGGCTTCGATAGTGCTCACTCAAGCCCTCGAACCGATGAATCTCACCAACAACACGGTGCCTGTCATAATAGACATCGATGTTTTTAAGGAGGTTGCCTTTGCCGTCGACTCGGAGGACTATTGGCAACTTCTGTCAGAGTTCAGGCATCTAAAGAATAAGGCGTTTTTCGACAGCATCACGGACAAAACCTTGGAGCTACTCAGATGACCGCAATCACTGCTCTCAGGCATTACCCTTCCGGCGCGGCAGCGCTCAGGGCGACTTACCCAGGGGTGAGCGTCGACGCCGGAAAAATCCGTGACATGCTCGGTAACCTTGCGCTGCATTGGATCGGGTCCGCGACCGGGCAAATGCGTTTTGGCGAGCCGTTGTTGGCGTTGTATCAGCTCTATAAACGTTGCCAGGCGGACGGCTGGGACGGCGAGGATGGAGAAGCGATTTCCCTTGACACGCTGATGGAGGCCGAGAAACTACTCGGTTCGCTGCCATCGTCTGTTCCGATGCCGGAATTCTTGCCTGAGGCGACGGGTGCAATTGCGTTTGAGTGGTATCGGGGTCGGGATCGCGTTTTTGTGATCAGCGTTTCAGGCGCGAAGACCATAGAATTTGCCGGATTGTTCGGCCACGGAAATGAACTCCATGGTAAGACTAATTTCGAAGATTCTCTCCCGTCAATAATTCAGGGCGATCTTCGAGAATTTTTCAGACAGTAGGTTAAAGGCTTGGCTTTTGACTCCGGTGCGGGAGAGTTGCTGACCCGCTACATAACTGACCCGGGTCACATCAGAAATTCCGACAACAGCGTAAGGCACAACGTCTTCACGCCCTCGAAGAAGACCGGTCGCCTCTCAGTCTATTGGATTTCAGATCTGCAAGAAGCGGCGATATGGGACATTGGGAGCATTTATGTTGCGCCGGCTCGCGGCCCGATAATAGCCCGCGCCGACCTTAACTCGCTGATCGCGTACGAAGTTGAGTTGTCTGTAGAGGTAACGGGGACCCCGCACCCTCGTCACGCGGATATTGTTGGTTGGGATATGAATTCCACCAGGACAAGGTTGCAAGCGGTAAAACTTGCGAATTCAGCAATGCTCCGTCGCGTCCCAGCGTAATTCTCTCTTGAGCGGGGCCGCCATTGGGGTCAGCCTCGACATAATTTGCGCCGAGCGCGCCACAAGTTCTCCCGGCCACATGCAACTCGCCAGCAACCCCGGCGGGTTTTTGTCCTGCTCGCAACTGAAATTGGATTCCCGATTGCTCGGGAATGAGTGCGCCCGTGATGGCGCCACATCAGCACGGTGGAAGTCCGTGTCGGAGTGTGCCACGACTCCGTAGCGGAAGGTATCTCCGGCAAGCGCCTCACGTATCGGCGGACTGACTCGCAAAAAGTGATATAAGGCATGGCCAATTCCAAACTCGAAGGACCGAAGTTAAAGGTCGAACGGGCCAAGCGCCACATCGACGAGCTCGAACGCGAAATCGAGGTTTATAGGCAAACGAAGCCATACTCGATCACGCCAAATATCGATACGGCAGCCCCTGGCGAGGTTATTAATATCGATCTCCCCAAGGTCGTGCCGATGAATCTGTCCGTCATCGCCGGAGACGTCCTGCATAATCTCAGATCTGCGCTGGATCAACTTGTCTGTCGCCTCGCAGAGCGCAGCGGCGCTAACAGCACGAACGGAGTTTATTTCCCATTCGGCAGGGACAGCGCAGAATTTGAAGCCGCGGCAAAGGGAAAAATAAAGAAGCTTAACGCCGCCGCTCAAACATTCATCCGTGAGTTGAAACCCTACAAGGGAGGGAACGACCTTCTCTGGTCCATCCATGCCCTCAATATCATGGACAAACACCGGCTGCTTGTGCCAGTGGGTTCCCTCGCCACATTGCGCGGGGTGCCTGTCGGTGAGCCCCTGTATGGACTTATGCTCCCCGATTTCAATGCTCTTAAGGAAGGCACGAACAAAATCCTCCTGCGCCCGACGCCGATATACGACCATAAGATTGAGTTTGCCTTCGACATAGCGTTCGGCGATGTTGAGCCGGTTAAGGATCAATCGGTTCTGGCAACGCTCCACCAACTTAGCGACTTGGTGTCCGAAATAATCTCCCTCGCAGAAAAGCTGGTTTTCTGTTAGAAGACCCTTGGGGTCAGGCCTTTACTTTATAGTCGCTCGCCGTAGGAACGCGGGGGTAGACTCGACATAATTTGAAATTGGATTCCCGAATTCTCGGGAATGACAGAGGGAACCTTGGGGTCAGGCCTTTACTTTATAGTCGCTCGCCGTAGGAACGCGGGGGTAGACTCGACATAATTTGAAATTGGATTCCCGAATTCTCGGGAATGACGGGAGCTTTTAGTCACAGGCGCTTCCGGCCACATCAAGCCCGTCGGCAACCCCGGCGGGTTTTTCTTCGCCGTATTCCAGCACGAACGGCGTACTGGCGAGAGTGGACGGGAGTTCAAGCGACTGCAACCCGATCGG
>MERI01000038.1 GCA_001772005.1 Betaproteobacteria bacterium RIFCSPLOWO2_12_FULL_62_58 | reverse complement strand
TATCGACCGACCAAACGCTGCATGCTAGTTGACTCAGATTTTTACGTGAGGCAACGAATTGAATTTCACTCAGATTCTTAGATGAGGCAACACGGGCTGTCGTCACCTCCCGCGGCGGCACCTGGGCGAGTCGATCTTCTGCTTCATCTCCGACCGGGTTTGCCGGATGTTTCGAGCGCCTCGATGTCGCCGGCTTCGTCGTAACTAAGTCGATTTTGCAGGACGCGGCCGAGTTCGAAGGCCATCCTTCACTCCGGCTTGATGCCGGCGGCCTTGACCACCTTGCCCCAGCGCAGAGTTTCGGACTCGAGCATGGTCCGGAACTCCTCCGGCGTGTTCAGCAGGGTCTCGATTCCCGAAGCGTCGAATCGCTCCTGGACTTCCCGCATGCGCACGACCTTGTGGAGCTCGGCATTGAGCCGGTCCACGATCGGCCGTGGCAGCCGCGCCGGCCCCATGATGCCGTACCAATTCGCGGCCACCATCCCCGGCACCCCACCTTCCTCGAACGTGGGGGCGTCCGGAAAGGCGGGCGAGCGCTGTTTGGCAGCCACCGCAAGCAGGCGCACTCGGCCGGCGCGTATATGGCCGCCGACGGTGGCGGTCCCTGGAAACGCGATCGGGATCTGTCCGCCGATCAGGTCCGTGACCGCGGGTGCGATGCTCTTGTAGGGCACGTGGACGATGGTCTGACCCAGCGCCTCGCCGAGCCGCGGCATGACGAGCCGCGCGATGTTGTCCGACGCGCCGCCGGGCGAGTACGGGATGATGAGGCGGATGGGGCGAGCCGGGTAAGGCTGAGACGCGGGCGCGGATTTCTGCTGCGGGTAGACCGGGGCGGGCGTCGCGGCCAGCATCGCGAGTCCGAGTGCAATGGCGAGCCTCTGCATTGACATCGTATCCTCCGTCATCCAGCTTGCGGCCGGCCTCAAGCCAAGGCGGAAGGCGGAACGCAGAAGAATGAAGGATCACCTACTTTCCGGCCTCCCGCCTTTCACCTTCTGCCTTCATCCTTCGAAAAGGAGTCTCGTCACCGGTCACGCTTGCGTTTGCGCTCGAGAATCAGATTCCCTTCCCGCAACGCCTTCGCGTAGAGTTCCGGGTAGTTCGCGCGCAGAACGTACCAGTCGCCGGCCTTTATGCGGTCGAACTCGCGACTCGCCACGAGATCGCTTCGCTCAAGCTCAATACCGCTGAGCTGGTGCTTGACGATCTCCTCGACGCGCATATCCCGCCGTCGCCTCAGGCCTCCGAGCGATGGCACCTTGGCGTAAGCAATTGCCTGCAGGTGGGGCGGCACCTCCACGTCATCAAGCGCTGCGACTTCCCGCACACTGCGGGCGTCGGCGATGGCCTGCGCAGTCTTGTGGCAGGCTCCCTCGAGCTTGGCAAGCTCCTCGGCAAACGGTGAAGATTCGTCGTCATGTGCCACGGTTAGTCTCCTTCCTGGATAAGTACGGCCAGTGTAACGCGCTGATGGGATAAGCTGGGGACACTCGTGGATTCAGTGCGCCACTTCAAGAAGGACCTTGCCGATGTGCATGCTCGACTCCATGCGGGCGTGCGCGGAGGCGGCCCGCGCGAGCGGAATGATCGAGTCGATGATCGGCGTGACCCTGGCGCCGAGATGGGGCCAGACCCGATCCCGCACCTGACGCGCAATCTCGATCTTCAGCGACAGCGGGGAGGCCCGCAACTGCGAGCCGGTCACGATGGCGCGTTTGGCCATGATCGCGGAAACCGGGACACAGAATTCGGCCCCGTTGCCTCCGCTAAGGTGGAGCAGGCGGCCGTCGGTGGCGAGCGCCTCCAGGTTGCGCTTGGCGTAGGTCCCCCCGACCATGTCCAGAATGACGTCAGCGCCGTGCCCTGCCGTTGCCCGTTTCACGCCCGCGACGAAATCCTCCTCGCGGTAGTTGAGTGCACTGGCCGCCCCGAGCTTCTCACAAGCCTCGCACTTCGCGGCGCTGCCCGCAGTCGCCACGACATTGGCACCTTCCAGACGGGCGAGCTGGATAGCCATCGTGCCCACTCCACTCGAACCGCCGTGCACCAGCAGCCATTCGCCCGCTTTGAGCCGCCCGAGCATGAACACGTTGAGCCATGCGGTAAACAGCGCTTCCGGCAGCGCGGCCGCCTGCTTCAAGTCGAATCCGTCGGGAATCGGCAGCGTGAGCGCCTCGGCCGCAATGCAGTATTGGGCGTAACCGCCGCCGTTGACGAGCGCGCAAGCGCGATCGCCTGGTTTCCAGCTCGCCACCCCGGGGCCGATCGCAACGACTTCGCCCGCCACCTCCAGTCCCGGGATGTCGGTGGCGCCGGGGGGACCGAATCCGCGGTTGCGCTGCCCGCAATCGTGCCGGTTGACGCCGGCGAACGCGACTTTGATGAGCGCCTGTCCCGCCTCCGGTTGCGGCACCGCGCGTGCAGTGGGTTGCAGCACCTCCGGTCCGCCAGCGCGGGCGATCAAGATCGCAGTCATCATACTGGGCAGCATAAGCTTGTTCTCGCACAGCAAATCTCAGGGCTTGGTGACTGGTTTCTTCGCCCACGGTTCCGTTGCCGATGATACGCCGTACCACCGGCTGCGGACAAAACCCGGCACGCAGCGGCACGCCGCACTGCGTATGCCATGCGCATCCTGTTGATTTTTTGAAATTACTGGCATATCATGCGCGCCCCCTAAGGATCCGCCCAAACCCGCGGCGGATCGCACACAGGCAACGACATGAGCATCGACAGGGAAGTCTCGCGGCGCCGCACTTTCGCCATCATCTCGCACCCGGATGCGGGCAAGACCACGCTCACGGAAAAGCTGCTGCTGTACGCCGGGGCGATCCACATCGCCGGCAGCGTGAAGGCGCGCAAGGCCTCGCGCTACGCGACCTCCGACTGGATGGAGATCGAGAAGCAGCGCGGCATCTCGGTGGCGAGCTCGGTGATGCAGATGGAGTACCGCGATTGCGTCATCAACCTGCTCGACACGCCGGGCCACCGCGATTTCTCCGAAGATACCTACCGCGTGCTGACCGCGGTGGACGCGGCGCTGATGGTGATCGACGCCGGCAACGGCATCGAGCCGCAGACGCTGCGCCTGCTGCAGGTGTGCCGCGCGCAGAACACGCCCGTCATCACCTTCGTCAACAAGATGGACCGCGAGGTGCGCGAGCCGTTCGACCTCGTGGATGAGATCGAGCGCGTGCTGGGAATGCCGGTGGTGCCGTGCACCTGGCCGGTGGGGATGGGCAAGACCTTCAAAGGCGTGTTCGACATGCGCGCCGGTGCGATGCGCGTGTTCCGGCCGGGCGACGACCGCGTGGCGGACGACGAGATCGTCGCCGGCCTTGACAATCCCGCGTGCAACGCGCGCTTCGGCGACACCTTCGGCCGCGCGCGCCAGGACATGGACCTGGTGCGGGGCGTGTCGCCCGCCTACGACCGGGACGCTTTTCTCGCCGGCTTGCAGACGCCGCTATTCTTCGGTTCAGCCATCAACAACTTCGGCGTCAAGGAAGTGTTGGACGCGCTGGTGGAATTCGCCTCGCCGCCTCAGCCGCGGCAGGCGCTGCAGCGCACGGTCGATCCCTTCGAGCCGAAATTCTCCGGCGTCGTGTTCAAGATCCAGGCCAATATGGACCCGGGGCACCGCGACCGCGTGGCGTTCATCCGGGTGTGCTCGGGCCATTTCGAGCGCGGCATGCGCCTGAAGAACTGCCGCACCGGCAAGGACTTCCGTCCCAACAACGTGGTGTCCTTCCTCTCGCAGCGCCGCGACATCGTCGAGGACGCGTATGCCGGCGACATCATCGGCATCCCCAACCATGGCGTGCTGCAGCTCGGCGACTCGCTGACCGAGGGTGAGGACCTGCAATTCACCGGGCTGCCGTTCTTCGCTCCGGAGCTGTTCCAGACGGTGGAGATCGCCGACCCGCTGCGCAGCAAACAGTTGCGAACCGGCATCGCCCAGCTCGGCGAGGAAGGCGCGATCCAGGTGTTCCGGCCGGTCGCGGGCGGCGCGCTGCTGCTGGGCGCCGTCGGCAACCTGCAGTTCGAGGTGGTCGCGCACCGCCTGCGCCACGAGTACGGGTGCGAGGCGCGCCTGGCGCCCGCGCGCTACACGGCGGCGCGCTGGGTGACGGCGGAAGACCCGAAGGAAATGAAGCGTTTCATCGACGCCAACGCCCACCGCATCGCGCACGATGCGGTGGAGGCGCCGACTTTCCTCGCCGCGTACGACGCCGAGATCAAGGTCGCGCACGAACTCTGGCCCAACATCCGCTTCCACGCCCTCCGCGAGCACGCGGGGCTCGTGTTTCAGTCCAACCCCGTCGCGTAATCGCACGCATCAACCAACGATTCCACTTGCTGTCGTTCGATCCTTGCAGGCGGAGGTAAGACTCCGCCGGCTATTCGCTGCGCAGCGCCTCCAGGGGATCCAGACGCGCCGCGCGCCGCGCCGGCAGCACGCCGGCCGCCAGTCCCACCGCCACCGCCACCAGCTCCGCGAGCACCGCGTAGCTCCAGGGCGTGTGTACGGGCAGCGCCGGCAGCGCGAGCTGCAGCAGCAGGGCGATCGCCCAGCCGAGGAGCAGCCCGGCCGTCCCGCCGATCGCCGCCAGCAGCGCCGCTTCGCCCAGAAACAGCATCAGTATGCTCCGCTGCGTCGCCCCCACCGCGCGCAGCAGGCCGATCTCGGAGGTGCGCTCGGCCACCGCGATAATGAGGATGGTGAGTATGCCGACACCGCCCACTATCAGCGAGATGCCGCCGATCGCCGCCACCGCGAAGGTGATCGCGTCGAGCACGGTGCCGAACACTTCGAGCATCTTCTGCTGCGGCGTGACGGTGAAGTCCTCGGCGCCGTGGCGGGCGATGAGAATGCGCTTGATGCCCTGCTCGACCTCGACCAGCGGCGCGGTGGGATCGTAGGTGACGTGGATTTCCATCAGGCTTTCGCGGTTGAACATCTCGAGCGCCCGCGCGACTGGAATGAACACGGTATCGTCCAGGTCGAAGCCCAGCACCTGGCCTTTGGATTGCATCACGCCGACGACGCGGTAGCGCTCACCGCCGATGCGGATGCGGCTGCCGAGCGGATTGTCGCCGCCGAAGAACTCCCGCGCCACCTTGGAACCGAGGACGGCGAGAGCGCGTGCGCTGCGGGGGTCTTCCTGCGGCAGGAACTCGCCGACCGCCACACGCATCTTCAGCGCCTCGGCAAAGTCGGGCCCCACGCCGTAGAGCGTGACGCGGCGGCTCTTGCCGAAGTACTTGACATCGGCGTTGCCCTGCACCACCGGGTCGCTCACCTGCACGTAGGGCGCGCGCTTGAGCGCGAGCGCGTCCTCGATGGAGAGCGGCCGTACCGTGTTCACCCCGCCGAGGGAGGCGCCGTGGGTCTGGATGCGGCCTGGCGCGACGCTGATGATGTTGGTGCCGAACTGGGTGAATTCCGCGATCACGAAGCGGTGCAGGCCCTCGCCGATGGAGGTGAGCAGGATCACCGCAGCGATGCCCACGGCGATGCCGAGCGCGGTGAGAAACGTGCGCAACCGGTGCGACCGCAGCGAGCCGTAAGTGAAGCGGATGAAATCGGCGAGCTGCACGATCGGCCTATCTGCGCGACAGCGCCTGCACGGGGTCGAGCCTGGCCGCGCGCCGGGCGGGCACGACAGTGAACAGCACCGCCGTGATCACCGCGGTCGCCGGCGCGGCCACCAGCGCCCACCACGGCGCCTGAAACGGAATCGCCGGATAGAGCTGCGTGGCGAGGTTGCGGCCAAGCTCGCCGACGACGAGACCCACCGCCGCGCCCCCTATCGCGAGCAGCATGGCCTCGGTGAAGAAGGCGAGCCGGATCTGGCGGCCGGTGGCGCCCAGCGCCTTCAGCAGGCCGATCTCGCGCCGGCGCTGCGTCACGGCGATCAACATCACGTTCATGATGAGGATGCCGGCCACCGCAAGGCTGATGGCGGCGATGCCGCCCACCGCGAGCGTAAGCGCGCGCAGGATGCGGTCGAAAGTGGCGAGCACCGCGTCCTGGGTGATCACCGTGACGTCGCGCTCGCCCTCGTGGCGCAGCCGGATGATCTCCTCGACGTCCTGCTTGGCGTAGTAAATCTGTTCGCGGCTCTTCGCTTCCACCAGCACACGGAACAACGCCTCGGTGTTGAACAGCGCTTGCGCCGCGGCGAGCGGCACGATGACGATCTCGTCGGTGTTGAAGCCGAGCGACTCGCCCTGCTTGGCCATGATGCCGATGACGCGAAAGCGGCGGTCGCCGATGCGCAGCCACTCGCCCAGCGCCGGCCGCGCACCGAATAATTCAGACGCGACTTTCGCACCCACCACGCACACCGGCTGGCTTTGCCGCGGGTCGCCTTCCGGCAGGAAGCGGCCCAACGCCACTTCCATGCCCCGGATGGCCATCAACTCGGCGGTCGAGCCCAGCACCGGCGTCTCGCGCACGCGCGTGCCCGCATGCACGTCGCCCGCGCCGATGATGAGCGGCGCAAAGCGCCGGATCGCATGGCTGCGCTTCAGCGCAAGCGCGTCCTCCAGCGTCAGGTCGCGCGGCGTCTTGCCCACCAGCACGCCGGGCATGGCGCCCGCGGTTTCGCTGCGGCCGGGCAACACGATGAGGAGATTGGTGCCGAGCGAGCCGAACTGGTTGAGCACGTAGAGCCGGGCGCCTTCCCCGAGCGCAGTCACCATCACCACCGCCGCCACGCCTATCCCCATCGCCAGCAGGATGAGGAAGGTGCGCCCACGGTAGCCGCGCACCACCTGCCACGCGAAATCAAGCAGATCTGTCAATCGCATTGCCTGAAACCTATCTCAAAACGGATGAAACCGCCGATGAATTCTTTTCAATACCCTTCTTCTCAATACCCGCTTGACGGGTGCCTTGAGGGGTACGCCGATGGACGCAGATAGGATCAAAAGTTTTAACGCCTGGTATTGGATAGTCTTGGATTTTCATCGGCGTTAATCTGCGTTTATCTGCGGCTAAAGGGAGTTTTTGATTCTTGAATTTGGTCTAGCAATTCGAGTCGGAGACGATCGCGCCGTCGATCATGCGCAGCCGCCGGCGCGCGCGCGAGCCGATTTCCGGATCGTGGGTCACCAGCAACACGGTGCCGCCGTTATGATGCACGCGCTCCAGCACGGCCATCACGTCCTGGCCGGTGTGACGGTCCAGGTTCCCGGTCGGTTCGTCGGCGAGGATCACCGAAGGATTCATCGCCATGGCGCGGGCGATGGCCACTCGCTGGCACTGGCCGCCGGAGAGTTGATCGGGACGATGCCTTGCCCGGTCCTCCAGCCCGTATTCCGCAAGCAGCCGGTCCAGTCTTGGCCGGCGTGCGGCGGGGTCGATGCCCGCGAACACCATCGGCAGCTCGATGTTCTGCGCCGCGGTGAGCCGGGGCACGAGGTGGAAGAACTGGAACACGAAACCGATCTTCTCGCGCCGCGCGCGCGCCAGTTCGTCGTCGCTCAAGCCGGTGACATCGCGCCGGTCGAGATCGTAGGTGCCGGCGCTGGGGCGGTCGAGCAAGCCGATGACGTTGAGCAGCGTCGACTTGCCCGAGCCCGAGGGACCCATGATGGACAAATATTCGCCCTGGGCGATTTCCAGGTTCACGCTGCGCAGGGCGTGAACCTCTTCCTCGCCCACGATGAACGTCCGCTCGATACCAGTGAGGCGGATCATTCCGGGCGCGGCCTGCCCTCTTTCTGTTCCACCACGGCGCGCGCGCCGGATTTCACGCCCTCGCGCTCGAGCGAAGTTACGACCCGGTCGCCGCGGGCCAGGCCCGCTTTCACCTCGGTGAATTCCCAGTTGGACAGGCCCGTTTCGATTCGGCGCTCTTCGAGTGCGCCGGCGGCGGCCAGCACGAGCACGCGGTTGCCCGGCATCAGCGCCGTGGTCGGAATGCGCACCACGCCGTCGCGAGCCGCGATCACCACTTCGATGTCGGCGCTGTAGCCGACCAGCAGATGCCTCGCCTCACCGGGGTTGTCGAATTCGACTTCCACTTCCACGGTGCGCGCCTGCTTTTCCACCGCCAGCACGTAGGGCGCGATGCGGCGCAGCTTGCCGCTGAAATGCTTGCCGCGGTAGGCGTCCAGGGTGATGCGGCCGGTCATGCCGACCTTGAGCTGCGCCGCATCCACTTCGTCGATCGGCGCCGAGACGTAAAGGCAGGAGTCGTCGATCAGGTCCACCGCCGGGAGCGTCGGAATGCCCGGCGGGGACGGCGTCAGGTATTCGCCCAATTCGCCGTTCACTTCGGCAACGATGCCCGCGAACGGGGCGCGCAGCACGGTGCGGTCGGTGTCGGCGCGCGCGGCCTGGATGCGCGCCTCGGACTCCGCCACCTGGGTCCCCGCCGAATCGCAGCCGGCCTGCTTGGCGGCCGCGTCGGCGTTGGCGCGTTCCACGGCTTCCTGCGAGACGAAATTGCGCGCCCGCAGCTCGCGCGCGCGGTTGGCATCGCGGGCGGCGGCGCTGGCGAGTCCGCAAACCTCGCGCACGCGGGCCTTCGCCGTTTGCAACTGCTCGCGCGAGACCCGTTCGCGCGCCGCGAGGTCGTCGTTCCACAGCGTGAGCAGCACCTGCCCCGCGCGCACCCGATCGCCCTCGCGCACGTTGAGCTTCTCGATGCGTCCGCCGGCCGGCGGGGCGAGCTTGGCGCGGCGGCAGGCCGCAACGGAGCCTGCGCGCGTGTTCGCCACCGTGTTCTCCACGCGGCCGACGCCGGCCTCCACCACCACCACCGTCACGGGCTTGGGACGCGTGGCGTACCAGAGGGCCGCAGCCACGACGGCCACAAGCAGCGCCAAAAGACTGAAACGCATGATCACCCGGCGCAACCGGCCGGCGTCGTTGCGGGAATCAGGCAGGTTCATAGATCTCAATTATTGCGTAATAGCGTAACAAAGGTAATAGCCGATACATTATTGGTTTGCGTTGAAACAACCTTTGACCTACGTCAATGCTCCCCCGCCAGTGCCATTGGGATCAGTGTCACTTTTCATTGCGTCCGACACGGAAATGTCACACTGACCCTGGCTATCGCAGGCGGTTTTGCTTTTGGCAGCCTGTCGGAGCGCCAGGTCCGACAGGCTGCTAGAATCAACGATCCGCGCGCGTCGCGCGCGGGACGGATGGGCCAGAGGGAGGAGACCGTGATGTCTTTACAAATGAAGTTGGCAGGGCGTGTTCGCGCCCGCGGGCATTCCGGCCCCGGTGCTTGCGCGGGTGAACGCGGAGTTCGTCAAGGCAGTCCACAGCGCCGACCTGAAACCGAGGATCGAGCAGCAGGACATGGAACCGACCGGGCTTTCGGTCAAGGCATTCAACGCGGCGTACTACGCCGAACTCAAGCGCTGGACCAAGGTCGCGAAGGACGCGGGTCTCAAGGCTGACTAGAACCTGATGAAGCCGATGCCCCGGAAAACCTGTTCGACCCCAGCCTGGGCGAGGACCGGCTGCCGCTGAAGGCCGGACAGGAATTCGCCGGCCGGCATTTTGCGCGGCGGCTGCTGAAGGCGGAGCCGCGGCGTTGAACGTTCTCCTGTCCGTCGGCTCGTGACCGCTTCATGACCGTTCGCGCCTCCATCGACCACGGCAGCGGTTAACATCAGCGTATCAGTCGAAACGGCCGATGACTAAGAGTGCCTAACATAATGATCCACGTTGTGATCAAACGACACCCGGCATTGATCTTCGCGCTGGCGACCTTGGCCTGGCACTTCCCGGCAGCATCCTGGGCCCAGAGCTACCCCGCCAAGCCCGTCCGCTACGTCGTGCCCTTTCCCGCCGGGGGCTCGCCCGACATCATCGCGCGCCTGATCACCGAACGCTTCAGCCGGATGTGGGGCCAACAGGTGCTGGTGGAGAACCGGTCGGGCGCAGGTGGGACCGTCGGCGCCGCATTCGCCGCCAAGTCGCCGGCCGACGGGTACACGTTGTTTCAATGCAACATCGCGTCCAGCGCGATCGCCCCGTCGCTGTATGTGAGGATGCCCTACGACCACCAGCGCGACTTCGCGCCGCTTTCCCGCATCGGCACGACCCCGAACGTGCTGGTCGTGCACCCGTCCATGCCGACTCGGTCATTGCGGGAGTTCATCGCCTATGCCAAGGCTCATCCCGGAAAGCTCTCCTACGGCACGTCGGCTGCCGGGAGCTCGCAACTGCTCACGATGGAACTCATCAAGCTGACGGCGAAGATCGATGTCGTGTTCATCCCCTACAAGGGCGCGCCGCAGTCGCTTTCCGACACGATCGGGGGCCAGATTCCGTGCACCGTGCAGTCGGCTCCGGGTGTGCTGTCGGCGATCCAGACCGGGCGGGTGCGCGCGCTCGCGGTGACGAGCCTGAAACGCATACCGCAATTGCCCTCGGTACCAACGATGGACGAAACCGCGCTTCCCGGTTTCGAAGTGAATTCCTGGTACGGATTGTGCGCGCCGGCCGGCACGCCCACGCCCATCCTCGACAAAGTTCATACCGATCTCACGGCGGTGTTGCGCATGCCCGAGATCCAGCAGCGATTGAAGGACATGGTGATCGAAGTCGCCCCGACCAGCCCGCAAGAATTCGCGCAATTCATTCGTGCGGAGACCGCGCGCTGGGCGCGAGTGATCAAGGACGCCGGCATCCCGCCACAGTAGTGCGTGAATCATCTCCTGCTTGCCCTCGGGGCAATGTTCCTGCAGCAGACCTTCGCCGCGCTCGGCAGAGCCCTTCCCGCAGTGATCGCGCCGGCGATCATCACGGATCTGCGCATCGATGCGGCCTGGATCGGCATCTATTTCGGCTTGACGGCCTTAGCCTCTCTGGTCGCGCAGCTCGGCTGCGGCAGCTTCATCGTGCGCCATGGCGCCTTGCGCATGAGCCAGATGTCTCTTGTCATGCTGGCGGCCGGCACCGCATTGGCTGCGCTGGGAACGCCGCTGGCGCTTGTCCTGTCCGCAATCATTTGCGGGGGCGGCGGGGCCGTGTCCACACCGGCCAGCTCGCATCTGCTGAGCCGCGTCTCGTTGCCGCGCTACCTGCCCCTGGTGTTCTCCATCAAGCAGACGGCGGTGCCGGCCGGCCTGCTTCTGGCCGGGTTGCTCGGGCCGCAACTGACGGAATGGACAGGCTGGCGCGTCACGATGCTGGTGAGCGCGGCGGCGTGCGGCATCTTCGTCCTGATGCTGCAGCCCCTGCGCGAGATTTTCGATATCGACCGGGTGCCGACGCGCGCCTTCCGGGTATCGGACTTCAAGGCGACCCTGACCGTGGTGCTCGCTACGCCAGGTCTTCGTGCCCTGTCCTTCGCGTGCCTCGCCTTCAACGGCCTGCAGGCTGCCGTCACGGCCTATTTCGTCGTGTATCTGACGACGATCGGCTACACGCCCGTGGCTGCGGGCTTTGTTTTTTCGGTGGCGGTCGCGGTGGCCGTGCCCGGCCGCATCCTCTGGGGTTGGCTGGGCAGCAGCTATGTTTCCCCGCGCCTGATGATGGCGGGGCTTGCCCTCGGCATGGCTGGAAGTGTGGTGCTCCTCGCTCTTTGCAGCGCCGGCTGGCCGACGCTCCTGGTCGGCCTGATCGCCTGCGTGCTCAGCGCCACGGCGCTATCCTGGCACGGCATTCTTTTGGCCGAAACCGCGCGCGCGGCGCCAGAGGACATGCGTGGTGGAGTCACCGGTGGCGTACTCTCTATCGGCCAGGTCGGCGCACTGGCGTTGCCGCTCATGTACTCGGGGCTTCTTGACCTCACCGGCAGCTACGGCATCGGCTTCATCGTGTGCGGCGTCCCGGCGCTGCTGGTCGGCGTCCACCTGCTGCGTCAGAGCGCGTCCGCTTAGGGGACGGACTGAGCTGTCCCCTAAGCTTCTGCTATCGCTGATGAAACAATTCGTTGCGTAGGTCCGACCCGGGATTCCTCAGTCTCCTTCGACCACCTTGTTGCGCAGCGTGCCGATGCCGGTAATCTCGACTTCGCACACGTCGCCCACCTTCATGTTCCGTGGCGAGCCGTCGGTGTCCATCCACATCACGTCGCCCGGGTAGAGCGTGCAGTACCTGCTCACCTCGGCGATGTACGTCTCGACGTCGTGGATCATGTTCGCGGTGGCGAAGCGGTCGACTTCCTGGCCGTTGAGTCGGATCGTGGTGGTCATCTTGCGGTAGTCGAGATCGGTGACGATCCACGGCCCCATCGGCTTGAAGCTGTCCGCGTTCTTCGCCCGCCACATGGTGCGGTCGTTGCGCTGCCAGGTGCGCTCGCTGACGTCGTTGCCGATGGTCCAGCCGAACACGTAATCGAGCGCCTTGTCCTGGGGAATCTTCCGGCCCTGCTTGCCGATCACGGCGACGAGCTCGCCCTCGTACTGAAACACTTCGCCCGAGTCTTTCGGCTTGACGATGGGATCGCCATGCGCGCACAGCGCGTTGTTGGCGCGGTAGCCGATGTCCGGCCTCTGCGGGAACTGCGGCTCGACGCCTCGGCGCTTGGCGGCCTGGATGATGTGGTCGCGGTAATTGATGCCCACGCAGTAGAACGTCGACGGCACCGTGGGAATCAGCAGCTTAACCGACGAGAGCGGATGCTTCGTCGAGGTTTCCTTGTGTGCGCCCCAGCCCTCCTTTGCTAAACCGTTCCTTCGTTCAATGCAACCGACCGCGATTACGCGGCCGCGCGTCTCGCAACGTAATCGCCCTGGTAGCTGCGCTCGTGCGCGAGCAGCGCCCAGGCGATGCGCGCGTTCTTCGCGGCCAGCGCCACTGCGGCGATGTTCTTGTTGCGCCGGGCAAGCAGCGCCTTCAACCACCCGTTGGCCTGATCGGGCTTGCGCTCAAACTGAGCGATCACCGCGCGCGCTCCGTGAATCAACATCGTGCGCAGATACACATCGCCCCGCTTGCTGATCCGGCCTGGCTTCACTTTGCCCCCGGTGCCCTCGTGGCGCGGCACCATGCCCAGCCAGGCCGCTACTTGCCGAGCATTCTTGAAGCTCTTCGCATCGCCCACCGAGGCGACATACGCGCTCGCGGTGATCGGCCCGATGCCGGCAATGGCTTCCAGCTTGCGGCTTTGCTCGTTCTCACGATGCCAAAGCTTGATCTGGCGCTCCAGTTCTCCGACCTGTTTGTCCATCTCCTTCAGGTTCTCACCGAGCCGCTCGAGCAACTCGCGCATCATCCCCGGCACCCCGTTCTCGCCGTCCTCCAGGATCTCCGGCAAGCGCTTGGCGATGTGCCCCATGCCCTTGGGAATCACGATCCCGAACTCAGCCAGCAAGCCGCGGATCTGGTTTGCCTGCGCGGTGCGCGCCTTCACGAACCCCTGGCGCGCTCGATGCACCGAGAGCACCGCCTGCTGCTCGCCCGTCTTCACCGGCACAAAGCGCATGTTGGGCCGTGCAACCGCCTCACAGATCGCCTCGGCGTCGTTGCGGTCGCTCTTGTTCGTCTTGACGTAGGGCTTCACAAACTGCGGAGCCATCAAACGCACCGTGTGGCCCAGCGCCGCGAGCTTCCTCGCCCAGTAATGGGCGCTGCCGCAGGCTTCCATGCCAATCAGGCACGGCTCGAGATTCGCGAAGAAGCTCACCACCTCCTTGCGCTTGAGCTGCTTGCGCAACCCCGCCTTGCCACGCTCATCGACTCCATGCACCTGAAACACGTTCTTTGCCAAATCGATCCCAACTGTCGTAATCTTCATCTCGGACGCTCCTTTCCATTTAAGTGGATTGAACCCATTTCCACTTTGGCACCTTGATGCCGGTTCGGGAAGGGGGCGTCCATACCATTATCAAGGGGGAAGGAGGAAGATGTTGGAATCAGGATTGCTTTTATTGATCGTCGCGGCAGGATAGGATATCCGACTCTCGCCGCCTTGGCGTGCGAGAATCAGCGCAAGGAGGGAAAGCGACTTGGACAAGATCCGCATTCAATTCACGCTGTTTTCCGCGTTCTACTCACCGCTTATCTCCGCGATGTCGGGGGGATTTCTCAAGGCGGAAGGCCTGGATCCGGAGTGGTCGGTTGCGCCTCCGGGCGTCTCCGCGCTTGCCGCCCTGAATGACGGTTCTGCCCACATCGTTCAATCCGCCCTGAGCCAGGGGTTCATGTCCCTCAACAAGGGAGAGACGCCGGCGGCTGTGCACTTCGCCCAGATCAACGAGATGGACGGCTTCTTCCTGACCGGCCGCGAGGCGGATCCTGCCTTCACATGGAAGAAGCTGGAAGGCGCCGAAGTCGTCATGTTCAAGGAGGGCCAGCCGCTCGTGATGTTCAAGTATGCGTGCCACAGGGCGGGCATAGCCTTCGACAGGATCAAGCCCATTCCCCTCGCCAGCGCCGCCGAGATCGACCGGGCCTTCCGCGAAGGCCGGGGACAGTACGTCCAGCAGCAGGGGCCGTACCCGCAGCAACTGCAGGCCGATGGCATCGGCCATGTCGTGGCGCAGATCGGCAAGCAGATCGGCCCGTGTGGTTTCTCCAGCGTCGCGGCGACGCGTGAGTGGCTCGAGACAGACATGGCGAAGGCATTCATACGTGCCTATAAAAAAACCCGGGCCCACATGAACGATACGCCGGCCACCGAGATCGCCAGGGCGGAAAAGCCGTATTTCCCCAATATTGGTGAAAGCGTGCTCGCAGATTGCATCGCGACCTACCAGCGGCTCGGCTGCTGGACGCCACATGTGGAGATCACGCAGGCAGCGTTCGAAAAAACGCTGGATGTCTACGAGTACAACGGACTGCTGAAGCAGCGCTATCGCTACGAGCAGGTATGCTCGGCGCCGCCGGCTGTCGATTAGACATCGAAACCCGCCGTAGCTTGGTATGACGGTCTAAGCCACCCTCGCAGGGCGCATGCACATGGCCCGTATTCAACATCTCGCAATCGCCAGCCTGGATCCGGGAAAGCAGGCGGAGTTCTAGAAGTAGGTCTTCGGCTTCAAGGAAGTCCGGCGGCTCGACAAACTGCGCGCCCGCGGCGTGGTGCTGACCGCCGTTCAATACCAGGGCGGCAGCGCGGGGAACCGGCTAAAATTGCAGTCGTCCGCAATGAACATACCTCCAGCACCGCCTCCAGCCGTTGCCGCTTCCGGGGCCGGCCCCACAGTCAGATCCGCGATACACGGTGCCGACACGCTGGTGCCGTCGCTCGACGGTGACTATCAGCGCGGCGTGAGCGCGCTGTGGCGCGTCTTGCGCATGGCGCTCGGCTATCGCGTGCGCTTTCCGGCCGCCGTCCTTGCCGTGATCGCCGCGGGCGTGTTTCAACTGCTCATTCCGCGTTTCCTCGGTGAGGCCATCGATCAGGCCGCGGTGCTCCTGTCAGGCGCGCAGGCAGCGGGCGGCGCGACGGCCGCGCAAGCGCAGGCGGCGCTCGTCACCTCGGCGCTGCTGGTGCTGGGCGTTGCCGTGATGCGCGGCCTCTTCACCCTCGCCCACAACTATCTGGCGGAATCCATCGGTCAGAGTTTCGGCTACGAGCTGCGGCTCGCATTTTTCGAGAAGCTGCAGCGGCTGTCCTTCAGCTACCACGACCGCATCCATTCCGGCGACCTGATCACCCGCGGCATGCTCGACATCGAGGGCGTGCGGCGGTTCATCGAAACCGGCATCATGCGTCTCTTCCAGCTCGCGGTGCTGATAGGCCTCGGCGCCTACCTTTACATGGGGCAGGATCCGGTGCTCGGCTTTCTGTGCGTGAGTTTCGTGCCGTTCGCGGTGTGGCGCGGCACCGTGTTCCGGCTGCGGGTGCGGGCACTGTGGCGCGAGTTCCAGGAGCGCATGAGCGTCCTGACCCGCAT
>MERI01000037.1 GCA_001772005.1 Betaproteobacteria bacterium RIFCSPLOWO2_12_FULL_62_58 | reverse complement strand
CGCAGTCTGGTCTATCGTCTTGGTTTCCCGCCGTATGTACCAGCTCTCGTGATGCGGCGAGTTTGGGCTCTTGGCGAAGTAGTCGTGGGCCTCGGTGTACGAGAGGCCCTGTCCTTTGATCGTCTCCTCCGTAAAAGGGTGGGTGTGGATGTCGATGACACCCTGTAGCTTCAGCATGGTGAGAATCTCCTGTGCGCTGGTGGGAGGCGAGTTCGATCGGGGCGTAGGTCGGGGTACGCGTAGCGTTCCCCGACATCCGCTAGGCGTCAGGTAGCCGCCGCTACGGCAACCTGACCTACGCCAAAAAGCAAAACCGGCCGACAATTCATAATAAACCCAATTTTACGTGAGCGGGCGCATCAGGTGTTACGCTCAAAGCGCGACATTACCAAAGTAGAGGGTGAGCTTACTCGATGGAGGAGGCCACGCGCCGCATGTGTTTTTCCGTGGCGTCGCGCAGGGCTCTTGCCATCACGTCTTTTGCAGCGAGCCCCTTCCAGGCTGTAAGCGTCTGGTGCACGGTTCCCTCCACGATATCCCACATGGAACTGAAGGGGAGGCTCGCCGTATCCGCAAAGCGGCCGATTTGTTCCCGCGTAATGACGTCGATTCGCCTGCTGCCGCCCAAACCCAGGGCTAATTGGTCCGTCGGCAGATAAGCAATGGTGGAAACATAGTCGTACGCCGGCGCTAGTATGGGCTTGCGGCCGTCCGGGTATAGCAGCGACCAGTTCTTCAGGTGCATGTCGCCGTTGCCGATCAGCACGGAGAACACCACGCGGCGCAAAAAGTCGCTTGCGGTGTCCGCGCCCGCTTCCGCCGCCAGCACCTGGGCGACGTTGGCGTAACTGCGCTTCTGGTATTTGTCATCGGGAAAAACGCCGAAGACCTGGGCGAAGTCCTCCATATGCACGCGCCCGCCGTCGGGCTTGCGATCGAAGCGTGCCACGGCCAGGGCGTGGCCTTTCATCATCCCGGCATCCTGCGGCAAGCCGTCGATTTCCCTCACGCGCACCAGTCGCACTTCAGGAACCGGAATGCCGATGCTGCGCGCGAGTTCCATCATGACAAATTCATTCTCGGGCACGCCCTCAAAGCGCGCGGCCGGCAGTTTCACGACCCACGAACCGCCGATGCCGTCAGCCGGGATAGTGAGTCCACCGCTCGCTTCCATGATGGCGGAAAACTTGAGCTGCACGCCGGCAAGGGAGAAGCGCAAGGGCGCGGCACCGGCGTCACCGCGGCGATCAGCATCGGCGTCACGTCGATCATCATCGGCAGCCGCATCCACGGCGGTAACCGTAACCGCGCCGGGCAAGTCGGCCCCCAGGGTGGCCAGCAGAAAGAATTCCCTGCCGGGCTTCACACCCGCCCGCGCTGCCAGATACTCGCGCAAGGGGCCTTCGGGCAGCAGGTTGGAGAAAAATGGCGGTAAGCAAACGTTGTATGGTCGCACGGACGTAACCAATCCGCCTAAGCGGCTCTTGAACGAAAGGCTGAGCCTGGGACGGTTGTTGTCGTTGACGTAGGTCTCGTCGAAGGCAAACAGATGGCGATCGCCCGCAAGGCGCGTGATCACGCCGATGCGCTTCCCATGCAGGCGCACGGCAAGAGCACCGGGTTGATTCGCCGTCATGACCCGCCCTCTTCGTCGTTATCGGCGTAGAGCGGGCGCTCATCCATTCGGTCGTGTGCTTTGCGATTTCGGTAGTCGCGCACCGTGGCCTGAACGACCGGCAACAGCTCACGCGGCACCAGCACCAGATCCCGGTCGAGCGCGCGCAGGATTTCCAGGAGCGTGTCGTAGCGGGGCACGATCTTGCCGGTTTCGATGCCGGAGATATGCCGCTGGGCGAGCCGCACCTTCCGGCCAAGCTCAAGCTGGCTCCAGCCTTTGGCTTGGCGCCCTTGCTTGATTTCCTGCCGAATTTCGTCAGGCAAGTTGCGTGGTCGGGTCGGTTTCATACCATTTACACCATAAAACATGACATATTATGATCTATATGGTATCACAGCGTACTATTTCAATATCCTAAATATCATAATTGGGAATAAGGAATACCCTATAAGGTATTTAACACAGCGGGGCAGCGCGAGGATTATGCGACGCAGACGCGGATCGTCTCGTCCCCTGGTCGTGCTGTGTCCGCCACATCTCGCAGAGCAGTGGCAACGGGAGCTTGCTGAGAAGTTTCACATCGAGGCCGAGCTGGTCCTGAGCGGCACGATTCAGCGCCTGGAGCGCGACCTGCCGTTGGGCGTGTCGGTCTTCGACCGTCATCGCTTCACCATTGTCTCGACCGACTTCATCAAGAGCGCACGCCGAGCCGAGGACTTCATCCTCAAGTGTCCCGAGTTTGTCATTGTGGACGAGGCCCACGGCTGCACGCTGGCCGGCGGCGTGGGACGCGGGCGCCAGCAGCGGTTCGAGCTCCTGCGGCGCATCGCGGCGGACGCTTCGAGACACTTATTGCTGGTCACCGCTACTCCCCACAGCGGTAACGAGGATGCCTTCCGCTCACTGTTGAGCCTGCTCGACGTGGAGTTCGCCGATCTACCCACTGACTTAGACCGAGCGGGGCGGGAGGGCATGCTCGACTTGATTCGATCTGATTCGCCACGCTTGGAGGAAATGAAGCGGAAACCCGTGCGCATGCGCAGCGAGAGCGCCGACATCGAGGTCGGGATCCACCCAGAGGTGCTTATTCCGCTTCTCGAATCCCGGTGGCTTGACGCCCGTAATTTTGCGAGGCTCGTAGTTAGCCAAGACGCGGGTTTGACCTATCAGCCGGACGGGATTGCGGTTGTCGCAGGAGAAAGTTGGCTGCGACCATTCAAGGACTTTTTCGAACAGGACATTTAGCGTGAGCAGTATCGGCATCCTTGCCTACGGTTCACTCGTCCGAGATCCCGGGATCGAGATTGGCCCGGTGATTGTGCAGCGTATTTCGGCGAGAACACCCTTCCCAGTGGAGTACGCGCGGTTTTCGGGTACGCGAGGTGGTGCTCCCACCGTCGTCCCACACTCGTCTGGAAATCCTGTGACAGCCGAGGTGCTGGTGCTTTCCGATTCGATGTCTCTGGAAGAGGCAAAGAACTTGCTGTGGCGGCGCGAGACGCGCAACGAAGGCTCGGGGCGGGCGTACCAAGAGCGTTTCGGACCAAACGCCGTACTGGTTCGTGATTCGCCAGGTTTCTGCAATCTCGATCATGTGCTGTACACGGACTTCAACCCGAGCGGCAAACTCACCGCTCCTGACCCCCGCGAGCTTGCCAGAGCGGCCGTGGAAAGCGTCGCCAAAGCGATGTCTGGCAAGGACGGTATCAGCTACCTGATGGACCTCATCAGTGCGGGCGTAGTGACCGCGCTGACGGCACGCTATCAGAAGGAGATCCTGATTGTTACGAATTCCGGCTCGCTCCGCGAAGCGCTTAATACGGTTACGATGAGAATCCAACAACGGTGACCGACTCGAGAATGCTATGGAGCTTATGGCTAACTGCGGGTTGCTAAGTTCGACAGGAGAAAACGCCGTCTTCGCCTTGCCATAGGACTAGCCTAGATCCGACAAATTCCTATCGCAAAGCGCTCTCGGCAACGCGGCATCCTTGTGATACTTTATGACGAATTCCGGCGCCCTTGGCTCATGCCGTATGCGCCGGAATCGCCTTCGCTGAAATTCCGGGAGGAACATGCCGTTCGTCAGGAAAACTCATCGTGTCGGTTTGCTGACGCCGTCGTCCAACACGACGCAGGAACCGGAATTCTCGGAGATGCTGCCGCGAACCGTCTCTCTGCACACCGGCCGCCTGAGCTTCACCAATATCGATGCGGACACGATGGTCCGTTGCGTCGAGGAACTCGAGCAGGAGAGCCGCAAACTCGCCGACGCCGAAGTCGGCGTTATCGTTCTTGCGGCGACCGCGCCGTCGGTGACCGGGGGCAAGGATTACGATCGCGAACTGATCAAACGGATGGAGGACGCCTCGGGCAAACCCGCCACCACCGCATCAACCGCGTTTATCGAGGCCATGACGGTACTCGGCATTCGGCGGATCGCGATGGCTGCACCGTGGACCGAAGCGACGAACAAGACCGTAGTATCCTTTCTGGAGGCGAACGGCTTCAAAGTGGTGCATCATGAAGTCATGGGCCTCGTCCGCAATACTGATCTCGGCCGCGTCGATCCGGAATCGGCCTGCGAACTGGCGCGTCGGGCAGATCGGCCGGAAGCGGATGCCGTCATACTGCCGGGTGGCAATTGGCCGACGATGAGCGTCGTTGAGCGACTCGAGCGGGATCTCGGGAAACCGGTTTTGACCAACAATGCAGTGAGCATCTGGTCGGCTCTCAGGATCCTCCAAAGTCATGACAGCATCACCGGCTATGGTCGATTGCTTCGCGACCATTTAGGAATTCATCGGAGTTGACTCCGACAAATTCCCCGGGAGAAAACACATGAGGACAAATAGCTGGGTGCGAGTGATGGCGATCGCCGGCGCGTGGGCGCAAAGCCGCGCGCCGCAGGATTATCGGAACATGGTCATGTCCGCCTGGAGCGGGATACTCGCTAGGCACGTCACCGGAAATCATCAACAAGTAAGCCCGTTTGCCGTCTGAAGGAGCAGCGATGGCGCATGACCGGTTCGTCTGGACGCCTTCGCCCGAGCTGTTAAGCCATACCACGATCACCGCCTTCCTCCGGGAACACAGGCTACCCGATTACGAGGCGCTGCTTGCGCGCGCCGATGGCGATCCGGGCTGGTTGTGGGATGCCGTGCTGCGTTTCTTCGCGGTACGCTTCCACCGGCCCTACGAGCGGATCCTGGATACGAGCGCGGGCATCGAGTGGCCGCGCTGGTGCGTGGGAGGCGAGACGAACCTGGTTCTCAACGGTCTCGACCGCCACCGTGAGACGGAAGCGTGGGCGCGCGCGGCGGTGATCTGGGAGGGCGAGAACGGCGAGTCGCGGCGGACGCCGCGACGCTGCGTCACGTCATCGTCCTCGCACACGGCGGCGGCAAAGCGCCGATGCGCGCAGGGCGCGACCTCTGGTGGGAGGACCTGGCGGGATCACGACCAGCGGAGGCGCCCACGGAAGCCATGCCCGCGGAAGCGCCCGTCATGCTGATGTACACCTCGGGTACAACGGGCAAAGCCAAGGGCACCGTGCACACGCACTGCGGAGTGATCGGAAAGAACCTTCTCGACATGGGCCTGTGCCTCGACCTCAAAGCCACCGACCGCCTGATGTGGATGAGCGACATGGGATGGGTGGCCGGCCCCAAGATCGTGGTCGGCGCGGCGCTGCTCGGCGCCACGATGGTCCTCGCTGAAGGCGCGCCGGATTATCCCGACCCGGGGCGGCAGTGGCGGCTGGTCGAACGGCATCGCGTCACGATGCTCGGGACGATACCCACCGCGGTCCGGCAATCGATGCAACAGGGGGTCGATGTGGTGAGGCGGCACGACTTGAGTTCGCTGCGCGGCGTGATAACGGCGGGCGAACCCTGGAACAAGGAGGCATGGCTCTGGTTTTTCGAGCATGTCTGCCGCGGCCGCATCCCGATCCTTAATTATGGGGGCGGCACGGAGTGCGGCGGTGCGATCCTCATCGGATCCTTTCACCGGCCGCTGAAACCGTGCGCGTTCGGCAGCGCCGTTCCGGGTTCAGGCGCGGATGTGGTTGATCCCCAGGGACGTTCGTGCGCGCCGGGCGAAATCGGTGAGCTGGTGCTGCGCCATCCCTCGATCGGCCTCACCCGCGGGCTGTGGCGCGATCCGGAGGGGTATCTCGAAAGCTACTGGCGCCAGATTCCCGGCGTGCGGGTGCAGGGGGATCTTGCGAAACGCGACGAAGATGGATTGTGGTACATGCTTGGCCGTTCCGACGACACGATCAAGATCGCGGGGAAACGCACCGGCCCCGCGGAAATCGAAGCGGTGTTGCTCGCATCGGGCCTGGTCGCGGAGGCCGCCGTCGTGGGGGTGCCGGATCCCATCACCGGCTCCGCGCTGGTGTGCGTTTGCGTGCCGGCCGTGAACGCAGGCAATAATGGGGGCGGGCTGCGTCTCAGACTTGCCGAGCTCGTCGCCGAGCGCTTCGGGCCGCCGTACCGGCCCAGGCGGGTGCTGCTCGTCCCGGACCTGCCGAAAACGCGGAACCAAAAGATCATGCGGCGCCTGGTGCGCTCGGCGCTGACCGGAACATCGCCCGGGGACACCGGGTCGCTCATGAATCCGGAGGCGGTGGAAGCGCTTCGGGCGGCGGCGCGCGTTTTGCCGCCATGACGAAAAGCCGTCTGAAAAACCATGCCATTCCCGAGGAATCGGGAATCCATAGGGTAGTTCACCCGAGATGATGCGCCGTATGGGTTCCCGATGTCACGGGAACGACAACCGGGGCGCGGCATTCACGGCCACGGTTTGGATAACGCCTAACCTTCACCAAGCCAGCGCGCCGCCATCCACCGGGATAATGGCCCCTGTCATGAAATCCGATGCATCGGAGGCGAGGAGTACTGCGAGGCCCTTCAAGTCATCCGGTCCGCCGGTGCGGCCGAGCGGAATATCGCGGTCGATATTCTCCTTGTTGCGCTCGTAGAGCTCCTGGTTCAGCGGCGTCACAAAAAACCCGGGGCAGATGCAGTTCACCTGGATGTTGTACTGCGCCCACTTCACCGCCAGATCGCGCGTGAAGTTCACCAGCGCACCCTTGCTCGCACTGTAGGCAACCGAATTGTAGTTCCGGGGATTGCGCCCGACCAAGCCGGCGACCGAGGCGATGTTGATGATCTTCCCGCGCTTCTTCTTGATCATCTCGCGCCCGATCGACTGCGCGCACAGGAACGGCGCGGTGATGTTGAGATCGAATACCTGCTGCCAGCGCTCGAGCGGCATCTCCTCCGGCGGCGCGGACCAGGCGCGGCCGGCATTGTTGACGAGCACGTCGACGCGCGCGAATTTCTTGAGCGTCGCTTCCTTCATCGCCTCGACCTGGTCGGGCTTGGTGACGTCGCACGCCACGGCGAGTGCCTGCGCGCCCAGCTTCTCGAGCTGGTGCGCCGCCGCCTCGCAATTCTCGAGCTTGCGCGAGCAGACCACGATATTGGAGCCGGCCTCCGCAAGAGCCGTGGCCATCTGCAGACCCAGGCCGGTCGCACCGCCGGTTATGACGCTTACCCGGCCCGAGAGATCGAAGAGTTCCTTAACGCTTGCCATACATCCGTCCTCTATTCTTCTGCAGTCGCAAAAAAGTGATGGGAAGAGGTGATGAAGAAGAAGTGATGAAGAAGAAGTGATGAAGAAGAGGTGATGAAGAAGAAGTGATGAAGAAGAAGTGATGAAGAAGAAGTGATGAAGGGCATCATTTCTTCCCGTCACTTTCTCTCATCACTTTCTCATCACTCTTTCTCATCACTCTTTCTCATCACTCTTTCTCGTCACTCGCCTTTAAGCAACTGCCCTGCAATGATGTTGCGCTGGATTTCGGAAGTGCCCTCATAGATGCGCACGATGCGCGCGTCGCGAAACGTCGTCTCGATGCCGGCTTCCCGCATGTAGCCCATGCCGCCGTGGATTTGCACGGCGCAGTCGACGACCTTGCCCAGCGCCTCGGTCGCATAAAGCTTCGCAACAGACGCTTCCATCGTGCCGCGCTCGTCGCGCATCAGGGCGTCGATCGCACGGTAGGTGAGGCCGCGCGCCGCATCGCGGCTCACCGCCATGTCGGCAAGCATCCATTGGAGGCCCTGGTACTCGGCGAGCTTGCGCCCGCCCTGGGTGCGAACCTTCATGTAATCGATGCACTGGGCGATGAGCTTGTCCATCATCCCGCAGCAGCGCGCGGACACCGTCACCCGGCCGGCAGTCAAGGTCTTCAGCGCCTGCACGTAGCCCATGCCCTCGGCCCCAAGCAGGTTCTCGGCGGGCACCTCGCACTCGTTGAAGGCGAGCGGCGCGGTGGTGCAGCCGTGCATGCCCATCTTGAGCTCATTCCTGCCGATGCTGAAGCCGGGGAATCCGCGCTCGACGATGAACGCGGAGATTCCCTTGATACCTTTGGTGCGATCGGTGATCGCCATCACCGTGAACACCTGCGCGACGCCGGCATTGGTGATGTAGATCTTCTCTCCGTTGAGGACGTAGCGGTCGTCCTTCTTCACCGCCAAGGTACGCAGCGCCGCCGGATCGGAACCCGCCTGCGGCTCGGTCAGCGCGAAGCTGCCGACCCACTCGCCGGTCGCCATGCGCGGCAGATATTTTTGTTTTTGCTGCGCGTTGCCGAGCGCGACAATGCCGGCCGTGGAGATGCCGGTGTGATTGCCGATGAGCGTCGCAAAACCGTAGTTGGTCTTTCCCATCTCTTCCTCGATCGCACATTTTCCCGTGAGATCGAGGCCGCTGCCGCCGTACTCCTCGGGTATGGTGAGGCCGAAAAGCCCCACTTCGCGCGCCTTCTGGAAGAGGTCTTCCGGAATCGCGTCGTTCTCCTCGATCCAGCGCGAACGCGGATCGACTTCGTCGCGGATGAAGCGCCGCACTTCGTCGCATAGCAATCTCACTTCGGCGGAAAGTTGCATAGGATCAAACTCCGACTTTTTGGGGAGTGATGAGAAGAAGTGACGAAAGAGAGTGATGAATAAGAGTGACGAAAGAAAGTGACGTTCTTCATCACCCTTTTCCATCACCTTTTTTCATCACCCCTTTCTATCAGTCGTTTTCATCACCCTCATCCATCACTTTTTATCCATCACCTTTTCTCGTCACTTTTTCCTGGGTCTAATCAGCGCATCGGCCGCCTTGACGCCCTTGCCTTTGTCCATCACAAACAGCGGATTGATGTCCAATTCGGCGACTTCCGCTTCGAGATCAACCGCCAGCGCCGAAAGCCTGACGATAGCATCAGCCAGCGCTTCCACATCGGCCGGCGCACGCCCACGCGCGCCGGCGAGCACCGGATAGCCCTTGATTTCCTCGATCATGTCACGCGCGACCGAAGGCGTGATCGGAACCAGCCGGAACGCGACGTCCTTCAGCACCTCGGCGAAGATGCCGCCCAGCCCGAACATCACCGCCGGCCCGAATAGCGGATCGTTGGTGACACCGAGAATCGCTTCGACGCCTCCTTTAGCCATCTCCTGCACCAGCACGCCCTCTATTTTCGCGTCTTTGTTGTAAGCGCGCGCGTTCACAAGAATTTCTTCGTATGACGCCGCAAGCTCCTCATCGGACGCAATGCTGAGCTTTACCGCGCGCGCTTCGGTCTTGTGCGAGATGTCGGGCGACTGCACCTTGAGCGCCACCGGATAGCCGATGCGCCTGGCCACGGCCAACGCCTGCTCTTTGCCCGTCGCGAGTTCTTCCTGCGTCACGCTGATGCCGTACTCGGCGAGAATGCGTTTGGCGGCGTGCTCGGAAACATCGGCCGTTTTTTCGGCGAGCGCCCGCTTCGCATCGGGCCGGTTCAGTGTCAATGCAACCTCGGCGCGCCGCGCTTCGCTGCGGCGCTTTGCCTGGGCATACCACGACAGGGCGGCGAGTGAGCGGCCGCAGCGCACCGGCGACTTGTAATGCGGAATGCGCGCGTCGTTGAGCATCCCGTAGGCCTCGAGCGCGTCCGCATCGCGCGCGCTCCACGCGAGCAACACCGGTTTGTCGGTCTTCCCGGCCACGGCGACGATCTCCGCCGCAATCGTGGCCGCAAACTCCCCCTGCAGCGAGGCGGTGATCATCGCCACGCAGTCAACGTTGGGATCGTCGGCGATCGCCTGCAACGTGCGATTGATGAGGCTCGTATCGTTGAAGATCGCGGCGGTCACGTCGACGGGATTGAGCAACGAGCCGAAGCTTGGCACGAACTCGCGCAATTTGGCGAGCGTTTCCGGCGCGAGCTCGGCGAGCCGCATGCCGCGACCGATGCACTCGTCGGTCATGAGTATCCCTGCGCCGCCGGAGATGGTGATGATCGCCAGCCGGCTGCCGCGCGGGAGCCGCCCGCAGCGGAACGCCCGGCCGTAGTCGATGACATCCTGGATATCCTCGACCTGAATGATCCCCGCCTGCCGGAACGCCGCTTTGTAGAGCGCCATCGCCCCGCCCAGATTGGCGGTGTGCGAGACGGCCGCTTTCTGCCCCTGCTCGGTATTGCCGACCTTCCACATGAGTATCGGTTTGCCGGAGGCAAGCGCCTTGTTGCCGATCTCCACCAGGCGGCGCGCATCCTTCAGCCCTTCGATATAGCCCACGATGATTTCAGTGTTTGGATCTCGTATATAGTAACTAATGAAATCGAGCGCGGACACGCCGATTTCATTTCCGGTCGTCACGATCTGCCGGAAAGCGAGCCCGCCGTCCTTCGAGGACAGGTTCATCACCGAAAAACCGAAGCCGCCGCTCTGCGAGACCATGCTCACCACGCCGGGCTCGTAATCGTTGTGGAACACCGAGCCGAAGCCGGCGAACACGCCGTCGGCGACGTTGATCATGCCCTGGCAGTTCGGACCGATGACGCCGATATCGTGCTCGCGCGCGATGGCCGCAAGCTCCTGCTGCAGGCTCACCCCGCCGCCGCCGACTTCGGAAAAACCCGAGCTGAAGATGATCGCGTACGGCACGCCTTTCGCGCCGCACTGGCGCAGTATCCCGGCCACGCGCGACGCATTAACCAGGACCAGCACGAGGTCCGGGGCTTCCGGAAGATCCGCGATGGACGCATAGCATTTCACGCCGGCGATGTCCTGATACCGCGGGTTTACGGGGTAAAGCCTGCCCTTGTAGTGGTGCGACGTGAGGTGCTTGAGCGGCTGGCCGCTGATGGTAACGAGGTCCCGCGACGCGCCGATGATCGCGATCGCGCGCGGATTGAAGAACCGCTCCAGGTCTGTTCGCATCTCCTCCCGATCCTTTGACTTGCCGTGCCGCGCGCGGAATGCGCGACCGAAAAGTGGCTATGGTATTAGCGTCGCAGCGCAGGGAGCAAGAGGTATCAGCGTTCGATCACCGATCCGCGAACATAAATCCCTTCTCGCGGAACAGCCTGACACAGGCATCGACCGCCTCAGGGTCGAACTTCACGCCGCGGAACCTCATGATTTCCGCGAGCGCCGCGTCGATGCCGGCGGCGGCAAGATGTGCGCGGTGCCCGGTCATTGCCTCGACGACGTTGGCCACCGTGACGATGCGCGTTTCGAGCAGGATGTCGTCGCCCTGCAATTTCAGCGGATAGCCGGAGCCGTCCAGCAGTTCATGATGCTGCATCACGATCTGAGCGATGGGCCACGGGAAGTCGAGATGCTTCAGGATCTCATAGCCGGCCTGGCAGTGGGTCCGCATAATCTCCAACTCGATCTCGTTGAACTGCCCGGGTTTCATCAGGATTTCCACCGGAATGTGGATCTTGCCGATGTCGTGGACCACGGCCGCCAACCGAATGCCGCGCACGCGCTCTTCCGGCAGTCCCAGTTCGCGCCCGATCTTCGCAGCGAGAACGGCCACTCGATTCCCGTGTCCCGCCTTGTACGGGTCACGTGACTCGAGCGCGATCGCGACCGCGATGACCGCGCCTTCCATGCTTTCCAGAAGGCGCTGCTCGCTGTGCCGGCGCTCGGACACATCGCGCAGATTCACGATGCCGATTTTCTCGCCGCCGCTCTCAAATACCCCGCTGCCCGTGGCCTCCACGATCCGCCAGCTGCCGTCGCGGCGGCGCATCCGGAATTCGACCCTCGCATGCCGCGCTTCCCCGCCCAATATGCGCTGATATGCCTCCTCGACGCCTGCCACGTCATCGGGATGCACCAGTTCGAAACTTGAATGTCCGATCCGCTCCGCCGCGCCGTATCCCAGCATGCGCTCGATACCCGGACTTTCATACTTGATCCTGCCCTCGGCATTGACGACGATAATGACATCGCTGCTATTTTCGACCAGCGCGCGATAATAGGCTTCCCTGCGCTGGAGCCGCTCTTCCGCAGCCTTGCGCTCGGTGATGTCCTCGAACACCCAGATCGAATCGGCGCCCTCTTTCTCCCGGGAGACGGCCCTGCCGATAAGATGCACCCGGAACAGGGACCCGTCTTTGCGCTTGAACTGGACATCGGCCTGATAGATTCCACCTTTCGCAAGTTCCGGATAGGCCTCCCGGCCGAGGTTCTCGTAGTCCTCGCGCGCCGGATAGAGGATTTCCGTGCTCTTGCCGACGAGCTCGTCCTTGTCATAGCCGAGCATCTCCGCGAACCGGCGATTGACGCGCTCGATGACGCGGTCCCGCACGTACGCGATCCCCGCTGCCGCATTGTCGAAGATCAGTTCGAGTTCGGCCAGCGCCGCGCGCAGCTTGTCTTCAGCCTGCTTGCGCTCGCTGATGTTCATGGAAGTGCCGACGATGCCGAGCATTTTGCCTTCCGCATCGCGCAGAATCGCCGCGGACAGCAGGCTGGTGAACAATTCGCCGTTCTTGCGCCGGTTCACGATTTCACCCACCAGGCCGTCGCGTTCCAACGCGATACGGCGCACCGTTTCCGCCGTTATCGGGTCGTCATACAGCAGATTGACCGACTTGCCCAACACCTCCTCGCGCTGATAGCCGAAGGCGCGCTCCGCCGCAGGGTTGAACTCCAGGATCCGGCGATCCCGGTCTACGGCGACGATCGTGGCAAGCGATGAATCGACGATGCTGCGCGCATACTGGGCGGATGCACGGATTGCCGCTTCCGCTCCCTTCAACCCGGTGATGTCCTGAAAGATGTAGAGCCGCCAGGAAGGCGGCAGGCCGGCGGCGGCTCCGACCGAGCGGACGAGGAATACTTCGTCGGGAGAAGCCGAGAACTCGAACTCGGTGTGGCCGTCCTCCGAATCGGAGACGGCGAATGCGCTGTCACGCACGGGAAACAGCTTCCAATACACCTTGCCGATCAGGTTCTTGACCGGCAAGCCGGCGCGATCCGCATAGGCCCGGTTGGCGCGAACGATGCAGCCGATCTCGTCATGCATGAAGATCGGCTGGGCCAACGCATCGACCGTTTGCGCCCATGCTTGCCGCGCGCGTTCAACGCGCATCGAGGAAGTTTCCTGCTCGCGCAGCGTTGCGGTCAGCTTGTCAAGCTCGGCGCGTGCCGCCGTCAGATCCGCCCGGAGCTGCTCTGTTTCGGTATGGCGCTGTCCACCACCTGTGCCAGAAGGCTTATCCATGGAACTCTCCGCCCGCGTCGTTGCCTCTGCATCGCACAATAGTTAACCGGCCCATAAAATTCAAGCTTTTAACGCAAAAACGGCGGCTTCGGGACCGCCGGTCGGGCGGCGCGCCACAAGGCGTCGGGTTTTGGCCCCCTCGAGGTGGCGGCCGGGGCTGGACGCGACCCGATCCGCACAGGTTCAGTTATGCTGTGGTAGCCGCGGGCCACGCGGCAGGCTGCGAGGCTGCGTCCTGGAATAGTGTATTTCGCTGCGGGCACGATCTGACAACGCGATCATCAACAGCATCCGCGCACACGGAGGAAGGACCATGACTGACAACACGCTGGGCGCCTACAACATTGCCGACCTGCGGGAAATGGCGCGCCGCCGCCTCCCGAAAGGCATGTTCGAGTTCGTGGACCGCGGCACGGAGGACGACCTCGCCTTGCGCAACAATCGCGCGGCGTTCGAGCGCATCAAGCTCAAGCCGCGCACGCTCGTCGATGTCTCAGGCCGCAGCCAGGAAATCACGCTTTTCGGCAAGAGACAGCCGATGCCCATCGTGATCGCGCCGACCGGCACCGCCGGCCTGCTGTGGTACGGCGGCGAAACCGGGCTGGCGCGCGCCGCCGCGGCTGCCGGTATTCCGTTTACGGTGGCAACCAATTCGATGACTGCGATGGAAACGATCGCGGACCAAGCCGGCGGGCGGCTGTGGTTCCAGCTCTACATGTGGTCCGACCGCGCGCTGTCGCATAAGCTCGTGGCACGTGTGAACGCGGCCGGATTCGACGCGCTCATCGTGACGGTGGACGGGGCGGTCGCGGCCAATCGCGAATACAATCACCGCAACGGATTCAGCATGCCCATGAAATTCGGCGCCCGCAACGTCGCCGACGTGCTGACGCACCCGCGATGGCTGGCGGGGGTGCTGCTGCGCTACCTGCTCACGACCGGCATGCCGCGTTTCGAGCATCATCCGTCCGAGGTTCGGGACACGATCACAGCGCGGCCGTCCGCGAAATCCCTTCTGAAGAATGACAGCCTGAACTGGGAGGATTTGCGGGTGCTGCGCAAGCTGTGGCCGGGCGTGCTGATGGTGAAAGGCATCCTGCATCCGCGGGACGCTGTGCTGGCGGCGGACTGCGGGGCCGACGCCGTCATCGTGTCGAACCACGGCGGCCGCATGCTTGACAGCTCGATGGCGACGATAGCGGTGTTGCCGGAAATCCTCGACGCCGCCGGCAAACGGCTCACCGTGATGGTCGATAGCGGCTTCCGGCGCGGATCCGATGTAGTGAAGGCGCTGGCGCTGGGCGCGCAAGCCGTGCTCGTGGGGCGCGCCACGCTCTACGGGACCGCCGCCGGCGGAGAGGCGGGCGCCGCGCGCGCCATCGCCATACTGCGCGAAGAAATCGACCGTGTGATGGCATTGATCGGCGTACGCAGCGTCGCCGAGCTCGACCGCGCCTGCCTGCATATGGCTGACGGTATGGGGCGGGGCGAGGCGGTCGGGGAGACCGCTCCGGCGATCCTCGCTACGCGGGGGCGGGTCGCCGTTGGGCCAATGTTATGATTGCGCTTTGACACCGGCTTCGACGCGCCGTAATTACGATGAACTCCCCCACCGCATCCGCCGCAGCCGCGCCGCGATCTTTCAGGGAAGTGTGGCTGATTTCGGCCGGCCACGGCTTCACGCACTGGTATACCGCGACCTTCTACCTCCTGCTGCCGCTGATCGGCAAGGAACTCGGCCTCTCCTTCACCGAGATCGGGTTCATCATGACGATCCAGCACCTCGTCGGCGCGATTTCCAATCTGCCCGGCGGGATACTGGTGGATGCCATCGGCAAGAGGGGCTACCTGATGGCGGCATCGCTGTTCTGGGTCGGCTTTCCTTACGCGCTGATGGCGCTCACCCACAACTACTGGATGCTGCTCGTATGCGTCACGCTGGTCGGCATCGGCAACAATCTCTGGCATCCCGCCGCCATTTCGGCCCTGGCCGACCACTATCCCGAGCGCAAGGGCCTGGTGCTTTCCTTCCACGGCATGGGCGGCAATGTCGCCGAGTCGTTGGCGCCGCTCGTGGTGGGTGCATTGCTGGCGTGGTTCAGTTGGCGCACGGTGGTCGTCATCAACATCGTGCCCGGCATCGTAATGGCGGTGCTGATCGTTGCCATGCTGGGCGCGCTCAGCATCGCGAAGGCGGGGGGGGAGCACGCGGTCAACGCCGGCGCCGAGTCACGCAGCACCAGCCATTACCTGCGCGACTTCATGAGCCTGCTCAAGAACAAGGCGCTGATGCTGGTGTCGTGCAGCGCGGCATTCCGCACCATGACGCAGTCCGGGCTGCTGACCTTCCTGCCGGTGTATCTCGCTTACGAGCTCAATTACTCGCCTTTCGTGGTTGGCGTCAGCATGACGGTGCTCCAGATCGCCGGCTTCGTGGCGGCGCCGATTGCCGGCCACCTTTCGGACAAGATGGGCCGCAGGCGGGTGGTGATCTCGAGCATGGTCCTCACCGCGGCGATGATCGTCGGCATGGTGCTCGCGGGACGCACTGTCTTCTTCATCTTCTTCATCGCGCTGGTTGGTTTCTTCCTCTACGCCATGCGGCCGGTGCTGCAGGCGTGGGCCGTGGAGTGCACCCCGAAAAACCTCGCCGGCACGGGCGTCGGACTTCAGTTCGGGATCACCGGGTTGGGCGGGAGCGTCTCGCCGGCGCTTTTCGGCATCATCGCTGATAGTTTCGATCTATACACCGGGTTCTATTTCCTCGCCGGCACCATCGCCTTCGCCAACGTGCTGGTCTTCTTCATGCCGAACGGCGCGGTGCGGCAAGTAAAACCCGCCGCTGCGTGAAGGCGGGAGGAGGAAGGAGGAAGGAGGAAGTGAATGACGTTACCTAGGTTTTTTTGCCTTTCGCCTTTCGTCTTTCGCCTTCCCCCTTAGTCACGTAGGCCGGGGTGCGTGCAACGTTCCCCGGCATTAGAAGGCGTCAGGTAGCCGCTCGCGCGGCAACCCGACCTACGGCTGCTTCGGTTGTCCAGCGGTCGCGCGTCATTTCTGCGTGAGACCGATAGACGAAAACACCCTTGGGCGCATACATCAAAGCCCGCCTTTACCACTGCTGGGAGCACGCAAATGCCTGCAAAACCGACCGTAGAAGAAATATGGCACGCACTTTTGACCGGTCGTCTCCTCGGGAAGGCAATAAAGTACCGACGCCGATTGCTGACGCTGTTTCCCGCGGATCGCCGATGCAAAAACTGTAATGCCCCGTTTGATCACGCCGGAGCATGGTTCATGCCCCTCTTGGGTCACGGCCGGTACAAGAAAAACCCCCGTTTCTGTGACTTCTGAATGGCTTTCGCGCAAAGGTACCCGGGCGGTACTGAACTGGAAATTTCCATGCTCTTCGTCGATGTGCGTGGATCAAGCAGTCTGGCTGAGCGGATGACCGCAGCAGATTTCGCCCGATTAATGAACCGGTTTTATAAAGCCGCAACCGACGTTCTAATTAGGACCGACGCTTTATTTTCCGCTCTTCACGGGGTCTAATCATGCGCGTCCAGCGGTGCACGCCGCCCAAGAATTGTTACGAGCCACCGGGCACGCTGACAAGCAAGGAGCTTGGCTTCGCATCGGAGTCGGTGTTCATACGGGCATTGCGTTCGTAGGTACAGTTAAAGGTGCGGACCACAGTGTCGATGACATTACCGCGCTGGGCGACAACGTTAACGTCGCCGCGCGTCTGGCGTCCATGGCTGCGCCGGGCGAGGCTCTGATTAGCGAGGCCGCCTACGCATCCGGCGGCGTGAATCTTGGGGAGATCGAGCAGCGCCAACTCGAATTGAAAGGGAGGAGTGAGCCCATCTTGGTTCGGGTTCTGCGAGTTTCAGCGGGCTAACCGCTCCAGGCGACGCGGCATGCGCGATACAGGCTCTATTGTTTTTGATCGGACCGACCTATACTGGCCTGGCATGGTCCTCGAAGAAGACCCCCGGCGAGGGCGGCGCCGCCATGCAGAGCGCACGGTTGAAACGTTCAACTAATGCAGGAGGAGACTATGTCTATTGCGTGTCCCGTCAACCTGGATAGAGAAAAACTCAAGTCCGAGGTTCGTGCAACCTATGCCAAGGTCGCGGAAAACCCG
>MERI01000036.1 GCA_001772005.1 Betaproteobacteria bacterium RIFCSPLOWO2_12_FULL_62_58 | reverse complement strand
AGTTCGGTTTGGCGCATCGCACGGACTCCTTGGGTAATGGAGATGCGGCATTATAATGTTTCGTAATTAATGTGTCACGGTACTAGGTCTGGTTTACGGCGATTACCCTGTTCTTGCCCAGATTTATCCCGACAAGCTATTCTTCCGACAGTTCGGCCGGCATTTTGTCCGCGTGCAGCGGCTCGATGCCGACCATGCTCAGTTTCATCATTCCCAGATTGTGTATCAGCCCTTCGTCGAGCGTGCGCAGATCGCGAAACGGCAGCGCGACGTTGTCGACACCGTCAGCGCGCTGAACAACACGCCTTCCTGAAACAACACACCCCTGCGGTCGCGCAGCTTGCGCAGATTGCCCGGATCGCTGCGGTGCAACGACTCGCCGAATATGAGCACCTCGCCACGCGCCGGTCGCTCGAGGCCGAGCATTTGCCGCAACGGCGTGGTCTTGCCGCTGTCGGAGCCGCCGACCCTGCACATTTTTCTGAGCGCGGTGGAACACGGCGTACGCCAATGCAGCCCGGGTGCGGGCCCAGCGTCCCGCATCGGCGCAGTCGCCTTCATTCACCGCTTTGGTGCCCCGCTCAATCCCCACGTGCACTTCCACTGCGTCGTTGTCGAGGGAGTTTTCGAGGCTGATGCCGCTGGGGGAGTGCACTTTCAGGAAGCCCGTGGCCTCAGCCCCGAAGCGCTCGGCGAAATACAGGCCACGGCACGCATCCGTCTCTTGCGTGCGCTAACCCAACGCGGTCTGCTCGAGCGCGCAGACGCTCAGGCCATGGGCGCCTGGGATCAAGGCGGCGGCTCCTCGCTCGATGCCAGCGTACGCATCGAAGCGGAGGACCGGGACAACCTGGAGCGCCTGCTGCGCTACTGCGCCCGGCCGGCCATTGCGCTGGAGCGATTGCGTGAAATCGACCCCAGGCACCTGGTCTATGAGAGCGTCAAGCCGGGGCGGTAGCGTCAGCCTGATGCTGACTCCACTCGAACTGATCGAGCGTGTGGCGGCCCTGATTCCGCCGCCACGCCGGCATCGCCACCGCTTCTACGGCGTCCTGGCGCCCAACGCGCCGCTGCGGGCGGCGGTCACGGCGCGGGCGAGAGCGGTGGCCCCGACGCCAAACGCGGCAATTCCGGCACCAGCCGCGGCATCCGAGGTGGCAGAAGAACCGATCTACTGCCGGGCGGCACGTTACGCCTGGGCGCGGCTGCTCGCTCCTATCTATGAGGCTTTTCCGCTCATCTGCCCCCAGTGCGGCGGTGGCCGTGCGCGACATCCTCGCGCATCTGGGCAAGGCGACAACTCCGCCGCTTCTGATGCCAGGCCGGGGGCCACCACTGTGAGAGATGCCGGATGCCGGGCAGGACGAGAACGACCCACAGGCCCAAACGGCACCGGACTACGAATTCGATCAGCGCGTCGCCTGGTAGGTGCCAGAGCAAGACGAGCCGCCATCGCCCGTCATGGGGCGGCTCGTGCCTGTGTCGGGGAAACGGGTACCACGCGGCCAGTATTGTGACCACACGCTGTGACCGGGGCGCGATTCTCTCCTCTTCTCAGGGAATTTCTGCAAGAAATCTGCGATTGACTGCGGCTGCCAGGACTAGAGATACTCTCGGAGGTACCAAAGATTTTTTTGAGTTTCATACTTATGAGCCACGGAGCCACCACTTAGAATCCCTATACCCGCGGCATAGTGGGAAGGAATTTCGTTCGTTCGCTGGGTGGCTGCCGTGAGGTCGACCATGCAAGGGGGGATGCCAGGGTCCCACGCAGGATCACCCAAGCGGCACGGCACCGTGGGCCGCAGCGATCTCGCGGGCGGCGCGCTGCAAGACGGGGGCCCAGCCGATCAGCTTCTGTCTGGGCGTCCGGTGGGGGGGTGCCAGCACGGCGACGGCACCCAGCACCTCGCCCGTGGAACTGAGGATCGGGGCGGCGATGGCGCTCCCGTCCCCCATCCTCTCCCCAAAGCTGATGGCGTAGCCGACCTTCCGGACCGCCCGCAACTCGGCCATCAACTCGTGGGGGTCGGTTATAGTGTGTTCGGTGAACCGCTGAAGCGGACCCTTTCCGATCAACTCCGCCACGCGGCCCTCGGGAAGCCACGCCAGTAGCGCCTTTCCCGAGGCTCCGCAGTGAACCGGCATCGGCGTGTTCACCTCAATGACCCTCCGGACCATTTGGTTCGACTCCACCAGCTCCACGCAAACCCGGCTGGAGCCCACGCGGAGCTGAAGCGCCGTCGTCTCGCCGGTCTCCCGGGCTAGCCACTCCATCACGGGCCTGGCCGCAGACTTCAGGTCAACGGCACCGGAGCTCTTCATGGCCAGAAACATCAGCCTCGGGCCCAGGCGGTACCCCACGCCGTCGTCCCTCATGACGAAACCCTGGCGGGCCAGCGCCTTCACCAGCCGGAACACCGTGGGCCTGGGGAGTCCGGTTTCGGCGGCGATCTGCCAAATCGGTTGCGGACTTCCCTCGCCCAGAAAATTGAGAATGGCGGCTACTCTATCGACAGACCTCATGGCCTCGTGTGACCTTTCAGGGACGGCGCTCCGCCGGAGCCAGGAGACCTCGGCGGTGGCCATCCCGGCCGCATCGCGCGGGCGAAATAGCCGCGGCCTCGACACCGCGCAAATCGTTCGTTTCCTCTTCCTCCTCTTGCACAGTATACCCGAAGGTAGTAAAATTCGTTCATTGATCGGTCTCCAATTTCACTGATTGAAATCTGGGATGAGCCGTGACGCCACTTGGGAGGGGTAGCAGTGTCACAGGACGTGATTTTGGGCCAGTGGAATCTCGAGAACTTTCAGGCCGAGCGCCGCCAGCTCCTAGGCACTTGGGAAACCGGCTCCCAGGTGGATCTGGAGGAGGCCGCTGCTTGGCACGCTTCGTTGCCGCCGGCCAAGAACATGGTGCAAGCACTGCGCGCCGCGAAGGCCGAAGGTCGCGTCCTGGTCCAGCCCAGGGCCGGCATCGCTCCGCTGTCCAAACATCTGGAGCTGATGCGCATGCTCCAGGACGAGGGTGGGGCGGACATTCTTCCGGCCACCACCGACTCCTTAACGCGGCATCGCAAGTACGAGATGGTCGCCAAGGCAATTCGGGACAGCGAGGAGAAAGGGGTTTCGACGCTCAACGGCTTTCCGATAGTCAACTGCGGCGTGACCGGGTGCCGCACCCTGAGCCGGGAGCTTAAGTTGCCCCTGGAAGTCAGAAGCGCCAGCGACGACATGCGGCTACCGACGGAGATCGGCTTGGCGGGCGGGATGAGCGCGGGCCTTGGGGGGCCGATCGTCCACTGTCTGCAGCACTGCAGGAATACGCCGCCGGAGAAGGTGGTCCGCGACCATCAGTACGTCCATCGGCTGGTGGCTGAGTACCAACGGCGCGGCGTCGACGTCCTCATGGAGACGGCCGGCTACATGTCCGCCCACATGGTGCCCCCCTCCATGGCCGTTGCCATCGTATGCTTGGAAGGGCTGGTCATGGCGGAGCAAGGGGTCAAGCACATCATGCTCGGATACGAGCAATCGGGCCACCTTCTGCAAGACTTGGCCGCCGTCCGCGCGCTGAGAAACCTCGGAACCCGGCTGATGTCGAACCGCCCCGACGTGACCCTCTGGTTCGACTTCCACATGTGGGCCGGCCGCTTCCCGGAGGACCAGTCCCGGGCGTACGGTGTGATCATCCAGGGCGCCATCGTGGCAGCCATGGCCGGCGTCGATATGGTTATGTCGAAGTCGATAGATCAGGGGAAGTACCTGCCCCAGGGTCCTGCAAATGCGGCCGCGATCCGAGCGACCCAGCAGGTTCTGGGAATGATGCAGCACCAGCGATTGGAGGAGCTGCCGGCCGCCTGGGCGGAAGAGACAGCAGAGATCGAGGCGGAATCCACGGCCGTCGTCGATAGGACTCTGGAACTCGGGGACGGCTCCGTCGGGGTGGGCACGGCTAGAGCCATCCGGGCAGGGGTCGTCGACCTCCCCTTCGGCACGAGCATGTTCGCGGCCAACCGCCTGCTGCCGGTCAGGAACGGCACCGGAGCGATATACTACCTAGATCCTGGCTCAGCACCCTTCACCGAGGCCATGAAGCGGTATCACCGCGCCAAGCTGGAGAAGCGGGCCGCCGAGGGCAAGGGTCTCGATTACATGAACACCGTCGCCGATGCCATCGCCATCGCCGAGGGCGTCTTAGTAGGCAACAGGGACCGGCTCGTCGGGGCCGCGCGCTAAAGCGAGTGCTGCATGCTAAGTTCTGAGTCAGAGTGCGGAGTGCAGCGTGCCCAGAGCCGAACCCGATCGGAGCCCTTCGGGGCCGCGACCGGCGTTCCTCCATGCAGCAATCAGCACCAACGGAGGGGTTAGAATGGCTACGGTGGTGACAGGAACGGTCGGGACCGACGTTCATAGCATGGGGCTGCGAGTACTCGAGTACGCGCTACGCCAGTCCCGATACAGCGTCGTCAGCCTAGGCGTGCAAGCGCCCTTGGTTGAGTTTGTCGACGCAGCGCGGGAGGCCAAGGCCGCAGCGATCTGGGTCTCCTCTCTCGCGGGGCACGCGGAATACGAGTGCGCGGATTTGCGCGACATGTGCACGGAAGCGGGGCTGGTGAATATCCCCCTTTACATAGGCGGCATCCTTGCGGTGGGGCCGGTGCCTTGGGAGGAGATCGAGGCCAAGTTCCAGAAGCTGGGCTTCACGAGGGTCTATCCCCCGGGAACCCTGCCCGCCGTCGCGATCTCCGACTTGGAGAAGGACTTAGCCCCAGCGCGGTAAGAGAGGAGGTAATCCCTCTCACCCCCGGGCCTCTCCCCTGCGGAGGAGAGGAGAGACGGACGGAGGACACGCCCCCTTCCTCCTCGCGTGGAGGAAGGGCCGGGGAAGAGGATGGCTCTGGGGGGCGGGTCCAGGGCGCAGCGCCCCTCGTCCCCCGGGTTTGGGATGTTCCCAGCGGCGTGTAGCGGGGTTTGGGATGTCCCGAGTCCCTTCTCCTCAATTTTTGCTTAAATCAGAGGTAAGGCAGGTGGCGAGCGGTCAACAGAGACACCTGGCGCTCCTAACGGACTTCGGCAGCACCTACACAAAGGTGTGCGCCGTGGACGCGGAGAGGGGACAGCTCGTGGGGAGGGCCCACGCCCCGACCACGGTGGATACCGACGTGGCTGTGGGCTGGCATCAGGCGCTCGGGAAGCTCCAGCAGGTGCACGGGGTGGACTTGTCCCACGTGTCGGTGCAGCTCGCCTGCAGCAGCGCCGGCGGGGGGCTGCGAATGGTGGTGGTGGGGTTCGTACCGAGGCTCACCGCCAAGGCCGGCCAGATTGCGGCCCTAGGTGCGGGGGCTAAGGTGGTGGGGACCTACAGCTACCGCCTCACCGATGCCCAGGTCGCTGAGATTCGGGACGTCTCACCCGATATCTTGCTCCTCTGCGGTGGCACGGATGGGGGCGACACGGTGACGGCGATAACCAACGCCCGAAAGCTGGCCGTGGCCGGTCCGGGGTGCGTGACCGTCTTCGCCGGGAACCGCGACGCCACGGGCGAGGTGCAGGAAGCCTACGCCGCCGCTGGAAGAGAGCTGCGGTCCACGGAGAACGTGATGGCCGAGATCGGCGAGGTCAACGCCCGTGGGATCGCCGAACTGATCCGCGAGGTGTTCGCCGACCACGTCATCAAGGCGAAAGGGATCGACCGCGTTCGGGAGCTGACGGGAAGCATCGTCATGCCCACCCCGGCGGCGGTTTACGCGGGGCTCGAACTGCTGAGCAATGGAAGTCGAGGGCGCGATGGCCTGGGCGACCTAGTCGCGGTCGACGTTGGGGGAGCGACGACGGACGTCTACTCCTTCTCTTTGGGCAAGCCCACCCGCCCCGACGTCTTCCTGCGTGGCTTGCGCGAGCCGTACGGGAAGCGTACCGTGGAAGGCGACATGGGCGTACGTCTCAACGCACCGTCGGTTGTAGCCGCCGCGGAGGCGTGCGGCCTCGAGGTGGCGCTGGTGGCGCGCGACAACTTCAGGACCCTGGCCATGGAGTTGCCCTCGCGCCGGACTTGGCTCCCCACGACGGACGAGGAGCGCGAGGTCGACGTGGCACTGGCTTCGGTGGCCGTGGGCGTCGCCCTCCGCAGGCACGCCGGACGGCTTTCCGAGGCCTACACCGGCGACGGCGTGCGCTGGATGCAGGAGGGCAAGGACCTGTCGGAAGTCACCACGTGCATCGGGACCGGTGGGCCGCTGGTGCACAACGGCGCGGCCGAGGCGATTCTGGAGGAGGGGCTGAGGGTGGCCCGGGGCGACCCGGGGGCGCTGGTTCCGCGCCGCTGCAGCATTGTCCTGGATCGCTCGTACTGCATGTACGCCGTCGGCTTACTGCGGCGCATCAACCCCCTGGCCGCGCTTGGCCTTGCGCGCGGCACGTTGATGCCCCTCGAAGAGAGCGGCCGAGGGGGTCGCTTCTTTCTTCTTTAGTTTAAGTTTCGAATTAGGATCAGACGGAAAAACAGGCGGGGAGGAAGACGATGTTGTCTGTGCAAAAGGCGTCCACAGCACTCGGCGCTGAAATTCTCGGCGTCGACTTATCCAAAGAACCTGATGAGAGAACCTTTCAGCAAATCGTTGAGCTCTGGCATAAGCACGAAGTTGTCTTTTTCAGAAATCAGACTTTGACGCCTGAGCAGCATGTTGCCTTTAGTAGGCGGTTTGGCGAATTGGAGCACCACGTCAGAACCGATGTCTGTAAGCCTGGCTATCCCGAGATACTGGTCGTCTCTAACATCATCGAAAACGGTAAGCCAATTGGAAGTCAAGACGCCGGCCTCTTTTGGCACTCGGATCTGTGCTACAAGGCGGAACCAAGCCGCGGTTCGCTGTTTTATGCCAGGGAGGTGCCCAGAAAAGACGGCGAGCCGCTAGGTGATACGATGTTTGCCAGTATGACGACTGCATTCGATGCATTGCCGGAGAATACAAAAAAGAGGATCAGCGGTCTGAAAGCTGTCAACTCCTATCTGAAGGCGTATCACTGCGACAGAAAAAGCGGGCAGCGGCCTCCACTGACAGAAGAGCAGAAGAAAAAAGTGCCAGATGTTGAACACCCGATGATACGTGCTCATCCCTTCACCGGCAGGAAATGCGTTTTTGTGAATGAGGGCTATACCATTCGAATAAATGGGCTCGACCAGGCGGAGAGCGATAAGCTTTTAGCGGAGATTCTCGCCCATATAACAAAACCTGAATTCGTCTATCGTCACAAATGGCAAGACGGTGATTTCCTAATGTGGGACAACTGTTCGACTCAGCATTGTGCAATCGCGGATTATTCACTCCCGCAGCGGCGCCTTATGGAGCGAACTACTCTGCGTGGCCTCGCGCCGTAATGGTGGTTGGTGGTGTGAAAAGAGTTGTTGTCCGCAATTTTCCCGTCCTGTTTAACCTTTGCGAAATCAGCGGTGGCCAGCATGTCTTGCACGGCGGGTATGCCGGTATTAGAAACCTTGGAAGGGGATCATCAATGGTCAAGCCAGTAGGCGCGTCACTTGTCACACGAACTATCATTTGCGCCGGATTGTCTCTCATTTTTCCAGCGGTGGCCCATGGTCAAGGTTACCCTGTAAAAGCGATCAAGATGATCGTTCCAAACCCGCCTGGCGGTGGCTCAGACACGATCGGCCGCCTCGTTTCCGAAATGCTGACTGGCGCCCTTGGGCAACCGGTAGTAGTGGATAACCGTGGAGGAGCGGGGGGGCGAATCGCCATGGAATTGTTCATGCGCTCGGTGCCCGACGGGTATACGTTGTTACTCGCGACGGGAAGCAACCTTGTCACCGTTCCAGCTCTATATTCGAAGTTGAGCTACGAGCCGCTGAAGGATTTCTCGCCCATTTCGATGGCCGCAACAACTTCATATCTACTTGTGGCTCATCCTTCTGTTCCGGCGAAGTCTGTAAAAGACCTGATCGGTTTAGCGGGTGCGCGATACGGCGGACTCAATTACGCGTCGACCGGCCCCGGTACCTTTGCGCATCTGGGTGGTGAGCTATTGCAGGTGATGGCTGGCGTAAAAGCGACTCACATAGCTTTCAAAGGTAGCGCTTCAGCTACGCTCTCATTGGTTCAGGGTGAGACGGACATCATGTTCAGCAACTTCATTGCGTCACTTTCTCTTGTCAGGGCGAAACGATTGCGAGCAATTGGCGTTACCAGCCTGAAGCGATCCTCAATTGTGCCGGATATTCCGACAATCGACGAGTCCGGCTTGCGGGGTTTCAAGATGCAGCAGTTCTACTCGATTTGGGCTCCGGCGGAAACAAACCCCGAGATCATCAAGCGTCTGAATCAGGAAATTGTCCAGAAGTTGCCGCAGGTGGAAAGAGCAAGCAGACTTTCTGCGAACGGCACAGAAATAACGGTCTCTTCGCCTGGGGAATTAGGGAAGATGGTCGCCGACGAGACGGTCAAATGGAAGAAAGTTATTCAAAAGTCCGGCATTAAAGTTGAGCAGTGAACAGTTTTGCCGGATAGCACGCTAAAGCTAGGGGAACAGCAACTGTCTTGGTCAACGAAAGAGCAGGATTGAATTTCCTATCGTTCGGCAAGGCCGCAACAATCTCAACCGCGCCCACGGCCGGCGCCTGCGCACCTTGACAGCGCGCAAACGGACGCCCTAAAGTCCGGACTCCGCTCATCGCTATCCTCACCATCAACAAGATGACTGTCCAGCACGACGTAATCGTGGTCGGCAAAGGGAATGCGGCGCTGTGCGCCGCGCTGTCGGCGCACGAACAGGGCGCGCGCGTCGTGCTACTGGAAGCCGCATCCGAGGACGAATCCGGCGG
>MERI01000035.1:465-20372 GCA_001772005.1 Betaproteobacteria bacterium RIFCSPLOWO2_12_FULL_62_58 | reverse complement strand
GTTTTTCAGGCGCGTGCGGCGCGCTTCGGCATCGGCCGGAGACAGTTCCTGGCGCTCGAATTCCTTGACCAGCGCCTTTTCCTTGGCGGTCAGCTTGCTGCGCCGGCCGGGCTTGCCTTTCCCTTCGAGCTTGCCTTTCGCGAGCAGGTGTTGCTTAAGCAGGGCTTTGGTGAGCGCGACTTTGTCGAGCTTCTGCTTCGCGAGGACCTTCCTGGCGGCGGCTTTGACTTTCGCCAACCGTTTGTCCTTCTGCGTCACTTTCTGCTTCGACGGCGGACGCGCCCTGGCCAGCGGCTTGGTTCTTGCCGCCGAACGGGCTTTTAGTCCGGCTTTTAGCTTGGACTTGGCAGCGGGACGCGGTTTCGCGGCCGGCTTCTTCACGGCAAGCCGGGCCCGGGCCGTGGACTTGGCCACAACCTTCGCTTTTGACGCGGACTTCTTTCGTCCTGCGACCTTCTTCGCCCTAGCCGCTTTCCTGAGTCTTGCCATGTCTCAATCCCCGCCGAAAATTTTCGCCGAAAAAAAGTGTGAGATTATACCCTAATTCCAGTGCCGCCTCACTTGACCACCGTTCCCGCAACGGGCTGATTTGAAAGCGCTTTCGAATATCCATCCGGTTCGGCCGGCGCCGCTGCATCTGGTTTTGACATCTGCGCCCTGCGATCGGCGTCGTTTTTCGCGTGCAGCAGCAGATTTTTCCAGCCATCCAGGATTTCCTCTTCCAGCTCGGGTTTTCCGAGGTTGGCCTCTTCAAGATGAAACAGCACCGGTTCCAGTGAGACGAATACCCGCTCCTGTTCCGTGTCGCGAAAATACTCACCGAAGTTCCTAATATTGCGGTCGTTCGCCAAAGCTTCAAGCACGCGGTAGAGGGCTTTTAGCTCCCCGGCATCGACCCTGACGCCCACATTGTCCAGAAAGCCTTCAATTTCGCGGCGATCGAGCAGACCCGCGAACTCGGAGTTGAACATCAATCGCGCAATCAACTTCTGGACCAGGCTGAGGTTGGCCGGAGCGGGAGGCTTCGCCGGCACCTGGGTCCTGGGCTGAGCTTTGATCTGGTACTGGGTGTCAAGTTCCTGCTGCGTTACGCCGCTGAGCTCGGCAAGCTGCTTGCGCAGCATCAGAGACAGCAGCGGTGCGGCAACCTGCTTCACCAGCGGCCTCGCGTCCTGCAGCAGCTTGGCACGCCCTTCGTGCGTGTTGAGATCGACGCGCGATTTGAGTTCATCCAGCAGGAATTGCGACAGCGGCTTGGCATCGACGAGCAGTTTTTCGAACGCGTCCTTGCCGAGCTTCCGCACGTAAGTGTCAGGATCCTCGCCCTGCGGCAGGAACAGGAACGCCAATTTCTTGCCGTCGACGAGCTGATTCAGGCTGTTCTCCAGCGCGCGCCATGCCGCGCGGCGGCCGGCGTCATCGCCGTCGAAGCAAAACACGATTTCGTCGGCCTGCCGCAAGAGTTTCTGCACGTGCAGCGGGGTGGTCGCGGTGCCGAGCGTCGCCACCGCATACTCGACGCCGTGCTGCGCCAGGGCGACCACATCCATGTAACCTTCGACCACCACGACACGTCCCGCATCGCGAATCGCCCGGCGCGATCGATACAGGCCGTAGAGTTCCCGCCCCTTCTCGAAGACCGGGGTTTCGGGCGAATTGAGGTACTTGGGTTCGCCTTCGCCCAGCACGCGGCCGCCAAAGGCAATCACATTGCCGCGCACGTCGACAATGGGAAACATGATGCGGTCGCGAAAGCGGTCGTAGCGCTTGCCTTCGTCGCCCTGGATCACGAGGCCGGCGGCAACCAGCGCTTTGGCGTTGTAATTCGGAAACGCCGCCTGCAGGTTCTGCCAGCCGTCGGGCGCATAGCCGATGCCGAAGAGCTTGGCGATCTCGCCGGAGAGACCCCGTTGCTTGAGGTAGGAGATCGCGCGCGGCGCGTCCTTGAGCTGGGCGCGATAGAACTGCGCCGCCTTGAGCAGCACGGCGTAGAGATCGTCGCCTTCTTCGGCCCTACGCTGCGCTGGCTCCGAGCGCACCTCCGGTACTTTCATGCCGACGCTTTGCGCGAGCTCCTTCACCGCCTCGACAAAACCGAGCCCGCCGTACTCCATCAGGAAACCGACCGCCGTGCCGTGCGCGCCGCAGCCGAAGCAATGGTAGAACTGCTTGGTCTGACTCACCGTGAACGACGGGGTCTTTTCGCTGTGAAACGGGCAGCAGGCGACGTAGTTGGCGCCGGCGCGCTTCAACTTGACGTGACGATCCACCACGTCGACGATGTCGACGCGATTGAGCAGGTCCTGGATGAAGGACTGTGGAATCATCGACGCCCGGGACGCAACACAAGGCAGCGGTCAAAGCGTAACATTTATGGCTGGCGCATACCCGGCCGTTATCACGAAAATACGACGAGCCGCGTCGAACGGTGCGGACTCAGCGGCCGTTCGGACGCGGCCTCACTCAAATTCAAATCCAGCCGCGTTGAATGGCGAGAGTTCGTCGTCCGTTCGGACGCGGCCTCACTTCGATTATAGGATACTTCCGGAAACCCACAGAAGCATCTGTGGTATCAACGAGTTGCCTGGCGCGCGGCAGCTGCGGGACTCGTCTGCGCGTTGCGAACTAGCCGGCGAGCTTGGCCTTGACCCGCGCGGAGACATTCCCCATGTCGGCCCTGCCGGCCAGCTTCGGCTTCAGCACGGCCATCACCCTGCCCATGCCGGGCATCCCCGCGGCGCCGGTTTCCTGGATTGCCGCTGCGATGGCGGCTTCGACTTCCGCGTCAGACATCGCCTGCGGCATGTACGCCTGCAGCACGCCGATTTCGAACTTCTCCGCGTCGGCAAGATCCTGCCGGCCACCCTGCTCGAATTGCTCGATCGAGTCGCGCCGCTGCTTGATCATCTTGTCGATGACCGCGATAACATCGGCGTCCGCGAGTTCCTCGCGTTCGTCGACTTCACGCTGCTTGACCGCGGCGAGCAGCAGCCGCAGCGCGTCGCGGCGCCGCGCGTCGGCGGCGCGCATCGCGGTTTTGACGTCGTCGCTAATCTTTGCCTTTAGAGACACGGGAGGGCGGGAGAGCGTGAGATCGCGAGAGGGAAAAGCAGACGGCGCGAAGTGCTGCCCTCACGACTTACGCTCTCACGGCGTCAGTACAGCTTGGGCGGCAGCAGCTGCGAGCGCAGGCGTTTGTGATGACGCTTGATCGCAGCCGCAAGTTTGCGCTTGCGTTCAGCGGTAGGCTTCTCGTAAAACTCGCGGGCGCGCAACTCGGTCAGCAACCCGGTTTTCTCCACGGTGCGCTTGAAGCGACGCAGCGCAACTTCGAACGGCTCGTTTTCCTTGACGCGGACAGTCGGCATGTCAACCCTTCATTGGATTCGAAAAACTTGTATTATATCAATCATCAAGCCAATTTCAAAGTCCGATTTTGCCCGCACAACAGAGTCTGCCGATGCTGGTCTTGGGCATAGAAACCTCGTGTGACGAGACGGGCGTTGCGCTCTATCACACCCGGCGCGGCCTGCTCGGACACGCGCTCTACTCTCAAGTTGCCCTTCACAGCGACTACGGCGGAGTAGTGCCCGAACTCGCCTCGCGCGACCATATCCGGCGCGTGCTGCCCCTGACCCGGGATATTCTCAATAAGGCGGGCTGCAGGCTGGACGACCTCAACGCCATCGCCTACACCGAGGGTCCGGGCCTCGCGGGGGCGCTGCTGGTCGGCGCCAGCATCGCCCACGGTCTTGCCTACGCGCTCGGCGTCCCGGCGCTCGGGCTGCACCACCTGGAAGGGCATCTGCTCTCGCCGCTGCTGTCAAAGCCGGCGCCGGGTTTTCCGTTCGTCGCGCTGCTGGTATCGGGCGGCCACAGCCAGCTCATGCGGGTAGCCGGCGTCGGCAACTATGAACTGCTCGGGGAAACCGTGGATGATGCGGCCGGTGAGGCGTTCGACAAGACCGCGAAGCTGCTCGGCTTGGGCTATCCCGGCGGCCCGGCGCTGGCCAAGCTCGCCGAGGCCGGCGTAGCCGGCCGCTTTACGCTGCCGCGACCGATGCTCAATAGCGGAGATCTGGATTTCAGTTTCAGCGGGCTGAAGACCGCTGTGCGGACGGTTGTCAACCAGCGGCCGCTCGACACCCGGGCGCGAGCCGACATCGCGGCCGAATTCCAGGCGGCGATCGTCGACGTGCTGGTCGCCAAATCGCTCGCGGCGCTCCACCACACCGGGCTCACGCAGTTGGTCGTCGCGGGCGGCGTGGGCGCCAATCGGCGGCTGCGGGAACGGCTGTCCGCTCAGGCGCGCCGCAGCGGCTTTGCCGTATTTTACCCCGAACTCGAGTTTTGCACCGATAACGGCGCGATGATTGCGTTCGCGGGCGCGATGCGCCTGCAAGAGGAATCAGGATTCGGGATTCAGGATTCGGCAAGAAAAGGCTATACCGTCAGACCGCGCTGGGATTTGGAAGAGTTGAGCGTGCCACCGCGTCAGCCATCGGCTGACTTTTCTGAATCCTGAATCCTGACCCCTGCATCCTGTTTTCCGAAGCGCGCCTCCTTGCCGGCAAGCAGATTCCGGAGGTTGGTCTTGTGCCGCAATATCAGCAGCAGCGAGATGGCAATCACGGCGACCGTGAACGCGTTCCATCCGTAGAGCAGGAAACAGAAAAACGGCGCGAACAATGCAGAAACCAGCGCCGCGAGCGATGAGATGCGGAAGAAAAACGCGATGATGATCCAGGTCGCAACCGTACCTGCGGCGAGATAGATGTTGAGCGCGAGCAGTACGCCGAGCGCGGTCGACACGCCTTTCCCGCCCTGAAAACGGAGCAATATCGAATACATGTGACCGACGACAACCGCGACCGCGGCCAGCGCGATGGTAAGTTCGACCGCGCCGGACTCGGCAAGACGCTCCGTGATGAAAACCGCAAGCCAGCCTTTGACGCTGTCTCCGAGCAAAGTCAGCGCCGCGGCCGCTTTGTTGCCGGTGCGGAGCACGTTCGTCGCGCCGGGATTGCCCGAACCATAGGCCCGTGGATCGGGCAGACCGAATACGCGGCTCACGATCACCGCAAACGAAATCGACCCGATCAGATAAGCCAGTGCTGTCAGAGCTACTGTGAGCATCGGATTTCAAATAGAATGTGCGCCAATTCTATCCGAAACAGCACAGACAAGGGTTTGCGAGGTTGACCCCTCACACCTCACCCGACAAATGGACATCATCTTCATCCACGACTTCCGGCTCGACATCCTGATCGGCATCTACGACTGGGAGCGCAAGGCTCCGCAGACCGTGCAGTTCGATCTCGAAATCGGCATTCCCGATCGCGCCAAGCCGGTCGAGAAGATCGGCGACACCATCGATTACACCAAAGTCGTGGCGCGTATCGAGAGCAGTCTACGCGGAAACCATTTTCCACTGGTCGAAAGGCTCGCGGAGCACGTCGCGCAGCTGGTTCTGCAGGAATTCAGGTCGCCGTGGATCAGAGTGAGCGTAACCAAGCTCTCGCCGCTCCGGAACGTCAAGCGGCTCGGCGTCACGATCGAGCGCGGCGCAAAGACGTGAAGTCGGGAGGTCGGGAGATCGGGAGATGGATTGTCGTTCTGTCGCCCTCGCGCGCTCCCGCCCTCACGCTCTCACGAACTCATCTCCTGGAATGACTGGCGATCTGGTCGCGGTTCGTGTCCGTCAATCGCGCTCGGGTTTCTTGTCAGCGGCCGGCCGCTCCCGCGCCTTGTCGCGGCGCGGCTCCGCTTTCGGCGCCGGCCGCCGTTCCTGCCGCTCTATTCGGGCGTTGTTGCCGTTGCCCCCGCGATCCCGCGCTTGAGGAGGCGGCGCTGGCGGGATTGGCCGCTCCGCGGCTGCGGGCGGCGGCGCCTGCACTCGACGCTCCTGCTGCGGCCGTGGTTGTGCCCGCGGCGGAGTATCTTCCCTAGAGCGATCACGCGCGCTTTCCCGCTCGGCCGGCTGCTGCGGCCGTGGCGCGCTGGCCGCAGGCGGCGCAGGCGGCGGCGTAGCACGCGTCTCGCGATCAATCGTCGGTGGTTTCGATACTTCCGGTGGCGCACCAGCGGTAACCACCTCGCGGGCGGTCGCTGCCGCCGGCGGTTTCGGCCCTGGACGAGACGCGGCGAAGCTCGCGCTCTCCGGCGTGCGGACCGGCGCGGCGCTCGTAACCGGCGCGGCAGCGAGCGCTTGCGACGATACTTTCACGGGTTCTACCGGCTTCGCGGACACAAAATGTTCGCGCCGCACGACGGTGACCCCTGAAGGCACGCCCCGATTGGCGTACCTGATGTTGGTCACCGTCGTGTTGTTGAAGATGTTGGTGACGTTGATGTTTGTTACGTGCGCGACGTTCACGTTGCGTACGTATGTCGGGCTCACGCGATACCAGGGGATATACGGCTCGCGCCAGCCGAGTGGCACCCAACCGACTACCGGCGCGGCGCCAATGCCCACCGATACCGACCAGTTCGATCCGCCGACAAACGCCACCAGCGCAGGCGCGTACACCGGCCGCACGGCCACCGGCCCCGGCGCCCAAGCCCAACGGCCTCCAAGCCATATCCAGCGGCCGTAATGGAACGGGGCGAAACCCCACGGCGCACTGTCGACCCATGTCCAGCCCCACGGCGAGATCCAGACCCAGCGGCCGTAGCGGTACGGAGCCCAACCCACCGCTACGCCGGCGGGCACCCAGACCGCGCCGTAATCCGGCACGACGCGCCACGAGCCGTGGTCGTCCAGGTCTTCATAACCGGTCATTTCAGGAGGCACGTGGCGCGTCGATGCGATCCGATCCTCCTTGTGGTCGCGCGCGACGGCCCAGCGGTCGAATTCATCCATGGGCGGTGCGGCCGCGATGTCGTAGCTCGGCGCATTCGCGTCGGTGACCCTCGCCTGCTGGTTTGCTCGAACCGTGAAGCGGGACGCGGCGGTCAACACGTCGGCCTGTCCGCTGCGCACACCCACCGTTGTCTCGGTACCGGACGGATCGACGCTGATCCGGTAGCTGCCGGGCTGATTCAGGATCACCGCGCCGTGCGGCGTATCGACCTCGAACATGTTGCCGCCCGGTAAATTGCGCAGGCGCGCGTTGACGCTGCCCTGGGCGAGACGAAGCTGGACATTACGGTCATCGATATTGAGCACGTCAACGCTGGTTTGCTCTGACAGGCGGATCGCCGTGGAGCCGACGTGCATTTCGGCGCGCCCGCCGTTGTCGGCCCAGAGACGATCGCCCGTCGTGATCGGGCGGTTGAGTGTCGCCACAGCCTAATCATTATTGGCGTCGGCCGGAGCAAACGATACCGGACCGGAAATGTGATTCAGCCGCCCGACCACGGACGGCGGGTCAGCGGCGAATACCGGCGTTGCGCAAAACGCCAGTACGAGTATGGTGAGAGTTTTCAGTGTTTTCATGTTCGACTCCCGAATGAATGCGTGCCGGTGCATGCCGAGCGAAGGGACCGCACACATAACACCTGCACCCAACAAAATCGGGCCCTGGATAATGCAACGTGACGCGCGGGACGCGGTTGACGTTCCCGGCTGCACCACGCTGTAACCATATGTAAATAAGACAGCCGGGCGCGCCCCAGGAATTCAGCGGGTAATGCGGCTTTCAGGGGGTTACAAATTGTTACAGTCAGCGCTCGCGGTACTGTGAAACGTAAACGGGCTCGCCGTCGCCATCGAGCGCAGCTCCAAGCAGTGACCAGTGACGAGATACGGGTGACGAGGTGCGGGTGACGAGATACAAGTGACGTACAGCTCGCATGGCTTTTCGTCACCATTAATCATCACCTTTATTCGTCACCTTTAGTCGTCACGTTTATCCCCGGGGGTGGTGCTTGGCGTGCAGTTGTTTCAGGCGCTCGCGCGCGACATGGGTGTAGATCTGTGTCGTGGAGATGTCGGAATGCCCCAGCAGCAGCTGCACCACGCGCAGATCGGCGCCGTGGTTCAGCAGGTGGGTTGCAAACGCGTGGCGCAGCGTGTGCGGCGAAAGCTGCTTGCCGAGTCCCGCCTGCATCGCGTAGCGCTTGATCAGGCACCAGAACGCCTGCCGCGTCATCGCCTCGCCGCGACCGGTCACGAACAGATCGTCGCTCACCTTGCCGCTTAGCAGCGACGGACGCGCTTCCTTGAGATAGCGTTTGATCCAGGCCAACGCTTCCTCGCCCAGCGGCACAAGGCGTTCCTTGGAGCCCTTGCCGATCACGCGCACCACACCCATGTCCTGGCTTACCTGCGACATCTTGAGCGTGATCAGTTCGGTAACCCGCAAGCCGCTTGCGTACAGCGTTTCGAGCATCGTCCTGTCGCGCAGGCCCAGCGCCTCCTCCACGCGTGGCGCGGCAAGCAGGCTTTCAACGTCCTGCTCGTTAAGGCTCTTGGGCAGCCCGCGCGGCAGTTTCGGGGCGTCGATGTTGAGCGTCGGATCGACGGCGATCTTGCCCTGGCGCAGCGCGAAGCGGTAGAAGCGTTTCAGGCTGGAAAGAAGCCGCGCGGCGCTCGATGCGCGCGTCTTCTTTCTAAACAGATGACCGAGATAGGCTTGAATATCGACAAGGTTGCCTTCGAGTAGCCTCTTGCCGTGCAGTGCTTCCAGCCATGTGGCGAACTGACTTAAATCACGGCGGTAACTGTCGAGCGTGTTGCGCGCAAGGCCGTCCTCAAGCCACAACGCATCGCAGAATTCGTCGATGAGGCTGGAAGAATTCATGGTGATGAGTGACGGGTGACGGGTGATGGGTGATGGGCGCAAGGCTTTTTTGCCCCCTCGCATCACCCATTACTCATTACCCATTACCGATTTGCTCCTTCATGTTTCAGCAGCCAGCGCTTGATATCCAGCGGGAACCCGTCTTTCGCCTTCATGAAGCCACCGAGGCCGTGCGTGCTCACCACGCGGTGGCAGGGGATCACGATCGGGATGCGATTGGCGCCACAGGCGCCGCCGACCGGCCGCGGTGCGGTCCTGAGCCGCCGGGCGATGTCTTTGTAACTGAGCGTCCTGCCGGCGGGAATACCGCTGATTTGCCGCCATACCTGGCACTGGAACGGCGTGCCGTGGTACTCGAACGGCAGGTCGAACTCATACTCCGGATCGTCGAGGTAACGTTCGATCTGCCGGCAAACACGTTCGGCCAACTCGTTCAGCGGCGGCAGTGTCGCCACACCCTTCGGCAGATACTCGATGTCGGTCAGCCGCTCGCCCACAGCGCGTATGCCGAGCACCGCGAACGGCGCCGGATACTTGGCCTGGTACGGTTCCAGCATCGGCACGTCCCCGAAGTTGTCGGTCGACACCGCTACGTTCCCGCTGTGGGTGGTGCTCCGGTCCCGCGCAGTTCCTGCAAAACGACGACGACCACGATCAGCGCGATCCCAATATAGTCGAACAGCGCCTTGGGGTAAACCAGGAACAACCCCGCGATGATCAGCAGCCAGCGCTCGATCGCTACGGTCTTCTTCAGCAGCCACCCTTGCATGCCGCCCGCAAGCGCGCCGATACCGATCATGGCCGTCACCGACACTGTCGCGATATCCACGACCGAGGCTTGGGCAAGCCCCTTGAACGACCCCTGCAGCAGCAGATTGAGTCCGAGCGGATCGAGCACGAACATGAACGGCACCAGGAACGCCGGCATGGTGTACTTCCACGACTGCAGCGTCGTCTTGTAGGGATCGCCGCCGGTGATCGCTGCCGCTGCGAACGGTGACAGCGCCGTCGGCGGCGACACCTCCGAGAGCACTGCGTAGTAGAAGATGAACATATGCGCGGCGAAATCGGGCACGCCGAGCGTGATCAGCGCCGGTGCGGCGATCACCGCGCAAATGATGTAGGACGCCGTCACCGGCACCGCGAGTCCCACGATCCAGACGATCAGCGAGGTGAACATCGCGGTATACAGGAGCTTCACGTCGTGCAGCAGCGCCGGGCTCTGCGCGACGCCGAACGCCGCGAGCGCAGCCAGCGTGCCCTGCGTGAGGGAGTCGGCGTACTGCAGCACGATCGCGCTGAACTTGAGCCCGAGGCCGGTCAGCGTCACCACCCCGACGATGATGCCCGCCGCGGCGCAGGTGGCGGCAACGTTCAGCACGCTGACCGAGCCGGTTTCGAGCGCCTTCACGAGCTTCTCCGGCCAGAGGCGCCACCCGGGCCGGATGACGGCAGCGGCGACGAGGGCGAGCGCGCCGGCCGGGAGAGCCCAGGTCAGCGCGTCGGGATGGAATCGGCCATTGACCGCCGAGTAGATCAGGCACGCTGCGACTACGACGATGCAGAACAGGACCATCTGCCGCCAGCTCATCAGCGCGCAATCCGGGTGCAGCGCGCTCATGACGAACGCGACCGCGGTTGCCCAGAACACCGCCGCGACCGGCGAGAAGCCGAGCAGCATGAAGACGATGATCGCGACCAGTGACAGGAAATGGAAGCCGAATTTCTTGGTGAGGTTCCACAAGGTCTCCGTCTGGTCGAACGCGACCTGCTTCATCCCGAACTTGCGGGCGTCGAGCTCGACCATCAGGAGCAGCGCGAAGTAGTAGAGGCAAGTCGGGATGGTGGCCATCAGGATTACGTCGAGATACGAGATCTTGAGGAACTCCGCGATCAGGAAGGCGGCCGCGCCCAGTACCGGCGGCGAGATGATCGCTCCAAGCCCCCCTGCCGCCAGCAATCCGCCCGCTGCATCCTTGCCATAGCCCGCCTTGGCGAGCATCGGATAGGCCACGGTGCCGAGCGTCACCGTGGTGGCCACGCCGCTGCCGGACGGCCCCCCGAGCAGGAACGAGGCGAGCACGATGGTGCGCCCGGCGCCGGTGGACTTGCCCCCCATCGCGGCGAACGAGAAGTCGATAAAGAATTTGCCGGCGCCGGACATCTGCAGGAAGGCGCCGTAGATGGTGAAGAGTATGATGAGCGAGGAGGACACATCCACCGGCACGCCGAAGATCCCCTCCAGCGTCATGTACATGTGGCCAACGAGCCGCGAGATGTCGTAGCCGCGGTGCGTCCACGGCTCGCCCAGGTACGGCCCGAGCATCGCGTAGGCCACGAACAGCACGCACACGAACGGCATGATCCAGCCGGTGCCGCGGCGCGCCGCTTCCAGCACGAGCAGCGTCAGGATCACGCCGAACACCATGTCCAGGTTGGTCGGGATGGTGCTGCGATCGGTGAAATCGTCGCCGCCGGCGATGCCGTAGCCGATGACGACGAGCGAGACCGCGGCCGCAATCCAGTCCCACCACATCACGCGGTGACGGTAGCCCCGCGAAAACGGGAACAGCAGGTAACTCAGGAACAGCACAAAGCCGACGTGCACCATGCGCAACTGCTGCGTGGGCACGATGGCGTAGGCCGCGTAGAGGTGGAAGAACGACATGATGACGGCCACCACCACCACGAAGCGACCGAGAAGGCCAGTCAGGCGGTTGGTCGCGCCTTCCTCCGCCTCGATGTACTGCTCGGCCTTCTTGAGCGCAGCCTCGTCGACCGCGATGTGGTGCTCCGCGGCAATGTCGTGAATCAGTTCCTCGTCCTTGCTGCTCATCGTGCTCGCCTCCTCCCGGCTCCGCTCGCACGCAAAAAAGAAATCCAGCGCGCCGCGCGCTGGATTTCGCTCAGGCCCGGTGAGACCCGAAGGTTATTTGACGCTCAGCCCTTTTTCGCGGAAGTACTTGACCGCGCCCGGATGAAACGGGATCACGATCGCCGCGTTCGTCTGGTACTTGAAATCGAAGTTCTCCGACTCCTTGTGCACCCGCACCATGTCCGCCTTCTTCTCGAACATCGTCTTCACGATGTTGTAGGCGACCTCGTCCGGCGTGTCGGCGCCCGTCACCAGGATGTTCCAGATGGTGGTGACGTGCGCGTCCTTGTCCTGGCCCGGGTAGGACTTGGCGGGAATCACGTCCTTCACGTAAAGCGGGCCGTATTTCTTGTTCAGCACCTCGACCAGGTCATCGTGCTCGATGAACTTGATCTTGACGCCGGGGCTGGCCGCAAGATCGGTCACTGCCGCAGTGGGAATGCCGCCCGACCAGAAGAAGGCGTCGATCTTGCGGTCCTTGAGCGCATTGCCCGACTCCTGCACCGTGAGGCGCTCGCGGGTGATGTCCTTGTCGGGGTTGAGGCCCGCCGCCTCCAGCACCCGGTTCGACTTCACTTCCGTCCCGCTGCGCGGCGGGCCGGTGGAGACGCGCCGTCCCTTGAGGTCGGTGACTTTGTTGATGCCCAGCCCGTCGAGCGTGACGATATGGAAGCGATTGGGGTAGAGCACCATCAGGCCCCGCACCGGCACCGGCCTGCCCTTGAATTTCTCCTGTCCCTTGTAAGCGTCCCAGCTCGCGTCCGCCATCGACAGCGCGACGTCCGCCTTCTTCGTCAGAAGAAACTCGAGGTTGGCGATCGAGCCCGCGGTGGATTCCGCCGTCGCCGAGAGCCCCGGCACGCTCTTGGGCAGGATGTTCGCCATGCCGCCGCCCATCGGGTAGTAAACCCCGCCGGTGGGACCGGTAGCGATGGAGAGCGTGATCTTCTGCTGCGCTCCCGCCGACCAGGGCAGGAGCAGACCGGCGGCGATCACCAGTAGTTTCACGAATTGACGCATTGCCTCCTCCTTTTTCTGCTGAAATAGTGCGTGGAAGGTGGAGTGTAGAGACATTTCCATATGGGGGTCAACCCGTACGCAATCGGCCGCGGCATGCGCAAATCTGATACTTTATGCATTTTCTCCGAACGGAGAGCACAACATGCCCAAAATTCAATCCGTTTCCGTCTGCATCGCGCGCGTGCCGCTTGACACCGTCACATCGTTTGCCACCCGCACCGTCAGCTCACGCGATTATTGTCTGGTCAAGGTACGCTCTACCGACGGCGTTGAAGGAATGGGCTTCTGCTACGTCGGCAGCGCCGGCGGCCGCATCGCGCGAGTCGCGGTGGAAGAACTGCTCGCGCCCAACCTCATCGGCCAGGACTCGCTGCGCGTCGAAGGCCTGTGGCACGAGATGTATCGGGAGTCGCTGCTCCAGGGCCGCTCGGGGAGCGTGATGCGCGGCATCAGCATCCTCGACACCGCCCTGTGGGACTTGAACGCGCGGACGGCGAAGCTGCCGCTCTACCAGTATGTCGGCGCTTATGTCACCGACAGCGTGCCGGCTTACGCGAGCGGCGGCTACTACCTCCCCGGCAAGACGCCCAAGATGCTGGGCCAGGAAATGACCTCCTACGTGAAAGCCGGCTTCAAGGCGGTGAAGATGAAAGTGGGCCGGCTCTCCCCGCGCGAGGAAGAACTACGCATCCGTGCCGCGCGCGAAGCGGTTGGGCCGGACGTTCACCTCATGCTGGACGCCAACAACGCTTGGAGCGATGTGCCCACAGCCCTTACCTACATGAAACGTTACGAGCCCTACGACCCGTACTGGATCGAGGAGCCGTTCGGGCCCGACGACATCGACAGTCATGCCAAGCTCGCGGAACTCACGCCGGTGGTCGTCGCCACCGGCGAGATCGCCTACGGACGCTGGTATCACAAGGAACTTCTGGACAAGCGAGGCGCGGAAATCCTGCAGACCGATGCCGCGGTGTGCGGCGGCATCACCGAGTGGAAGCGCATCGCCGCGACCGCGGCAAGTTACGGCGTCACCATGTGCCCGCACTGGTTCCACGATCTGCACGCGCCGCTGGTGGCCGCGACGCCCAACGCGCGCTACGTCGAGTTCTTCCCCGACGACCAGGTGCTCAACTTCCGGCGCCTGATCAACAACCAGCTCAAGCACAAGGACGGCAATCTCATCCTGCACAAGACACCGGGGCTGGGCTTCAACTTTGACGAGAGGGCGGTGAAGAAATATGCGCTCGACCGTGCACGGCCATGGACCATCGTCAAGTAGTCGCATGACCGCGTAGCGAGCCCGCGGCATCCCGCGTTCTTCCGTGGAGGCAGATCATGCTGGGCACCATCGCCGGTGACATCATAGGTTCCGCCTGGGAGGGATCGGGCGAAAAGCGTTACGACTTCCCATTGTTCACGGAGTTTTCACGCTACACCGATGACACCGTGATGACGATCGCGATCGCAGTGGCCGTGCTCGACCGGCGCGACTACACCGAGGTGATGCGCGAGATCGGGGCACGCCACCCATTCGCTGGCTACGGCAGGCGCTTCCACGACTGGCTGCTCTCACCCGATATGCCGCCGCCCGACAGCTACGGCAACGGCGGTGCGATGCGGATGAGCGCCATCGGCCTCGCCGCAGTCTCCGAAGCCGAGGCGCTCGCGCAGGCACAAGGCGCGGCCGCGCCGAGTCACGGGCACCCCGAGGGGATAAGAGGCGCGCAGGCCGTAGCCCTTGCCGTATTTCTCGCCCGCTCGGGCGCTTCCAAGGATCACATCCGGCAATCGATTTCCTCGCGCTTCGGCTACAACCTGGAGCGCACCGTCGCCGGCATCCGGCCGCACTACACGTTCAGTGTCGCCGCGGAACGCTCTGTGCCCGAGGCGATCCTGTCCTTTCTCGACGCGGGAGACTACGAAAGCACGGTGCGCAACGCGGTCTCCCTCGGCGGCGACGCCGACACCATGGCATGCATCGCTGGCGGGATCGCGGAAGCGTACTGGGGCGGCGTTCCGGCGTCGATCGCGGAAGAGGCGCGTAGCCGGCTGCCGGAAGAGTTCATTGCCGTCGTGGACCGGTTTTACGAACGCTATCCGCTCGCGGCGCGAGACGCCGATTACGCCGGATCCACGCCGGCAGAGCCGGAACACAGCCGAATCGGGAAGTCTCAATCCATCGCGACCCGCGCTGAGCCCCGGCTCGACGCGGCGGGCGCCATGCCACTCCGCCCCATCGCTGACGCGCGTGAATACCGTCTCGTGACAGAGCGTCTTGTCCGCCAGCTAACAGCCGATGTCGCCGCGGCAGCGCTCGTGCGCGAACTGGAACGCGTGTTGCGGTATGAAATCGAACACGGGGTTCCCGACGACACCCGACTGGCTTCCCGTCTTTTGGCGCGCCCGCGAAAGCGCGCGCGGCGCACTGCGCTTATCTCCGATATCCACGGCAACCATGCCGGGCTCCTCGCCGCCCTCGAGGACATCGAGAAGCGGCATTGCGATCGCATTCTCTGTCTGGGCGACCTCGTTGACGGCGGCCCCGAAAACGAACGGGTGATCGAGACGATGCAGCGGCTGCGCGTCCCCTGCGTGCGCGGCAACCACGACGAAACGAACGACTTGGAACTGGCCGAAACCTCGCGCCGGTTCCTGCTCGGCCTGCCGGAGTACATCATCGAGGACGACGTGCTCTATATCCACATCTCGCCGCGGCCGAGGAAACGCAAGATCAACCACGCGGTGGAAGCGTGGAACGTATTCGAGGAGAGCGACTTCCGCCTGCTCTTCATCGGCCACGTGCACGTGCCGATGATCTTCGGCGAGCGCTCGGATACTTACGGCGAGGCGGCACCGCATCCGTTCGAATACAACAGACCGTTCGCGTTTTCCCGCGACGAGCGGTACATCATCAGCATCGGCGCGATCGGATACGGGCGGGATGACGTGGGCAGGATACGCTACGCGATCTACGACGCGGAGGCGCATGCGGTCGAGCTCCGGGCGATCGACGGGCCGCTGCTGCCGCACGATCACACGTTGGGCGGGTGCACGCTTGAGTTTTCGTGAGCCATGAAGCACGCGTTACACGCGCTGCTGAACGCGCTTGTATTCCACGCCGGCCCGCCTGGCAGGGCGGGCTTCGACGAGTGCGCGGAGGCGAGATCGGCTTACGAGCGAGGTGATTACGTTACGGCATTGCGGCTCCTTGAGCCGCTGGCCGGCGGGGGAAACGCCGAGGCGCAATATGGGCTCGGCATTCACTACGACAATGGAAAAGGAGTTCCTCGCAACGTGGCAGAAGCCGTCACGTGGTACCGCCGCGCGGCCGAGCAGGGACACGTCGAGGCCCAGGCGAATCTCGGAGCAAGCTACTACCTCGGCAGCGGGGCCCCACAAGATCACGCACAAGCGCTGCATTGGTTCCGGCTTGCAGCCGGGCAAGGGCACGCCGGCGCGCAGAGCAACCTCGGCGTTGCTTATTCCGAAGGCAAGGGCGTCGCTCGGGATCCGGCCGAGGCTATGAAGTGGTTCCGCCTTTCTGCAGAACAGGGAAATGCAAGCGGACAGAACCACCTCGGCATCGCTTATCTCAACGGCAACGGCGTTTTGCAGGACTACGCGGAGGCCCTCAAATGGTTCCGCCTTGCAGCGGAACAGGGGCTCGCATCCGGCCAGAGCAACGTCGGTCGCCGCTACCATCTCGGCGAGGGTGTTCAGCAAGACTATGCCGCGGCCGCAAGGTGGTACCGCCTTTCAGCCGAACAGGGAGATTCTGACGCGCAGCATGGTCTTGGCTATCTCTGCTCTCAGGGTCTCGGTGTGCCGCAAGACCCAGCAGAAGCCGTGAAGTGGTTCCGGCTCGCCGCCGAGCAGGGGGATACCGAGGCTCAGCACTCCCTCGGATACCTGTACGAGACCGCCGAGGGCGTCGCAAGGGACTTCGACGAAGCCGCCGGATGGTACCGTCTTGCCGCCGCCAAGGGTCACCCCAAAGCGCGGCTGGCACTCGGCCATCTTCATGCCACCGGCCGCATCGCTCCCGTCGTCCGCGACATCCCGGCGGCCGTCGTTTCAACGGCCGCGGAGGACTCGCAGGGGGTTGATGAACGACCCACGGAGATCGTTCACTGGCCCGCTGTCACCCGTGCGGATAAGGTAGCGCCAGCGGAATGGGTACAACCAGTCTGGCGGCGCGCAGCGGAAAATGATTGGGCCAAGGTATTCGACCGGCTGGCCGGGGTTAGTGAATACGTGAACGCGTGCTGTCCCTTCAACGACGCGCAGAATACCTTCCTACATCTGGCCGCCAGCCAGGGCGCGCCTGCCCAAGTGGTCCGTCGGCTAATCGAGCTAGGCGGATGGCGCGCGTTGCGAAACGCCAGCCATGAAAGCCCTTTCGATCTCGCGAAAGCGAAGGGTCACAGCCACCTGCTGGGGTTGCTGGAGCCACAGTACAAGCGGCAGGTCCCGTTGGCGGCACTGATGAAGATTCAGGAGACCTTTCATGAACTCATACGATGGAGGGCCGGCGCCCAGGTCGAGCAGTACGCGCTGCGGTTGCCGCAGCTTGAACCGATGCTGGAATTCGAAAAGACCGCCTTCTGGTTCGAGGTCATCGGCTGGGCCGGCGGTTTCAACTACCGGCTCAAGATCGAAGCAGACGGGCCCAAGCTGATTTCGGACAGTCGCGTCCGTCCCGCCGGAGGCTCGGGTATGAGCCACGAGATCTCTCCGACCGGGATCAAGCTGGTGTCGGAGTACTGGGGTTGATTCTCTGACGGGAAACACCGGTATGCTCGGGGCCATCGCGGGAGATGTCATCGGATCTGCCTTCGAAAGCGATCCGGTCAAGAAACTGGACTTTCCGCTCTTCGGCCGGATGACCCGCTTCACCGACGACACCGTGCTGACGGTCGCCATTGCGAACGCCATTCTCCGCGGGGAGGACTACGGGTCGTCGCTCAAGCGTTTCGGCCAGAAATACCCGGACCGCGGCTATGGCAGCAACTTCTATTGCTGGATGTTCGCCTCCGTGGGCGAACCCTATAACAGCTGGGGCAACGGCTCGGCGATGCGCGTGAGCCCGGTCGGTTTCGCTTTCGATTCCGTCGAAGCTGTGCTGCGCGAGGCCGAAAGAAGCGCGGCGGTCACGCACGACCATCCGGAAGGCATCAAGGGCGCGCAGGCCGTGGCGTTGGCGATTTATCTCGCGCGCGGGTGCAAGTCGAAGAACGAGATCAAGAACGAAATTTCCAGCCGCTTCGGTTACGATCTGAGCCGCACCCTCGACGACATCCGGCCCCGCTACTGCTTCGACATTTCTTGCCAGGGATCCGTGCCTGAGTCCATCATCGCTTTCCTGGAATCAGACGGTGTCGAGGACGCCATCCGCAAGGCGGTTTCGCTCGGCGGCGACAGCGACACGATGGGATGCATCGCCGGCGGCATCGCTGAAGCCTACTGGGGGGGTGTGCCGGATGCGATTGCGCGAGAAGTCCGCGCGCGGCTGCCCGAAGAATTCCTTGAAGTGCTGGAGCGATTTCGCGAGCGCTACCCGTTGGTGAAGCCGCCGGGCCGGTAACTGCACCATATAGGCAAACGCGATACCTCAAGGTCAACAAAGTGGCCGCGGTGGTTGCGTCGGAACATGCCGGCTGAGCCCGACGCGCGGCAACACAAGGAGGGCCCATGCTGGAATCGGCGGCCCGGACAGGATTACCTGCATTTTCTCGGCGACGGCGACGAGCCGCCAGTCGGAAACCCTGCCGCGCGGAGGGTGCTCATCGAGGAAGCCTAGCACTTCATACAGGCATCTGCGCACAAGACGGATGTGCTGCGCGGCTCTTCCGATTACCTGGCTTCAGTGCTGGGTATGCTGGAAGACGTGAGGGACCGCTGCCCCGCGTTAGCGGGTGCTTGTTGCGGGAATGATCACCGCGCCCGCTGAGTCACCAGTACGGTAACCTCATCCTGCACACGACGCCGGGTCTGGGATTCAACTTCGACGAGAAGGCGGTGAAGAAACACGCGCTCACGCCGGCGAAGCCGTGAGATCGTGAAATCGGGAGATCGGGAGGTGGAGAAGCCGGGAAGTCGGAAGATCGGGAAATCGTGAGAGGGTCTTGCTTCGCGCTCACGCTCTCCCGCTCTCACGCTTTCCCGCCCTGACGCCCTCACGTCGTCGACCGCCAGGCCTCGCAGTAGATGTCAGCGCTCAGCCGCATCGCCCGCCTGCTGCGCGCGCTGCTGCATCTGGTCCATCGCCTGGTCGATCTTCTGTTGCATCCGTTCCTGGGTTTTCTTTCCTTCCTCCAATTCCTTCGCCTTGATGGCGGCGCCAGTCGCTGCGGTGGTGGCGGTTTCGAGGCCGCACCCGGCAAGCGCGGCGACCGCGAGAGCGACAATAAACAGTCTCATGGATGCACTCCGTTCAGGTAAGGTCGGACGATACGCCGCGGGCCGGCTTGATCATAGCAAATGTCATGCATCAGTCGGCGGTTCCACTGCCCGCAGAGGCTGGCGCCGACTTGCCGAGGCGCTTGACGACCTTGACCCGCTGCACGGTGTCGCCGGCCAGATGCGTCCAGATCATGGCGTCGCGCACCAGCTTGTCGACGCGCGCATCCATCATGCAACCTTCGGCGCCGTGGACGTCCATATTCAGCCGTGTGACGCGCTGGACGACGTCGCACGAGAAATTCATCACCAGAACGTTGTTCCCCGCGTTGGGCAAAGCCTGGTCTCTTTCCCACGCGACGCGCATCACGAACGAGCGCAGCGCTTCGGTGAGCGCGTACATCTCGTTGAGCTTCAATTGGATGACCTGATGCTCGATGACGGGCCTGCCGGCCCGCGACTGCGTCCGCACGTACTTCATGGCCATTCCGACCGCGTCGTCGCAGATCCCCAGCCCATTGGCCGCGAGCTCAAGGTCGCCGAACTCCGACTTGTCGGTGGCGCGCGCCTTCACTCCGCCGTTCACCTCGCCCACGACGTTGGCGTGCGGCACGCGTGCGTTCTCGAAAATCAACTCCGCGTTCTGGTAGAAACGCCAGCCCCGCTTGTTGAACACCTTGCCGACGCGGAAACCCGGCGTGTCGTGCGGAATCAGGAACATCGTGCTTCCTTCCCGGATGCCGACATTCGGGTTGGTCCGTGCGTCCACGAAAAACAGCTTGGCCACGCTGCCGTTCGCGATGAAGAGCTTCGCGCCGTTCAGGATCCATTCGTCGCCGTTGCGTTCCGCCCTCAGTTTCCAGCCG
>MERI01000035.1:0-458 GCA_001772005.1 Betaproteobacteria bacterium RIFCSPLOWO2_12_FULL_62_58 | reverse complement strand
GTTTCCAGCCGGCCTTGGGGTCGTCTTCAGGCGGCATGCGGTTATCGGACCCGGCATTCGCTTCGCTGCCGCCCTTGCCCAGCACATAGGTGTCGTCGGCGAGGAAGGGCTTCAAGAAGCGCTCCTTCTGATCCTGGGTGCAGGAAGCGGCGATCAGGTGGCTCCATTTCCAGCACTGGCTGAAGGTCTTGGAGATGGCGCTGTCGCCCCTGGCGAGCTCGGCCATCACCAGCGCCTGCGTCACGAGATCCGCGCCATGTCCGCCCCAATCCCTGGGAACCGCCAGCGTCCGGAACCCGAGCCTGGAGCCTTTCTTGATGATCTCCCAGTCAAAGGTCTGGCGCGGATCGGCGATCTGGTCGCGCTGCAGCGAAATCGGGCGTATCTCTTCTGCCGCGAACTTCCGCGCCTCCATCTGCCAGCCGCGCTGCTCTTCGTTCAATGAAAAATCCATCGTT
>MERI01000034.1 GCA_001772005.1 Betaproteobacteria bacterium RIFCSPLOWO2_12_FULL_62_58 | reverse complement strand
GTCGAAGTTCGGTTTGGCGCATCGCACGGACTCCTTGGGTAATGGAGATGCGGCATTATAATGTTTCGTAATTAATGTGTCACGGTACTAGGGCTATCGTGTGATGAAGTTCACGGATAAAAAACATTCCTTCCCCCTCAGGGGGAAGGTTAGGATGGGGGTGGGGTAATGCTAATTGAGGGGGAGGGAATCCGATTGTTCATGACACAGTAGCGCTAGCGCCGCAGTTCGGAGTAATCGAAGCTCACGTCCACCGTAGGCACGCCGCGGCGACGGATCTTTAACTCGATCCGGTACTGCCCCGGCGAAGACATCTGGAAAAAGTTGCCCCAGGTGACGGTTTTGTCGATGACCATCGGATCGAGCTTCTTTTCCACCGTGCGCAGCCCGAGTTCTCCGACCTTGGCGGTAATTTCAGCGTTGCTGATGCGTTTACCGCTGGCGCTTTCGAAGAGGGCGACGACAACGTGATGCTGGCCCTTGCCCGACGGGACCCCGCCATGCAATTTGGTTTCCGGCTGGCCGCGCATCGATTCAGCAGGCGTGATGCCCAGGCGTACGGTCATGCCGGAAGCCGATTTGGTCAGATCGGCAGCGGATACGCCGCTGACGATTACCAGAGCTGTTGCCAGAAATGCAGCCACCAGCGCGTTTCGCGATCGCTGTCTTGACATGGTAACCTCCTGCAAGAGCTCGGCTGGATTGTCGAGATTGACGGTGAAATATTAAGCGCTCGCCGGCAATCGTTTTTGATGTAGATCAACCAAAGCAGGTTTGCGGCTTTTCAGTGACTGGATCACCGCTCGGCGCGCGCAATACGGCCGGCCGGGAGCGTTGGGGACGCTTCACACTTTCAATACAGGGGCGCTTTCTGCTCAAGTACCAAATCAGTGATTCTGCCGACATTCGCCAGCCAGCGATTAACGATGGCTTTCACTTGCCCGCTAAGTTCGGCCGTGATGCTGGCCGGCGTGCTCAGCTCGACCACGGCAGCCTGCGGCTGGTCAATTGGTTTGCCGATCGCGGACAGCAACTGCACGTTGACTTCATCCACGTTTCCGACGTTCTCGTAGATATCGCGTGAAATGAGCGTTGCCATCACGTTGTATATTTTTCCAACGTGGGATACCGGGTTTTTGCCGGCGACCGCTTCCAGCGACATCGCGCGGTTCGGCGTGATCAGGCCGCTCGCGCGGTTGCCGCGCCCGACCTGGCCGTCATCGCCCATCTCGGCGCTTAATCCCGTCACGGTGAGGTAAATGCCCTGCTCGTCCGTCGCGTCGGGGTCATCCAGCGTGTTAATGCGGATCTCTGCGGGCGCGGCGAGGTTTGAATTCAGGCGGCTGCGGATCGCGTCCTTCAGGGAGAAGTAGCGGCTGGCGCTTTCCACGTGCTTGTCGATTATGGCAAGCGCGATTGTGATCACCGGCACGCCGTTGACGCCCACGCGGTGGGCCATGATCTTGAAGTCGTCGCCAGCCGCGGGAAAATTCTGCCGGAACTCATCGGACTTCAGAAGTCCGGCGAGCTGAAGAACAATGTTTTCGAGGCGGGAATAGGGCGCGTAGCCGACGCCGAAAGAAGTGTCGTTGCACAAGATAATGTCCCGGCGCACCGGCATAACGGCCTGCAGACTTGCGCTGCCGTCCTTGATCTCGGTCACGATCTTGAAGTTCCCGGGATCGCACCGGATGTGTTGCTGCAAGTAACGCCGCGCCGCGGTGGCGGCGATTTCATGCACGTCGATTTTGCCGCCAAGCGTCGTGGCGCGGCCGCAGATGATGATTTTCATGGGCTCGATGATCGCGCCGCCTCCAAAATGCGGCACGCTGCGTCCGGCGATCAACAGCCCCTTGTCGAGGTTGTGATGCAGGATCCTGCCGAATCTCTCGCGGTAGGCGAGCGATAATTCCCGGCTCGCTGCTTCGCACACGGCATCGGCGATCGTGTCGGGATGCCCGATGCCCTTGTGTTCGCACATCTCAAACTCCAGCCGATCCATCGGAGCGCGGGGGAGGGGCTTGACGATGACGTTGGAGATCAATGGGTGTTCCTATCGGGCGTGGCTGCTTCGAATCTGCTCTATTCATTGGTTGCGCCAGCCGGGCGCGGCACGAAACAACCTAACGCAGGATCCGAAGGGGGGATTTGATCTGAATCAATCGGACTGATATCGAGTGCGTGCCGCTCAATCCGTGTTCCCGAGGGCGCCGGACGTGAAGCGGGGAAAAAACGCCGGGGTACGCGCGGCGTACTTGACATAGTCATTGAGCATCCGGGATCCGGCCCACATATCCAGTATTCAGAAAAACCACTGGAGTTGCGTGTAATAGACGTCGTTGAACCGCCCATACTCGCTGCCATTGTTGCCGCGGAAGAGCTGGACGCCGACAGTCAAATCCAGGTTGGTCTTGAGCGAATAGGTGAGAGTCGGCGAAAAATACCGGCTGCGATCGGCCAGATTGACGACAAGGAAATTGGCCCACTTGAGGAGCGGTGTGATCTCGTAGCTCGCGTAGGCGCCCAGATACTGCCGGCCCACGTTCTGAATCCTGCCGGCAAACAGTGCGGCGAAGTCGTGGGCGCTGCGGTCCGCCGCGCCGTGCGGAAGTTTACAGGCCCGACGCCATGATTTTCCGCATGCACGGGGGTGCCGACGGTCGAGGAGATGCGCAAGGCGCTCTACTCGATGGGCGTCGGCATTCCGATCACCGCGCTCGCGCCGAAGCAGTCGATCGAGCTGTCGAAATAGAACGCCGGGAATCCCGGTGACCGGGCGCAGCCGCGTTGCGTCCGGCGCACTGCCTGCCGGCTACGGCGTCACGCTGATGCCGTTGGGGGCCTCGCCGACCCGCACGTTGCGCACGACTTTCGCCGAGCTCACATCCAGCACCGAGACCGAGTTCTCGTAGATGTTGGTGACGTAGGCGTAGCGGCCTTCGCGGTCCACCACGACGCCATGCGCGCCGGGCCCGGTCTGCACCGTGCTCGCGACCTTGCCGCCCGCGAGGTCGATCACGCTCACCGTCTTGCCGGGCTTTTGCTTGGTGCCCTGGTTGGCGACGAAAAGCGTCTTGCTGTCGGGCGTCGCATAGACCTGGATCGGCACTGTTCCGACGCCGATGGTCTTCACCACCTTGCGCGTGGCCGGGTCGATCAGCGCCACCCTGTTCTCCTGCGAGAGCGAAACGAACGCGAGGCGCCCGTCAGGGGCGAATCCGGTCTGCGCGGGTCCCTTGCCGACCGGGATCTGTGCGACTTCCTTTCTCGCGCCGGTGTCGATCACCGATACGGTGCCGCCTTTGAGGTTGGCGACGTAGGCCTCTTTCCCGTCGGGGCTGATGCGGATGCCGTGCGGATAGGCGCCGACCGGAATGGTCGCCACCACCTTGCGCGCTTCGGTATCCACCACGCTCACGGTGTTCTCGCCGCCGTTGGTCACGTAAGCGAACCGGCCGTCCGGCGTGAGCACCACGTGGGCCGGATGCTTGCCGACTGGGACCTTGGCAGCCACCGCGTGGCTGGCGGTGTCGATCGCCCACACTTCGCCGCCGGACTTCATTGCGGCATGCCCGCCCTCGCTCTTGCCCATGCCCTGCATCGTCTGCTCGCCGTTATTGGTGACCCAGGCGAGCTTGCCGTCCGGTGACACCTGCACGTTGTGCGGCTCGCGCCCGACCGGCACAGCGGCGATCTTCTTGAACGAGGCGGCGTCGAGGATGCTTACCCTGTCGCTGCCCTCCTCGGCAACGAACACTTTGTCGGGCGCGGCGAGCGCCAATCCGGTTGCTGCCATCATTGCGGCCAATGCAAATGCTCTCAATCCCGAATTCATGACTCATCTCCAGTAAGAATGCGTTGAAAAGACGTATTGTGGCGGCCCGGCGCAAACGCGAGCCGGACGGCGGGGGCGAATCGGAGCGTCTAGCGGCGCAGGCGCGAGCTGAGGAGGTAAAGCGGACGCGAAGAAGCCGGCGGCGCGGCGGGAGCAGTCCCGGCTCGCGCCGGCAGCGCGAGCGCGAGATCGCTCCAGGTATCGCGCAGACAGTCGCCGCAGTTTCCGGGCTCCAGCGCCTTGGGCGCCTGCGCAAGCACCGGCTGTACATGCTCGGCGACCAGCGGGCATTCAGCGTGATGTTCGGCGGCGCCCAGGGGCGCAACAGCGGCCCCGCCGCCTGGCGATGCGCCGGTGCCGGCGCCGGCGGCGTGCCACGGCGCAAGCAGCGCAAGCGCGAAGCCGAACGCGATTGCGCTCAGCCAAGCCGTCCTGCGGGTGTTTGCGCCGGTCATCGGTCCAGTGTGCCCATTTTTACTTCGACAACACTACGACAACACTAGCGCATCGCGGTTCGCGCTGGGCTTGATCCGCATCAAGGATTTCGGCCCCGCTCAGAAGAACCACTGCAGTTGCGTGTAATAGACGTCGTTGAACCGCCCATACTCGCTGCCATTGCTGCCGCGGAAGAGCTGGACGCCGACGGTCCAGTCGAGGCTGGTTTTCATCGAATAAGTCAGGCTCGGCGAGAAATAGCTGCTGTGGTCGGCCAGATTGCCGACGAAATAGTTGTTCCACTTCAGCAATGGCGTGATTTCGTAGCCTGCGAACAATCCCACGTAGCGCCGTCCGACGTTCTGGATGCGGCCGGCGAAAAGCGAAGCAAAATCGTACGCCTGTCTGTCCGATGCGCCGCCGCCGTTGTAATAGAGTTCGGCGGTGAGGTTCAGCGTGTTGGGAAAGGCGTAATCCAGGCCGGCAACCGCGCGCCGATAGCTCGCCCCCGTCTCCGGCCGGGTGGAAGTCAACTCGCCACGGACGCCGGCGCTTCCGATCTGGCCCGCGAGATCGATGCCGACCATGTGATCGCGGCGGAACTTGCCGCCTACCAGCGAGAAATCCACGCCCGAGCGGTTGCCGTGCCACTGGGCCGCCGCGCTCGAGTCGCGGCTCGCGTGCTGCGGTGCGTACACGGCGCCAAGGCGCGAGAGCGCGCCGAGCTTGCGCTCGACGAGCACCGCGTCCACGCCGAGGCGTTCTTCGCGTTCCAACTGGATCGGGCTGAACGGATTGAGCATGTCGAGCGGGCTCCAGAAACGTCCGGTTCCCCAGGCAATGCGCTGCCGCCCGATCCGCACATCGGTGTCCCCCGAGGCGAGCGTCACCGAAGCACGGTACAGGCGATGCCGGGCGTAATAGGATCCCGCTTCCGAGTAATTGCTCTCAAGGTTCCAGTACTGTGGCGAGGGCTGATCCTTCTGCAGCCCGAACTGCGCGGTGTGGAGGTAGCTGCCGAGCAGGATCTCATTGTCATACTGCAAGTCCAGGGCGGCGCCGTCGGCGAGGTTTCCCTTGAGCTCCAGCCGCAGCCGGTTGAGATCGGCGGTGTATCGCTCCTTCGCTGGCAATACCGTCTCGGACCGGGCAAGGATGTTCTTGTAGTAGCCGCTCAGTTTGAACCCGGGCCGAACTTCGCCGGCCTGCTCAGCGCCCGCCGCGGCTGGCGCGAGCAGGGCGAGAGTTGCCGCCAGCGCGAGGCATGCCGTGCGCTCAAACATGTCGAATCGCGCTGACCGGGTCGAGCCGCGCCGCCTTCGCCGCCGGGTAGAGCGACACGAGAACGCCGGCAATCAAGAGCGCGACGCCGGGGACTGCGATGGTTTCGACGAAGACCTGCGGATAGACGATGCCGGTAAGCCCGGGAATAGCAGAGTAGCCCTGGAAGAACCCCGACAGGTCGATGCCTTGGCGCCCGGAATATTCCACGAGCGCGATGCCGATCCCGTAGCCGAGGAGAGAAGCGAGCGTCATCAGCACGATCGTCTCGTAGACGACCATGCGGCGGATCGCTCCGGGCGGCGTGCCCAGGGCCATCATGACGCCGAATTCGCGCGTGCGCTCGGCCACCGCCATGAACACTGTATTCATGATCGCGGTTGCGACGACCAGCAGAAACACCGCGAGGATGATGTCGCTGACCACGCGGTTGAACCTCACCATCTCATCGAGCTGGGGCAGCAGCTCCTGCCACGGCGCAAGCACGAGTCCCGGGGCCGCCGCGAGCCGGCGCAGTTCCTCCATCGTCCGGCCCAGCACCGCACGGTCCTCGAGGCGGATATTGATGGTGGAGACGCGCGCGCCGAGCGCGAGCAGCGATTGCGCCGCGGGGAGCGTCACATACGCAATCGCACTGTCGAAAGCGCTGCTCTCGGTCGCAAAGATCCCGCTCACGCGATAGGCGGCCGTTCCCAGTTCGCCATCCGCCGCCTGCGCCATCACCACCACCTTTTCGCCGAGCCTGACGCGGAGCTTCTCGGCGAGCCGGCGGCCGATCATGATCTCGCGGTCGGCGCCCGGCTCGAGCGCTGCTCCCTGCACGATGGTCCGGTGGATGAACGTGACGCTGCGCTCGGGCAATGGGTCGATGCCGATCAGGACGATGCCTTCCGACTTCGCGGCGGTGCTTGCGAGGGCCTGCGCCTGCACGCGCGGCGCGGCGGCGATGACATTCGATACGCTGCGCAGGCGCGCGAGCAGCGCCTCGGGCTCCTCGAGCGCCAGCTCGGGGGCCAGATCCTTGCGGAATCCCGCGCGCTCCAACTGCACGTGCCCGGTGAGATAGCGGGTCGAGTTCTCGACCACCTGCTCGAAAAACCCGTCGAAGAACCCGAAAATGAACACGAAGGCAAAAATGCTGAATCCCGCGCCGCCCACCATGATCGCCGTGCGCCGCCGGTTTCGCAGGATATTGCGCGCCGCGATCAGAACGAACACCGGCCAGCGGGGCGAGGCCGTCCCGCCGTGTCCCGATAAACCTCGCACGCGAACGAGGCCGCGAATCGCCTCGACCGGTTCGAGCAGCGCCGCGTTGATCGCCGGATAGATCGCGGTGAGGCACGCGGTGACGAAGACGATCGCGGACAGCATGAAGCTGCGCTCGGCGCGCACCACCGGATAGATGAAGTCGGACAGGCCCGGCATGGTGCGCAGCCCCGCCTCGAAGGCGCCGAGGTCGATCCCGGTGCGGCCGAAGTGCGCGGTCAAACCGAGCCCGAGCACGTTGCCGAGCGCAAGACCCACGAGTCCGAGAAACATCGCTTCGTAGAGCACGAGCCGCAGCAGCCGCGGCCGACTCATGCCGACCGCCAGCATGATGCCGAACTCGCGCGTGCGCTCGAGCACCGCCATCAGCACCGGGTTGGCGACCGCCGCCGCAACGACCACGAGGAAGGCCAAGAGCACCACGTAGGTCACAACCTCGTGGAAGCGGACGCTCACCGCCACCATCGGCAGCAGCGCCGGCCAGCCGAGCACCTCATAGCGCCCGCCCAGGCGCGAGGCAAGGCTTGCACGAACCGCGTCGATCTCGCCGCGGTCCTTGAGCCGCAGCGCGATCGCGGTCGCCCCGCCCGGCGCGGCGAAGAACTCTCGCACCGCATCAAGCGGCATGACCGCCAGGTACTCATCGAGCTCGTCGATCTTGGTGCGGAACACGCCGCGCACCGGGTAGCGGGCGCTCGCGACCGAACCGTCGTACGCCTGGCCGACCAGCACGATCTCCTCGCCTGCTCGGATGCCGAGCGCCTCGGCGAGTTTTTCGCCGACCAGCACGCCCGCCGCATCGGCACCGAGCGGCCTGCCGTCCACGACTGCATTGAACAGCAGGGTGACCTTGGCCTCCTCCTGCGGCGCCACGCCCGCGACCACGACGCCGCGCGACTTGTCGCCGCGGCTCGCGAGCGCCTTCCCTTCCAGGCGCACGCTCGCGGCCGCGACCTCCGGGTGGTCGCGCACGGCACGCAGGAGCGGGGCCGCCTCAGGGATCGTGAGGTCGAGCGTCGGATCGTCGTGATAGCCCTTCAGGTGGACCTGCACGTCGCCGGCGAAAAAACGTGTCGTGTTCTCGACCATCTGGCGGTTCATGCCGTCGATGAAACCCCACATGAACGTCATCGCCGCGAGGCCGATCGCGACCGAGGAGACCGTGATTGCCGAGCGCCTGCGGTTTCGCAGCACGTTTCTGAAGGCGAGCCCGAGCATCATCACGCCGGCCCCCGCTCGTCGGCCTCGATCTCGCCGTCCCGCAGCCGGATGACCCGCCGCGCGCGCTCCACCACCATCGGGTCGTGCGTCGAGAACACGAAGGTGATGCCTTTCTCCTCGTTCAGGCTCCGCATCATGTCCATGAGCGCGCCGCCCGCTTTGGAATCGAGGTTCGCTGTCGGCTCGTCCGGCAGCACGATGATCGGCTCGGCGGCAATCGCCCGCGCCACGGCCACGCGCTGCTGCTGCCCGCCCGACAGCTCGTTTGGCCGCCGGTGCTCGAGACCTTCGAGACCGAGCTCTTTCAGGAGCGCGTACGACCGCGCGCGGCGCTGCGCTTCGGCCACACCCTGCAGCAACATCACGAATTCGACGTTCTCCAGCGCCGAAAGGACGGGGACCAGGTTGAACTCCTGGAAGACGAAGCCGATCTTGCGCAGGCGCATCTCGGACAGTTCCGACTTGCTCGTGCGCCCGGTCTCGATGCCAGCGACCCAGATCCGGCCCGCGGACGGCGTGTCGAGTCCGCCGATCACGTTGAGGAGCGTGGTCTTGCCCGACCCCGAGGGGCCGACCAGCACGGCGAAGTCGCCCTTAAGGATCTCCAGGCACACGCCGCACAGCGCATGCACGGCGACGCTATCCTGCCGGTAGACCTTGGTCACCTGTTCCAGCTTGACGACGACCCCGTTTGCGTTCATGGCTTCTGAAGGTTGCGCTGGGTAAAAATATCTTCTTCAACGGGACGGTTGTAGACCACGTTCTTCATCACGATGGTCGTAACGTTTTCGGGCTTGGCGACCGGGCGCATCTCCCAGCGGGTGGGTATCGTGCGCCCGCCCATGGGCCAGATGTCGGAGAAGGTCATGACGCGAACCCGCTCGCCGCGCTCGCTGTAGAACTCCTGCTTGAGCGGGACGAAGTCGCTTTTTCGCACCCAGTAGACGATCTTGCCCCACACCACGGCCGCATCCGGTTTAGACACGGCCTCGACCTGATAGACGGCCTGGCCATCGAGCGTGGTTGTCGCGAGGATCCTGTGAGTGTAGTCGTCGATGACGCTGCTTTCCTTGACCAGATCGTCGTTGGTGAAATCCGAGCCCATCCACGGCTGCATCATCATCGAAGGAGGAATCTTGATCGTGCGCTCGATGTTCGGCAGGTAGTTCCACATCTCCGGGCCGATACGCAGTGAACCAATGCCAGCCTCTTTTGCCGGCGTGAGAATGCGGATGAACGAGCGCCTGGGGCGGTCCATCCAGATGCGCAGGCCGAGCATACGCTGCCATCGTGGGGTAGTAACGCTCATCTCGAATTCGCCCTGCATCGTCTTTCCCCACAGCAGGTTCTCCACCCGATCGATGACGTCACGGCCACTCGGGTCCTGGGTGTTGGCAGATGGCGCCAGGCACCAAGCCATCACACTCACACTCACCACCACCCAACTGGAGAAACGCATCGGTTTCATCTTTTCCGCGCGTGGGGATTGGGTGCGATATCGCGTATGGAGTGCATGATGTCCGGGAATGTCTGATTATTTACACGCGGCTGATCATCGCCGGGGCACTCAGGCAAAGGCTTTGGTCAGCGCCAGCGCGAGCGAAACAAGCAGGCCATGGGCGCTAGCCGCGACTATGGTCGTCTGAATTGCGGGGGCCAGACGTTGCGGATGGCTTGCATGACGAAGGAGCTCGGCTGCTGCTTTTCTTGAGATCGGGACGGACGTCAGTGCAATGAGAGTCAGCGCCGGCAAACGTTCCGTAATTACCATTGCAACAAGCCAACCGTAAGCCAGGCAGATCAGCGCGATATATCCCCAGCGTGCATGTTTCGCGCCGAGCCTGACCACCCAGTGGTGCTTGCCTGCTGCTTGATCGGCAGCGCGATCGGGAAACTGATTGATATACAGAATGTTGGTTACCAGCAGTGCATAAGACGCGACCGCAACCACCGGCAATGCGGCAAAACCACGTCGCTGCACATAATCGGCTCCGACCGCGATCAGGCCGAAGCCGACAGCGACGCATAACTCACCCGCTCCGCGGCTGTTCAATCTCAGTGGAGGCGCGGAATAGGCCCAGCCAATCAGCAGACCGGCGGCGCCGATCGCCAGCAGTCCCGCGCCCGAGATCCAGGCGAGCCATATACCCGCGGCCATCACGACGCCGAACAACGTGGCACCGAAGACCGCGGTCTCACGCGGTGTCAAGACGCCGTTTTGTATGAAGCGGCTTCCACCCGTGTAAGGAAAAATGCGGTCGGTATTCATTGCGTCCGTGCCGTTCAGCGCGTCGTAGTAGTCGTTCAGCACGTTGACGCCGGCGTGTGCAAGCAGCGCGAAGATCACTGTCACCGCAGCAGTTGCCGCCGATACGCCACCGTCATCGTAATACGCCGTCGCCAGGCCAATGGCGCAGGCAAACAGCGTCACGCCGAGAAAAGCGGGGCGCGTTGCCAGAAAATACCGTAACGTGGGGCTCGAAAGAGCGGCGAGTGTCGGTTCTGTCGAATTCATGTGCTAATAAGTTCCGGCGTCTGACGGTACCCAACGGTACTGGTGCCCCGCGCCTTGAGCGCTCATTGCTGACCTCCCTATCGAGGCGCAATCAGTCTGCCTGCCTGGCGCACGATGAGCAATACAAGTGGAGGGACGAGCAGCCACTGAAGCAAGGGTGCAAGGCCGATGCCCAACTCTGTTGCGACGTTGGCGACGGGCCTCCCGCGCAGATTTGTGCGCCACTTTGAAGAATGCAAGCGCTCGCGCCGCAATGCACTCAACGGGTTGTGCTGTCCATTGCCAGCCCAATGTCGTGGCCCCATTTGGCATAGATCCATTTGAGCACGAACGGCGGTAGCGCCGTGGTGAAAGCGATCACAATCAGCAGGGCGGCATAGAGCTCGGCATTCAGGATTCCGTTCGAGAGCCCGACCTGCGTGAATATCAGGCCGACCTCCCCGCGCGGCACCATGCTCAGGCCAATCACGGCCTGTCGCAGGCGGGTCTCGCGGATGCAGTAGCCGGCGAGCCATTTGCCGGCGAACGCAATCATAAGCAGCACGGTTCCCAACTGCCACACGAACGCCGAACCCCAGTCCACGGCGCTCAAGTTGAGCGACACGCCCACCATGACGAAGAAGATCGGCGTGAAAACGTGGATCAGCGGCCGGATCTGATGTTCCAGCCGCTCCGAGAGCGCGGGTGCGGCGGCCAGAATCCGGTTGAGCGCCGAGGTGAACGGAATTCCCAGCCGCTGCGCCACGCTCAACTGAAAGCGCTGGCCCATCGCGATGCCGGCGGCGAAGCCGCCCAGTATCAACGGCGCGCCGACGAGGTGCGCCAGGTAGCTGAATAGCATGATCAGGCTCACGACCATGGTCACGAGCAGCCCGGGGGAGGCGCTCCTGCGGTCGTAGTGGTCGATCACCCAGGCGACGATCTTGGCACCGACCGGCGCGAGCACCACGAAAAGCACGATGTACAGGCTCACCCTGCCTATCGCGGCCGGCGTGATTTCTCCCATCACCGCGAACTGGTACAGAAAGGCGAGCGCGATGACACCCAGGATGTCATCCAGGACGGCAGCGCCGATCACGATCTGCGCCTCGTCCGAGGATCGCCGCCGCAGCTCCGTCAGCACGCGGACAGTGATGCCGATGCTGGTCGCGGTGAGTGTGCCGCCGATGAACAGGCTGGCGATGAGCGGCAATCCGAAGCCATAAAGACTCACGCCGGCCCCGAAAACGAAGGGCAGCCCGAAGCCGGCGACCGCCACCACAACGGGCTTGGCGCCCGCTTGGGCGAGACGGTACACGTCGGTATCCATGCCCACCTCGAACAGCAGCAGGATGATGCCGATCTCCGCCAGGATCTCCAGGGTCTCGTTCACGGACACCCAGCCCAGCAGCGACGGTCCCAGGATCAGCCCGGCTGCCAGCTCGCCAATGACGGATGGAATGCCGAGCCGGGCCGCCGCTTCGGACAGCAGCCGCGCGCCCAGCAGCAGGATCGCGAGAAGCAGGAAGAACTCGTGTAACTCCATCCGGGAGGCACCTAGAGAGATCCGCCGCAGCGGCACCACACGCACGTGCAGTCGATGTGGTTGCAGGTGACGTCGCGCCGCCTGGACTGCACGAGCAGACGGGCCCATGGATAAAGCAGCCGCTTGAGCCACGAGGCGCCGTAGTAACGGCGCAGAAATGCTCGTGCATCGCCGATCGTGGCAGCCTTGCGCAGAAACCGGCGGTAGCCATCGTTTCCGAGGCCGCCGTAGACAGCGCGGTTGACCACGGCCGCCCGCAGCACTGAATTCAGCTCCTCTCGCCAACGAGTATCGTAATTACTTCCGTCCATCAGACTGCGCGCGGCCAGAACTCCGGATGCAATGGCGAACCGGATGCCGAAGCCCCAGAGCGTGTCCTGGAATCCGGCCTGCTCGCCGGCGACCGGATGCTGTCCCGAATATGCGGAGACCGGTATCCTGAAGTTTCCCGCGCCGCCGTGCGGTTGCGGGTTTTTCATCTCCAGTCCCACGAGCTTGCGGAAACGATCGACCGTCCGCGCGACATACACGCTTTCCTGTTTGAATCCGGAGAACATGCAGCTCTTTACCGTCCCGCGGCCATTTGTCACCAGCAGGTAGGCATAGCCCTGCGGCGCGAGATCGTCGTCGCAGATAACCCACCAGCCATCGGGCATGGAGGTCTCGAAGTGAAGACCCACAGCGATGGCATCTGCTGCCCTGGGGCCAGCCGCAAGTATTCCGGGACCCTCGAGCTGCCGGACCTTGCTGTTGAAGCGAACCTCGACGCCCAATTCCTGGGCCTGGGCCAGAAGCGCGGAGTCGAGCGTGCCGGGACCCGGGCCACGCTCGACCATGTAGAGGAGCGGGCAGTCGCTGCGTATTTCATATTGATTCCCCCACGCGTCAAACGCGACGCCCTTTCGACAAGGCGTCGCGGCGAGGTTGCACGCGATGCCTTGCCCGCGCAAATCGTCGAGGACGTCATGCTCGGTGGTCCAGTTTTCCAGTCCCTGATGATCGCCCTGAAAGCGGGAGCCGACTTCCGCAGCCGCTTCGTGGACCACGACGCCCCGGCCCGCGCGGGCGAGCGTGATGGCCGCGGCGAGCCCGGCGGGACCCGCCCCGACAATCTGAAACATCCGTTGGCTGAGCGGGCCACTCATGATCAGTGACCGTGGTCTTTGGGAACTGTCGTCTTCCCGAGGAGATGAGGATGACGCATGCTCATAGTGTCGCTGACCTTCACGGTCACGCCGAGCGTACTTCCGCTCGCCTTGTGGCAGCCGTTGCAGCTTGCCACGGTGTCTACGAGTGCGGCCTGAAACGACTTCAGGTTCCCGTGCTCGACGGCTTCCCGCAGCTTGCGAAGATTGCCGTCCATGAAGGCCTGCAGCAGCGCGCCGAGCTTGGGATCGATGTACTTCGAGATGCCCGTCAGCCGTCGCATCTCATCGATCTCGTGCGCCGCCACGGCCCAGTCGCCGACGTCGCCGGCGCGGTGCATGACGTGGAACCTCTCGGCGTAGTT
>MERI01000033.1 GCA_001772005.1 Betaproteobacteria bacterium RIFCSPLOWO2_12_FULL_62_58 | reverse complement strand
CCGATGGCGATGCAGGGCACGTGGTGCACGCAAATCTGACGCTCACCGGGAAACAGCTTGAGTTGTCGGTCAATTCGCGCCGCCGCCTCGAAAGAGTGCGCGCATTCATCGAGCCGCTGCTCGCCGGGCTGATCGGCGAACCCGAAGTCGCGATCAAGTCCGTGGAAGACGCCATGGCGGAGAACCGGGACGCGCCAGCCTCACCCCGGCGGTCGGTGCCCAAGCGGGTGGAGCGCGAAGTCACGCAGCGCTTTCTGGATACCCATTACCGCAGTTGGCTGGATGAGAAGATACCCGCGCTCGACGGCAAAACGCCACGCGAGGCGGCACGCGACTTCGAAGGACGCGAGCAACTGGTCGCGCTCCTGAAGGAACTGGAAAACCGCGAGGCGCGGCGCGCCAAGGACACCGGGGTGGGCTACGACGCGCGCTGGTTGTGGCGCGAGCTCGGGATCGAGCATCTACGGCGTTAGTCAATCTCAGAAAGGCCTCGACCTGCCTCGCTGGCGCGAAGAAGCGTCGATCTGGAAAGGCGACGCGCAGTCACCCACGGTCACGCCAGCCACGGCATTTCGCCGTAGTGACCCCTTTCAAAGTCTTCGATTTCCGGCTGGTATTGCAGCACGAGGCCGACGTCGTCGAGTCCTTTCAACAGGCGCTCCCGGTAAATCGGATCGATCTCGAAGCGGTGAGTAGTGCCGTCAGGCCCGGTGACGGTTTGTGCGTCAAGGTCGACCGTGAGCTGCGCGCCGGGCTGATCGTGCAATTGCCCGCGAAGCCGGCGGCAGACTTCTTCCGGCAGGATCACCGGCAGCATGCCGTTTTGCAATTCGTTCGCGTAGTGAATGTCGCCGAACGAGGGCGCGATTACGCAGCGGATGCCGTAATCGAGCATGGCGTAGGCCGCGCCTTCGCGCGACGAGCCGCAGCCGAAGTTTGCGCCGGTGACGAGGATACCGGCGCCGCGGTAGGCCGGCTGATTAAGGATAAATTCCGGACGCTCGCTGCCGTCGGCGTTGAAGCGCATGTCGTGGAAGAGATACGGATCGTAGCCCGGGAGCCGCGGCTTTCTCAAAAAACGCGCCGGGATGATCTTGTCGGTGTCGATGTTCGCCATGTCGAGCGGCACGGCGACGGCGGTGAGCTTGGTGAACGGTTTCAAAAGCAATCCTTATCTGTGTTTATCTGCGGTTCCACGGTTTTCACTAGACTAATTTACGCACGTCGGTGATCTTGCCGGTCACAGCGGCGGCGGCGACCATCGCCGGGCTCATCAGATGGGTGCGGGCCCCTTTGCCCTGGCGGCCTTCGAAGTTGCGGTTCGAGGTCGACGCGCAGCGCATGCCCGCCGGCACGCTGTCGCCGTTCATGGCCGCGCAGCTCGAACAGCCCGAAGCGCGCCATTCAAAGCCCGCGTCGCGGAAAATGCGGTCGAGCCCCTCGACCTCTGCCTGGCGCATGACGGCCGTCGAACCGGGTGACACCCAGGCGGGCACGACGGCTTTACGGCCCTTCAGCACCGCGGCGGCAGCGCGCAAATCTTCGATGCGCCCGTTGGTGCAGGTGCCGATAAACGCGCGGTCGATCTTGATGTCCGTAAGTGGCATGCCGGGCTTCAAGTCCATGTAAGCAAGCGCTTGCACCGAATGGGCTCGCTTGTCTAAGTCAATGATTTTTTGAGGATCAGGCACAAGCCCGCCGACCGGCGCCGCTTCCTCGGGGCTGGTGCCCCAAGTGATCATCGGCTCAAGGCGGGCCCCATCGAGGTGCACTTCACGGTCGAAGCTGGCACTCTCGTCGGTAGGCAGACTGCGCCAGAACTCGAGTGCTTTGTCCCAGTCGGCGCGGCGCGGGGCATATTCCCTGCCGGCCAGATATTGGAAAGTCGTGTCGTCGGGCACCACCATGCCGGCGCGAGCGCCGGCCTCAATCGACATGTTGCACACCGTCAAGCGTCCTTGCATCGACAGCGCGCGGATCGCCGCGCCGGCGTATTCGATCACGTGGCCGGTGGCGCCGGCGGTACCGATCTCGGCGATGATGGCGAGGATTACATCCTTGGCGCTCACGCCCGGCGCAAGCGCGCCGTCGACGGTGACTCGCAGCGTGCGCGGCTTTTTCTGCCACAGGCATTGGGTGGCGAGGATCTGCTTCGATTGGGACGCACCGATGCCGATGGCGAGCGCGCCCAGCGCGCCGTGAGTCGAGGTGTGCGAGTCGCCGCAGGTGATGGTCAGGCCCGGTTGCGTCAGCCCCAATTCAGGTCCCACCACATGCACGATGCCCTGGCGCGGATCGTCGATACCGAAGTGCGCGATCCCGTTGACCTTGGCATTGTGCTCGAGCAGTTCGATCATGCCGCGCACCTCGGGATCGGCGATGCCGGCGAGTCCCTGCTCGCGTCCCAAGGTCGGCACGTAGTGGTCGACCACGGCAAAGGTCTGGCGCGGCTTCCTCACCTTGCGCCCTTCCTTGGCAAGCGCGCCAAAGGCGTGGAACGAACCGTCGTGAACGTAGTTGCGGTCGATGTACAGCAACGCTTCGTTCCCGTTGCGCGTCACGACCACGTGCCGGTCCCAGATTTTGTCGAACAGGGTGCGAGGGCTTGACATGAACATGGTTTAAAACAATATGTTATTGTCTAATGTGAGCGCACGCTTACAAACTGGTACGCTGGTCTTCCGGCACGCCGTAACGCTCTTCCAGTTGCTGGATTTCGGGCAGCCCGGCGATGTCGGTGAACTGCTTGAAGGTCGCTACTTTGTCGCGCAGGTGGGCGATGGTGCCGGTGCGCTTGAGCTCCTTCAGCATGTTCTGCATCGCGGGGATTGCGGCGAGGATGATCCAGTTGGGATAGATCGCAAGCCTGAAGCCGAGCCCGCCGAGCTCATCGGCGGATAGATCGGGCGTCTTGCCGCTCGCCGCCATGTTGTACAGGAGCGGCACGCCCTCGAAATGCCTGGCCACGCGCTCCACCTCGCCGCGCCCGACCGGCGCCTCGATGAAGAGCATATCGGCGCCGGCCTCACGGTAGCGCTCGCCGCGCTCGAGCGCCGCGTCCAATCCTTCGACTGCGATTGCGTCGGTGCGGGTGATGATCACGAAGTCGGAATCATGCCGCGCGTCGCACGCCGCTTTGATCTTGGCCACCATCTCGGCGGTCGGGATCACGCGCTTTCCCGCGAGGTGCCCGCAGCGCTTGGGCCACGCCTGGTCCTCGATATGCACGCCGGCCACGCCCGCCTTCTCGTAGTCGCGTATGGTGCGCCGCGTATTGATCGGATTGCCGTAACCGGTGTCGGCGTCGGCCACCACCGGCAGTCCCGAGGCGTCGACGATGCGGCTTGCATTATCGATCATCTCGCTCGCAGTCAGCAGACCCACATCGGGCATGCCGAGCCGCGTAAGACTGGTGCCGAAGCCGGTCATGTAAACCGCCTCGAAACCTTCGAGCGCCACCAGCCGGGCGGCGAGCGCGTCGGCGACACCTGGCGCGACGATACAACGGTTTTCCCGGAGCAGGGCGCGAAGCTTCATCGTGGCTTTCATGTGCCGGCGCCGTCAGTCGAACTTGAGATTGGCGGTCCTGGCAAGGTTCCGCCACTTGTTGAGTTCCTCCCGGATCACCTTGCCAAACTGTTCCGGCGTGCTGGCGCCGGGATCGGCGCCGAGGCCGCGAAACCGCTCCCGCACCCCGGGCATGTCGATGACTTTCCTGAGCGCGGCGTTGAGCTTCATCACGATGTCACGCGGTGTGCCTGCGGGGGCGAGAATGCCGAGATAGGTGCTCGCCTCGTAACCCGGCACGCCCGATTCGGCGAGGGTCGGCACGTCGGGCAGGGCGGCGACGCGCTTTGCCGCGGTGACAGCGATGACCTTGAGCCTGCCGTCCTTGATGAACCCCATCGAAGACGTGAGCTGATCGATCATGGTATTGACTTGCCCCCCGAGCAGTTCACCCAGCGCTGGGCCGCTGCCCTTGTACGGTATGTGCAGGAGCTTTGCGCCGGTCATCGAGCTGAAGAGCTCGATCGCGAAGTGGTTGGTCGTGCCCGTGCCGGCGGAAGCGATCGTGATCTTGCCCGGCTGCGACTTGGCGCGGTCGATGAGCTCTTTGACCAAGCCGACCGCAAATTTCGGGCTCACCGTCAGGACCAGAGGCACGACTTGGACCATGCTGACCGGCGCGAAGTCCTTGACCGAATCGTAGGGCGTATCCTTGAAGACGATCGGGTTCACCGAAAGCGGTCCGCTCGATCCGACGAGCAGCGTATACCCGTCAGGCGTCCCTTTCGCCACCAGCCCGGCGCCCACATTCCCGCCGCCGCCCGGGCGGTTATCGACGATGACCGTTTGCCCCAGAAGTTCACTGAGCGCGGGGCCGACGATGCGGGCCGAAATGTCGACGTTGCCGCCCGGCGCATACGGCACGATCATCCGGATCGGCTTGGTCGGAAAATTCTGCGCTGCCGCGAGCCCCGGAAACAGGACGGTTGCAGACACCAGCGCCATGACGGCGATGCGAGCCCAGGCCTTCATGAAGCTTCCTCTGCTTTGACAATCAGCCCGTCAACCGCCGGTCGAAGGGTTTGCAGCCGTGTACCGTGCAGGACGGAAAAACGCAACTGTCCCGCAGATCAACGTGCGGCTGTTTTGACGACTCATTATATCGGATCGTTGCCGTCGGCCGGGCTGCGGGCCGTAGCCGGGATCGAGCACGTCACACGATGCCGCGCTTTCGCAGATCTTCGATTGCAGCCGCGTCATATCCAACTTCTCCGAGTATCTCGCGGGTGTTCTGCCCGCGGTCCGGAGCGGGTTTCCGTATCTGGGCCGGCGTGCGGGCGAGTTTCACCCCCTGCCCGACGATGTCAATCCGACCCAGCACGGGATGCTCGACCGGCTGCGCCATGCCGAGCAGCCGCACCTGGGGATCGGCGAACATCTTGTCGATGGTGTAGATGGGGCCGCACGGCACACCGGCCTTGTTGAGGATTTCGATCCACTCGGCGGAAGTTTTCTTGACGGTGCGCATTTGGATCTCGGCGTTGAGCGCATCGCGGTTCTTCAGGCGCACCTTGAAATCGACGTAATCGGGATGCTTGATGAGATCGGGCGCGTCGATCGCGCGGCACAGCCGCTCGTACAGATTACCCGAGCCGGCGATGTTGATGTAGCCGTCCGACGTCTTGAACACCCCGGTCGGAATCGCGGTCGGGTGGTTGTTCCCGGCCTGGGGCGGGACCTCGTGGCTGACCAGCCAGCGCGCGGCCTGGAAGTCGAGCATCGCGATCAACGCCTGCAGCAGCGAGGTCTGCACCCACTGCCCTTCGCCCGAGTGCTCGCGTTCGAGCAGCGCGAGCACGATCCCGAACGCCAAGTACAGGCCCGCGCTCGAGTCTGATATCGCAATGCCCGCGCGCACCGGCCCCTGTCCGGGCAGCCCGGTGATCGACATCAATCCCCCCATGCCCTGGACCACGTGGTCCAGCCCCGGACGGTCGCGGTAGGGACCTTCCTGGCCAAATCCCGAGATGCTGGCGTAGACGATGCGCGGGTTGATCTTGCGGAGGCTTTCGTAGTCGATGCCAAGCCGGTGTTTTACGCCGGGGCGGTAGTTTTCGACGACGACGTCAGCCTTCCCGGCCATGCGCTTGAAGATCGCGACCCCTTCCGGGTCCTTGAGATTGAGCGTGATGCTGCGTTTGTTCCGGTGCAGGTTCTGAAAATCGGATCCATGACGCCGGTCGAACGGGCCGCCATCGCCGTCCTGTTCGCCCGGTTCTTCGATCTTGATCACGTTCGCGCCCCAATCGGCGAGTTGCCGTACCGCTGTCGGCCCGGAACGCGCGCGGGTGAGGTCCAGGACCGTATATCGGGTCAGCGGGGCATGGTTTGCGGACATAAGCACTTGCCTTGTTGTTGAGTACGGCTTGGAGCGAATACTGTCGTGGTTCTCATGGTCTGTTTTCCCGGAAAAGTTGGCGTTATGGCATGATGGGCGCATGGTCTCACTCATCAGGATCGCTGTCCAACAAGGTTGCGCGCCGTGGATCGGGCGCTAAAGGGGGGAGGTACGCATGGCGCAGTCAGGCAAGATCGAGTATTCCGTCGTCGAAGGCTGGGAGCAGCTGCCCAAGGACTACGTTCACCGCGACGTGGCGGGCGTGGCGGTTGACGGCGAGGATCGCGTGTACCTCATCTGCCGCGGGGACCATCCCGTCCTGATATACGACCAGAAAGGCAAGTTTCTGCGCTCGTGGGGCGAGGGCGAATTCACCTATCGCACGCACGGCATCTCCGTGGGCCCCAACGGCACGATCTTCTGCACCGATGACGGGAATCACACGGTGCGCCAGTTCACGCCTGAGGGGAAACTCCTCATGACGCTGGGGGTCATGAACACGCCGTCGGACACGGGATATGACGGCAAGAACATCACGTCCATCACGCGCGGGGCGGGCCCGTTTAACCGTCCCACGAACATCGCGGTCGGTCCCAGGGGTGACCTCTACGTGTCGGATGGCTACGGCAACGCGCGCGTGCATCAATTCTCTCGCACCGGGCAGTTGAAGCGATCGTGGGGCGAGCCCGGCCGTGGCCCCGGCCAGTTCTATCTTCCTCACGGAATCGCCGTGGCCTCCGATGGCCGCGTCTTCGTCTGCGACCGCGAGAGCGACCGCATCCAGATCTTCAGCCCGGACGGTGAGTTCTTAAGCGAGTGGACGGACACCCAGCGGCCTACTCACCTGGTCTTCGACGCTCAGGGCCGGGTTTACGTGACCGAGCTCGCGTGGCACGAGGGCGACACCTCCCAAAGTCTCGGTCCCATTACGAAGGGGAAAGAGCGCCACGCCCGCATGAGCATCTTCGACAAGGACGGCAAGGTGCTGGCGCGCTGGGGCACGCCGCAGGTGACGGCGCCCGGAAGCTTTGCCGCGCCGCACGGTCTCGCGCTCGACTCGAAGTGCGACCTCTACGTGAGCGAGGTCACCTGGACCTTCGCGGTCAGCCGCGGCCGCGCCCCCGCGGACTGCCACACGTTCCAGAAGTTCTCGCTCAAGCTTTGAGTATCCGCGCGGCGAACCGCATCCGCCGGACATACAGGCGCCGGCGGGAATGGACGCGAACTATCCCACCAGGCCGATCCGCGTCATCGTGCCGCAGGCGCCCGGCGGCACGAAGCGCCTTCCAACCCTGCCCGATGTGCCCACTGCCGCCGAGGCCGGACTACCGAGTTACCAGGCGGCGATCTGGTGGGCGTGGGCGACGACGGGAAGCACGCCGGCGCCGTCATCAACAGATTGAACACCGAGGTCGCGGCCATACTCAAGCTCCCGGAAACCGAGCGGCGGTTCGCTGCCCAGAGCGCGGAGGTCGACATTCGGACGCCCGCGGAAATCCGCGGGATGATCCCGGCCGACATCGCCAAGTGGGAAAAGGTCGCGAGAGACGCCGGCATGCAGAAGCAGTAAGGAGCTGGTCGCATCTTGATAACTCCTATAATGGAGCATATATTCTCCTTATTCGGAGTCACCGATGAGCGCCACCCCCTTCGCCTATCCCGTCAGCCGCTTCGAGGCGGCCCCGTTCGTCGACCTCAACGCCAAGGCCGGGCGCGAGCGGCTTTCGCGCTCGGCGCTGCGCGGTTTCTTCAAGCTCGTCGAGCGCTGGAAGCTGCGCGACGAGGACGCCCGGGACCTCCTCGGCGGGCTCTCCAGCAGCGCCTATTACGAATGGAAGAAGAATCCCGGCCGGGTGCTTGAGGTCGACCGCATCACGCGCATCTCTTACCTGGTCGGCATCTACAAGGCGCTGCACATTCTCTACGGCGACAAGCTCGCCGACGAATGGGTGAGTCTGCCCAACGCCAACGCGATCTTCGGCGGCCGCACGCCGCTCGCCTACATGACCGGCGGCGGGCTCTTGGCGATGCAGACCGTACGCAAGCTCCTCGATGCGCGGCGGGGCGGGGTGTGAGTGGGGCGCTGCCCCGAACGACGCTTCTACGGCAGTTCGACACCTTCCGGCTGATCCCCTCGCGGTTTGCCGCGCGCGAGGACTCAGTGCTCGCCGGCATCGCCGAGGACGAGGCGCACCTGGCCGACCTCTTTGATCTCGACAACGCCACCAACGAGCGGCTGCGCGGCGAGCGCGGACTGCTTCTTGGCATCGGCATCGACGAACTCGTCTTCGGCGTGCCGAACTTCCGGATCATCAACGCGGCCTTCACCTGCGCGCGCCCGGAGGGCAGCCGCTTCAACGGTCCCGACCGCGGGGCCTGGTACTGCTCGTTCGACGTCGAAACCGGGCTCGCCGAAGTCGCGTTCCACAAGACCGTGGAGTATCAGGAGATCGGGCGCTTCGACGACAGCGTTCCCTACGAGGCGCTGCTTGCCGATTTCAACGGCGAGTTCCACGACGTGCGGGGCGGGACCCGCTTCGCGCGCTGCCTCGATTCGCGGAGTTACGTTGCTTCACAGCGGCTGGCCGGGCGGCTGCTCGAAGCAGGCTCGGTCGGCGTGGTCTACCCGAGTGTCCGCCGCAAGGGCGGCGCCAACCTCGCGTGCTTCCGGCCGGCGGTCGTCGGTAATGTGCGCCGGGGCGATACGTGGCGTTTCACCTGGTCGGGCAACGAAACACCGAGGGTGGAACGTGACAAGCGGACCGTCAAGCCACGCGCCAGGCATCGGCGCTTGTGATGCACGTTTGGTTCGCGCAGCCTTGCGATTCGGCGACATTAGCGCGCCGTAACACGTGGTCCGATGTAGTGCTCATGCATGCCTGCCGCGCCAGACCGGATGAAACCGGGCACTGGCGCGAGGTTCTATCGATCAGGTAGCGACGTTCGAGTCCTGATCGGCTCCCCAACCCGGGCAAAACTGGGCACCACTGGG
>MERI01000032.1 GCA_001772005.1 Betaproteobacteria bacterium RIFCSPLOWO2_12_FULL_62_58 | reverse complement strand
CGAAAGCCTGCGCCTCCTCATCCAGATGCGCCGCCAGCGAGTTGTTGAACGCCTGGTTCGCAAGCCTCTTGGTCGCGGCATAGGCCAGCGTCGGGCCGGTCGCAAGCCGTGCGACGATGCGCCGCGTTTCCTATCGCTCAAGCCGTTCTCCTGGCAGCCCCGGCCATCTGCGTCTGCACGTCGTGCTGCGGAGCGTGTTCCTTGCCGAAGTCAACCGGGAAATCGTCCACCATGATGACCGCGCGCCGCAACGCTTTCGCGCGTGCAACCGCTTCCAGTTCCTCGCGCGTGATGATGCCCTGCTCCTGCGCGCGCGCAGCGAGCTCGTCCGGCGTCCTGCCAGCGATGCGTTCCTGCCTGGCTGCGGCGTAGATCCTGGCATAAACCGCCTCCACGCCAATCGCCGCGCGCAGCGCCAGTTCGAGCTGCGCTATCGGGTCTTCGGGATTGTCGGGGATGAACACGCTCTCGGTCAGGCGCTCCCGAACGGCGGAAGGCTCCAGCAACAGGCTCGCGACCCTGTGTCCGAGTTCGTCGCTTGCGGGCGAAAAGTGCCGGCCGGCGGGAAATGTGATGACGCTCAACAGCAGCGCCGCCAAACGACTCGGAAAATTCTCGATCAACCCGACAAAAGCCGACTGGATGCGAAACAGCGCGTCCTGTATCGACCAGTCGAGCAGCGGCAGTTCTGCGCGCTGACGGCCGTTGTCTTCATAGCGTTTCAGGGTCGCCGAGCACAAGTAGAGCTGGCTCAGGACATCGCCGAGCCGCGCGGATAATTTTTCCTTGCGCTTGAGCTGCCCGCCCAGCAGCAGCATGGCCATATCCGTGGCGAAAGCGAATGCGGCACTGAGCCGCGTAAGCTGCTGGTAATAGCGGCGCGTATCGGCGTCACCCGGTACATTCGCGAGCCTGCCCCCCGTCAACCCCAGGAACAACGCGCGTGCCGCGTTGGAAACGACAAACCCGATGTGCCCGGAGAACGCGTCGTCGAAATCGCGCAGCGCCTTGTCGGGGTCGGCTTCCCGCGTCGCGTTGATCTCGCGCAGCACATACGGATGGCCGCGTATCGCACCCTGGCCAAAGATGATCATGCAGCGGGTGAGGATGTTGGCGCCCTCGACCGTGATCGCAATCGGCGTCTGCTGATAGGCGCGCCCGAGGTAGTTTTTCGGCCCCATGCAGATCGCCTTGCCCCCATGCACGTCCATCGCGTCGTTGATCACCTGCCGGCCGCGCTCGGTCAGGTGATACTTGGCGATAGCCGAGATCACCGCCGGCTTCTCGCCCAGGTCGATCGCGCCGGCGGTCATGATGCGCGCCGCGTTCATCATGTAGGTGTGGCCGCCGATGCGCGCGAGCGCCTCCTCTACGCCTTCGAACTTGCCTATCGGGGTGCGGAACTGGATGCGCACGCGCCCATAGGCGCCGGTGGTGAGCGCGGCGAGCTTGGCCATGCCGACACTGTTGGCGGGCAGCGAGATCGAGCGGCCGGCTGCGAGGCAGTTCATCAGCATGCGCCAGCCCTGCCCGGCGTGCTTCAATCCGCCGATCACCCAGTCCATCGGAATGAATACATCCCTGCCCGAATTGGGCCCGTTGAAAAACGCCGAGTTGAGCGGAAAGTGGCGGCGCCCGATGTCTATCCCCGTCGTGTTGGTGGGAATCAGCGCCAGCGTGATGCCGATATCCTCCTTGTCTCCGATCAGGTGCTCGGGATCGTAGAGCTTGAAGGCCAGTCCGAGCAGTGTAGCGATCGGGCCGAGCGTGATGTAGCGCTTCTCCCAGTTGAGACGTATGCCGAGCACGTCCTTCTTGCCCTGGAATTCGCTTTTGCAGACGATGCCGGCATCGGGAATCGAACTCGCATCGGAACCCGCCTCCGGTCCGGTCAGTGCGAAACACGGGATTTCCAGCCCCTTGGCAAGGCGCGGAAGATAGTAGTTCTTCTGCTCCTCCGTGCCGTAGTGCAACAGGAGTTCCGCCGGTCCCAGCGAGTTCGGCACCATCACCGACACCGCGCCGGTGCCGCTGCGGGTGGAGAGCTTCATTATCACTTCCGAATGCGCGAGCGCGGAAAAACCCAGGCCCCCGTATTGCTTCGGGATGATCATGCCGAGGAAGCCCTTGTCCTTGATGAACTTCCAGACTTCCGGCGGCAGGTAATAAAGCTCGTGGGTGATCGTCCAGTCATCGAGCATGCCGCACAAGTCTTCGACCGGCCCCTGAACAAACGCCTGCTCCTCTGCCGAGAGTTCGGGTTTGGGCAGCGCAAGGAGCTTCCGCCAGTCAGGACGCCCGCTGAAGAGTTCGCCATCCCACCACACCGTGCCGGCGTCCAGCGCTTCCTGCTCGGTCTGGGAGATCTGAGGCAACACCTGATGAAACCAGCGCAGGATGGGCTTCGCGATCAGGCTGCGTCGCACCAAAGCGATGTTGAACAGGGCGGCGATCGCAATAAATGCCGCCCACAGCGCCGCTGTAGCGCTGCGCCCGAGTTCAATGGACAAACCCAGCGCCACGAGCCCCGCCGCGACCGCTGCCGTCCAGACCAGCATTGAAGCACGCCCATAGGCAAGCGCCCATGCAACAGCGAGCACCACCAATACCGACAACCATGCGGTCATGCGCACGCTCCATTCACATGCTTGCCGCCACGCGTCACGGGCAAGATTCGCTGTAGGCAACAGGGCACGCCAGACTCGTTTTAAAGGCTGCGCGAATTTGCCAGACATGTCAACTGACTGGTCCGCAAGGTGACTGGTCCGCAAAGGTGCGAGGAACTCCGGCGTCATGAATACGCTGCGACCGCCCCTTCAAGCGTGCCTCACAGGTCGTTATCAACCCTCGCAATGTCAGCTAGAATGAGCGCGCGCGGTTTACAGCAAAAAATGAAACCTGTCTCTCTGGGGAAGACGACACGGCCCACTCTGGCCGGTGTGCTTCCGCGTGACCGTTTATTCAAGCTGCTCGACCGCGCGCGCACGAGTTCAGTGGTCTGGCTTACCGGTCCGCCCGGCGCCGGCAAAACGTGCAAGAGAAAATGATAGATATGCAAATTCACCCGCGCTTTTCTCCAAATTCGACCGCTTCGGCTAGGTTTTTTCTGAATGGTCAGCCGGTTTTGCTTTTAGCAGCCTGTACGGACGGTTAAGTCCGACAAGCTGCTACCACGGAACGCGATAAGTGGAAACTTCCGTCGCAAGGCAGCACGAAATCAGCGACACCCTCACCAGCGACGAGGCGCTGCTGGAGACGATACGGCAGCTTGCCGCCGAGCTGCATCCGTCCCGCCCGGCGGCGCCGGCCTCGCTCGACAACCGCCTCGACCAGGAATACGGCTTCGACAGCCTGGCCCGGGTGGAGCTGTTTCTACGCATCGAGAAGCGCTTCGGCGTGAGCCTGCCGGAGACCGTCATGGCGAGTGCCGAGACGCCGCGCGACCTCATGCGCGCGATGCTCGCCGCCAGCCCCGCCCGTCACGCATACGCCGGCGCGGTCGAACGCGTTTCCGCGCTCGCGGCGGAGTCGGAGACACCCGATCAGGCTGCCACGCTCCCCGAAGTGCTGGAGTGGCACGTCGAACGCCACCCCAACCGCCCGCACATCGTACTGCAGGACGAAGATGGCGCGGAGCGCACCATCACCTATTCGGAGCTCGGCGAGGCGGCGCGCGCCATCGCCGCCGGCTTGCAGGAACGGGGCCTGCAGCCCGGGCACGCGGTGGCGATCATGCTGCCGACGAGCGCCGAGTACTTCTTCAGCTTTTTCGGCATCCTGCTCGCCGGCGGTATTCCCGTACCGATCTACCCGCCGGCGCGCGCCTCCCAGATCGAGGACCACCTGCGCCGCCACGCCGGCATCCTGTCCAACGCGCTCACCGAGTGCCTCATCACGGTGCCGCAGGCGAAGCCGATCGCGCTTTTGCTCAGGCCGCAGGTGGCAACTCTGAAGAGCGTCGTCACGCCGGAGGAACTGACGAAGTCGGGGCGGCTCGCGTCGCCGCACCGCGCCACGCCGCAGGAAATCGCCATGCTCCAGTACACCTCGGGGAGCACCGGCGATCCCAAGGGCGTGATTCTGACCCACGCCAATCTTCTGATTAACATCCGCGCGATGGGCCGGGCGCTGCGCGTCACGCCCACCGACGTTTTCGTAAGCTGGCTGCCGCTCTATCACGACATGGGGCTGATCGGCGCGTGGATGGGCAGTCTCATCTACGGGTTCAAGTACCCGGTGCTGTCCCCGCTCACCTTCCTCTCGCGGCCGGAACGCTGGCTGCGGACCATCCACCGCCACGGGGGAACGCTCACGGGCGGCCCCAATTTCTGCTACGACCTGTGCCTGCGCCGCATCCAGGACGCGGACATCGAGGGCCTGGACCTGTCGAGTTGGCGCTTCGCGTTCAACGGCGCCGAGCCGGTTTCGCCCGAAACCATGGCGGCATTCAGCAAGCGCTTCGCGCGCTGGGGCTTCAAGCCCGAGGCGATGTCTCCCGTCTACGGCCTCGCCGAAGCAACGCTGGGCGTATCGTTCACGCCGCCGGGTCGCGGCCCGAAGCTCGATCGCGTGGACAAGGACCAATTCATGCGCGGCGGGCGCGCGGTGCCCGTGCCGGCGGATCACGCCGACGCGCTGACCTTCGTCGCGTGCGGCCTGCCGATTCCCGGCCACCAGATTCGAATCGTGGACGGCTCGGGCCGCGAATTGCCGGAGCGGGCGGAAGGCCATATCCAGTTCAGCGGGCCTTCCGTCACCAGCGGTTACTACCGGAACCCTGAGGCGACCCGCAATCTGCTGCACGGCGAGTGGATGGACACCGGCGACTACGGCTATATCGCCGAGGGTGAGATCTACATCTCGGGCCGCGTCAAGGACGTCATCATCCGCGCCGGGCGCAACATCTACCCGTACGAGCTCGAGGAAGCGGTCGGCGCGATCGAGGGCGTACGCAAAGGCTGCGTCGCCGTCTTCGGCAGCAAGGATGCGCGCGCCGGGACCGAGCGCGTCGTGGTGCTCGCCGAGACCCGCGTTGCCGATCCCGGCAGGCAGGAGGCGCTGCGCGCGCGCATCAACGAGCTCGCGGTATCGCTCATCGGCATGCCGGTGGACGAGATCGTGCTCGCGCAGCCGTACACCGTGTTGAAGACGTCCAGCGGCAAGATCCGCCGCGCGGCGAGCCGCGACGCGTACGAGCGCGGCGGCCACGCCGGCACGCGGGCCGTGTGGCTCCAGATCGTCCGGCTCACCTGGTTCGCGATCCTGCCGCAGGCCCGGCGCACTCTGCGCGCCGCCGTCGACCGGGTGTACGGCGCGTACGCCCTCTTCCTGCTCGGCACGATGGGCGCAATGAACTGGACCGCCTGCGCCGTTTTGCCGCGCGCCGAATGGGCGTGGAAGCTGAGCCATCGCATGGCGCGCGCCTTCCTCGCGTCGATCGGCATGCCGCCCGCCGTCCGCGGGCTCGAGCATCTGCCGGCGGGACCTTGCATGATGGTTGTCAACCACGCGAGCTACCTCGACGGCATCGTGGTGGTCGCCGCCTTGGCACAACCGAAGTCTTTTGTCGCCAAGAGAGAATTGCTCGACCACTGGGTGCCGCGCATCTATCTCAAATCTGTCGGCTCCGCGTTCGTGGACCGCCTCGACGCGCAGCGCGGGGTCGAGGACACCGCGCGCTTCGTGGACGTGGCGCGTGGCGGGAAGTCGCTGATCGTTTTCCCGGAGGGGACCTTGCGGCGGATGCCGGGCCTGCTGGAGTTCCGCATGGGCGCCTTCGTCGTCGCGGCGCAGGCGGACGTGCCGGTCGTGCCGGTCACGATCCGCGGCACGCGCTCGGCGCTGCGCGACGGGCAGTGGCTGTTCCACCGCAGCCGCATAAGCGTGACGATCGGCGTGCCGATTGCTCCGGTGGGACGCGACTGGAACGCGGCGATTCAGCTCCGCGACGCGGCGCGGGCGGAGATACTGCGGCTGTGCGGCGAACCGGATTTGAGCGAGGAGACTTCGCTGCCGCCCAAGAAACCCCAACAGCGTGAGGCGTGACGACCACAGGGAAGCGGACTGCACGCAAAAGAACAACTCACCCGAGACACCCGACCACAGGCTCTAACCAACAAGGAGAGAATCATGGCCCAGCCCGTTGATCCCAACGACGTCCTCATGACCGGCGAGAATTCCTTCATCCGTCTCAGCGCGGATGGCGGCAAGACGCATACCTCCCGCGTAAGCCATTGGCGCGTGCTGTGGTGCCCGGCGGGCTCAGGTCACGCCATGTTCCTGCAATCGCCGGTCATCGAGAACCGCGTGCAGGTCTACAGTGACAACGTGGCGGTGGCGCGCTGGCTCCAACGCACGATCGAGACGCTGCTCTACCCCGCTTTCGCGGACACCTCAATACCAGTGTTCGCCGCGCAGTTTTCCCGCGCCGGCGACCCGCGCTCGGCGACGGTCGAAACGGTCATCTCAGGAACCGAGCGCATCGTGCTTACCTGGTACGACTGCATCGATCCCTTCGTGCTCACCATGGCGCCCGGCATGGGCAACCGTCCCATAGGTGTATTCAGCACGTTCTTCCCCGCCAGGTCGGCGCAGATCGAGGTCAATGGTCGCTTCGCACCGGACACGCCATGGGCGGAGATGCGTGGAGATCGCCAGTCCTCGAGCGCGTGCCTGGCATGGTCGGAAACGTGGGTTAAACCGCGCGGCTAGCGATCCTTAGGGCAGCACATTCGGGGTCAGTTTGACCCTTTGAGCGGTTCCGTGTGGATACGCTGCGCGCGCTGCTTGCCGATAGACACGGTCAGACTCCGCTGAAGCTCGCGAAGAAACGCGGTTTTGTGCAGATGGTGCAAATCCTGGAAAAAGCGGGCGCGAAGTAAGGAAGGCGATTCAGAAACCTGCTGAGTCATGCCGTATGACCGGCAACCGGGAAAACGTCATACGCGCCTGGGCAATCCCGCCATATGGCGCAGCAGTTCAATGAACGCGGAGCTATCCACTTCCGCCAGGCCCTGCTGATCGGCCGCCTGCTGCAGTTGGGTCCACAGGCTCGTCACGAGCATCGGCGCCCCGAGACGCGCGCCCTGCTCGAGAGTCAGGCGCGCATCCTTGAGCGAGATGCGAACGCGGCCCTCGGGTGAGTACTCTCCATTCAGCATCTTCGGACCCTTATCGACCATGGTTTTTGAACTGCATGCGGCATCCTGCAGGACCCGCAACAGACTCTCGCCTGCCATGCCCGCTTTCATGCCGAGCACCAAGCCCTCGGCCAGCGCCAATCGGTTGCCGAATAAAATGAGATTGATGATGAGCTTGGTCATCGCGCCGGAGCCGACGGCGCCCATGCGATACGCCGCGCGGCTGAAGCCGTCGAACAGCGGTTTGCAGGCGTCAAAGTCCTCGACCGTCCCGCCGGCGATGATGATCAGATCCTTCTTCCACGCCATGGCGCTGGTCCCGCTCACGCAGGCGTCGAGAAAGCGGATGCCGCGCCTGGCGAGCTCGGCGCCGAGCTTCTCCGAATCTTCAGGCCGGGAAGTCGAAGTGTCCGCCAGGATGAGTCCCTCCGCGGCGGCCTGCGCAACGCCGTTGGCCCCCAAAACAACGTCACGCACGATGTCGCTGGTCGGCAGCGACGTGATCACCCAGCGCGCGCCTCGAGCCGCGGCCGCCGGAGATTCCACGGGCGTACCGCCACAATCGCGCAACTGGGTCATGCGCTTCTCATCGACGTCGAATCCCTGCACCTTGAATCCGCTTTGCAGCAGATGGTGCACGAACGCCTGCCCCATCAGTCCCATGCCGACTATACCGACGCACTCAGCCATGACAGCACCTCCCCGTTGAACAGCAGTTCATCTTCTGCGGATGATGCCACAGCTCACCGCGCCGGGGCGCCGTCAATTCAGTAACCGCGTGCCCGGTCAACCACGGTCTCGAGCGGTTCGCCCGCCAGAAAGCGCCGCGCATTGGCGACAAACACTTCGGCGACGCCTTCGTCGCGCGCCGGATGGAGTCCACCGATGTGCGGCAGCACCACGATGCCTGCGGTCGTCCAGAACGGATGGCCGGCAGGCATCGGCTCCTTGCGGAACACGTCGAGCACGGCGCCGGCGATGGTTTTCGAGCGCACCGCCTCGACGAGATCGGCATCGACGATCAGCGCACCCCGTGCGAAGTTGAGAAGGTACGCGCTGCGCCGCATGGCGCGAAACCGCCGCGCATCCATGAAGTTCTCGGTCTCGGCCGTCGAGGGCAGCAGCAGCAGAACGAAATCGGACGCTCCGAGAACCTCGTCGGTCGCCTCGGGCGGCAGGACTTTCGCCACGTGCGCGAGCGGCGCCGGCGAGCGCTTGGTGCCGATGACCTTCATCTCCAGCGCATCGGCCTTGCGTGCAAGTTCCCGTCCGATCGCGCCCAGACCGAGGATGCCGAGCGTCTTGCCGGCGAGCGGCTCCGAGATGCGGCGGATCCAGCGGCTGTCACGCTGGTCGAGCGCACATTGCATCAGCGGTTTCGTGAGGAAGAACAGGGCTGCAAGGATGTTTTCCGGCATCTGCACGCGATGCGAGCCGCGCGCGCAGGTGAGGACAATGTCCCCGCGCAGGTCCGGGCTCACCAGCCACTGGTCCATGCCGGCCGTCGTGCTCTGGATCCAGCGCAGCCGCGGCATGCCGGCGAGCAGTCCCGGCGCCGGCCGCCAGCCGACGAGCACTTCGCAACGCGCCGCGAGATCGGGGGGGATGGTCTGGTCGACGCGCACACCATGCAGTTCGAGCCGGCCGGCGAGGCCGGTGCGCGCCAGCGCCTGCTCGTAGACGCGCGCTTCGTTCATCCACACAATGCAGACGGGTTTACTCATGAGCGGGCTCCATTGCGTATTGAGTTTTGCATAAATGGATGACAATCCATTTGTGCCGCGAATCTCCCTTCTCCTCCCGGGAGAAGGGTCGGGGATGAGGGATGAGCATTTTCAGGCACTTCTTCAATGCTCAGTAAGATAACACCATTCCGGTTTTGGCCGGATCGCGCCAAAACAGTACTCCCGCCACAGGTAACCTTGGCGCCACGCTCCCGCCTGATTATCCGGTATTGTCCCGCTCTCCGGCGCGATATACTGCTCTGCACGGGAGGTGCCCATGACAACGACACATAGGTGGGTGTGGCGAAACGCTGTTGCGATGGCAGCGAGCGGCCTGGCTGGCATGGCCATCGCGCAACCGTATCCGGCGAAAGCGATCCGCTTCGTGATTACCTATCCGATAGGCGGCGGCTCCGATTTCACCGTGCGCCCGATCGCGCAAAAGCTGTCGGAGCGCTGGAGCCAGCCCGTTATCGTCGACAGCCGGCCCGGCGGCAGTGCGATGATCGGCACCGACTACGTCGTCAGGAGCCCGCCCGACGGATACACCGTGCTGTTGAGCGCTTCGAGCGAGGTGTCGATGAACGTGGTGTTGTTCAAGAAGATGCCATACGACCCGGTGCGGGACCTCCAGCCGGTGACGCTCGTGGGCACGACGCCGCCGATACTGCTGGCCCATCCTTCGCTGCCGGTGAAATCGGTGAAAGAGCTGGTCGCGCTCGCGCGCGCGAAGCCGGGTGCGCTGAGTTATGCGTCGATAGGCACGGGAACCCCGCAGCATTTTGCCGGCGAGCTGATGAAGACGACGTTCCGCATCGACATGGTGCACGTGCCGTACAAAGGCGCGGCGCCGGCGCTGATCGACGTCATCGGCTCCAGCGCCGAAGCCCTCGGCAACCGCCAGAAGACCGACATCGAGAAGTACCGCAAGATCGCCGCGGCAGCGGGAATCACCCCGGAGTGAAACTGGAGCATCGTAAGTCGCCCACAATCACCCATCGCTCATCGGGAGAGATTGCCCTCGAAAATCAGAATTGCTATCGTGCTCAGAGAACCAAGTCCAGATGGTCGTTCGGCCGGGATGCCAATAGAGAGGAGCAAATGAAAATCATCGCAGCAATTGCGGCGACGCTGGTCCTGGCGCTGTCAGCGCCGCTTGCAGGCGCGCAGGAGCCGTTCCCCTCCCGACTCATCACCGTCGTCAATCCGAACGCGCCCGGGGGCACGTCGGACATCATCACGCGCGGCATGTCGGAATCGCTGCAGCGCGCGTTCAAGCAGACGGTGGTCACGATCAATCGCGTGGGCGCCGGCGGCGCGGTGGGCGGAGTGTTCGTGGCGAAAGCGCCTGCCGACGGCTACACCACCCTGCTCAACACGGTGACCCACGTGCTGATCCCGATCACGGAGCATGTGCTCGGCCGGCCCGCTCCCTACTCGCCCGACGACTTCATACTGCTCGCGCGGATTACGGCCGATCCGCTGCTGTTTGTCGTCCACCCCAGCCTGCCGGCCAGGACAGTGAAGGAATTGGTCGCCCTGGCAAGGAAGAAGCCCGGCGAACTGACGTTCTCGTCGCCCGGACTCTACAGCAGCGGCCACATCAGCATGGCGATGCTGATGCGCGCGGCGAAGATCAACCTGCTCCACGCGCCTTACAACGGCGCGGGCCCGGCCATGACCGCCGTTCTCGGCGGCCATGTGTTCATGATGCATGTCCCGGTGGGCGTCGGGAGCCCGCACATCAGCTCCAGCCGCGTGCGCCTGATCGCGCAGACGGGCCCCAAACGCGGGCCGGCGTTCCTCGATACGCCCACGCTGAAAGAAGCGGGCTATGACGCAGAGTTCATGCTCTGGGCCGGATATTTCGCGCACGCGAAGACGCCCCCCGCCGCCGTCAAGGCGTGGCAGGCCGCGCTGCGCGAGAGCGCGGCGGACCCCAGGTTCAAGGCGGCAATGGCCAAGATCAACGTCACGATCGACTACCTGGACGGCGACGCGCTCAAAGCGTGGTACGACGCCGAGCTGAAGCGTCTCGACGGCGAAATCCGGGCCATCGGCAAAATCGAAAGCAGAATGTAAGTGAAAACTGGGGGCGGAGCCCGGTTTTTCCATCATGGAGCTAAACACGACCGGGCTCCGTGCCATTTTCTTCGGGGCAAAACCAGAGGAGACATGACGATGGACCTGCGGGAACTTTACGAGCGCGGCATTGAGCTCCGCCGGCGGATTTTCGGCGACGAGACGGTGGCGAAGCGCATGAACGCTTTCGGGGAGTTCGGCGAGCCGCTGCAGAACATCGTGAACGCCTATTGTTACGGCGATATCTGGAGCCGGCCTGGGCTCCCGCTCAGGACGAAGAGCCTCGCGGTGCTGGCGATCACCGCCGCAATCAACCGGCCACAGGAGTTCCGCGTGCATATGCAGGGGGCGCTCGCGAACGGCTGCACTCCGGAGGAGATCCGCGAAATCCTGCTCCTGGTTGCGCTCTATTGCGGGATCCCCGCGGCGAACGAAGCGCACCGCATCGCCTACGAAACCATCACGAGCAGAAAGGAGGGATGAGAAAGGAAGACTACATGTTGATCCTCAGGACTCGCCGCTGAACGGCCCGGCGCAAGGTATGCTATCGGCGGCGGCTACGCGCCGGAACGAATTATCCCAGGCACCCACCCATGCCCCTGCCCGATTATCACGGCGGCAGCATCCTCAACCTGATGAGTACCATCGCCACCGCGTGCGGTGGTTCCAGCCGCTATGCGCCGCTGCGCGGGCTCGATCCGGCACGGCTCGCGGCGAAACGCAACCTGGTGCTGCTGCTCGTTGACGGCCTCGGCTACAACTGGCTCACCCGCAACTGGCAGGACAGCCTCTTCTGCCGACACTTGCAACAGCGCGTCACTTCGGTGTTTCCCTCGACCACTGCGACCGCGATTACGACCGTGATGACCGGGCTCGCGCCGCAGCAGCATGCGCTGACCGGCTGGCACATGTATTTCCGCGAACTTGATACCGTCGCAGCGGTGTTGCCGTTCCGCACGCGCGCCACCAACGAGTCGCTGACCTGCATCGGCGCCGACCCCGCCGCGCTGTTCGATCATGCGCCCATCTACGACGGCCTTCAGGTCGCAACGCATCTCGTCTCGCCGCAGTCCATCGTCAACACCGAATTCAACCTGGCGCATGCTGGACGCGCCGCGCGCCACGGCTACACCAAACCGTCGGAGCTTTTCGAAAACATCGTGCGCGTGCTGTCTGGCGGTTCGAATCGCAAGTTCATTTACGCTTATTTTTCCGAACTCGACGCGCTGGCGCACGAGTTTGGCATCGCGAGCCCCCAGGTTGCCGCCGAATTTACGCGTCTTGACGCCGCATTCCGCGGTTTTCTGGCCCAAATCGCGGGCAGCGACACCTATCTCGTCGTTACCGCCGACCACGGCTTCATCGATTCTCCGCCCGAATGCCTGATCGAGCTGGACAACCACCCCGCACTCGCCGCGATGCTGGCACAACCGCTGTGCGGTGAGCGTCGGGTGGCGTATTGCTACGTGCGGCCCGAGTGCCACGCCGATTTCGAACGCTATGTCGCCACGAAGCTCGGCGATCATGCGGCACTGCATCGCAGCGCTGATCTGATTGCGCAGAACTGGTTCGGCCCGGGCGCGCCGCATCCGCGGCTCGCTGAGCGCGTCGGCGACTATACGCTGGTCATGAACAGCAACTGCACGCTCAAGGACTGGCTGCCGAACGAAAAGCGCCACGCCCATATCGGCGTGCACGGCGGCATCAGCGACGACGAGATGTACGTGCCGCTCGTCACGCTGGCCGCGTAAACATATCGGCCATGTCCAAACGGTTCAGTCACGTCGTCGGCTTTGATGATGCGCCGTTCGACCGCGCGCATCGCGGCGATGTGCTGATCGTCGGCGCGGTGTACGCGCGCGGCCGGTTCGATGGCGTGCTGTCCGCGCGGGTGCGGCGCGACGGCGCCAATGCGACGCGTGTCATTGCCGATTGCGTGCGGCGCTCGCGCTTCTTTCCGCAACTGCATGCAGTGCTGCTGCAAGGCATCGCTCTTGCCGGTTTCAACGTCGTTGACGTGCACGCGCTGCACCGCGCGCTTGGCCTGCCGGTGCTGGTGGTGGCGCGCCGGCGCCCCGATCTTGCCGCGATCCGCCGTGCCCTGCTCGATCACGTGCGTGGCGGCGCCCGCAAATGGCGTCTGATCGAGCGTGCCGGGCCAATGGAGCCGTTGGCAGGGCTTTACGTACAGCGTATCGCGATCGCGCCGGAACAGGCTGCGGCACTGCTCAAACGCAGTGCAGTCAACGGAGTGATGCCGGAACCGCTGCGCACCGCGCACCTGATCGCCGGCGGCGTGACCACCGGCGAGAGCACGAGCCGGGTGTGATATCGGGTGCGCACGGACTTGAAAACTCGCATCGCACCGGTGCTATGCTATGGACACCGGTTGCATCCATTTGCTGCCAATATCGCGTGAATTATCCCGGCACGACCCAGAGCACTTTCCGCCCCGCCTACCGAGCGCTGCACGAAAGCGGCGAACTCAAGCAGCGCGCGGAGCAGGCTTGGGCCCGTCTCGAAAACTGCGATCTGTGCGCGCGCTACTGCCACATCAACCGCCGCGTCACGACGGCCGGCGCGGTATGCCGCACCGGCGAGCGCGCGGTCGTCCACAGCTACGGCCCGCACCACGGCGAGGAAAATCCGCTGCGCGGCTGGGCCGGGTCGGGCACGATCTTCTTCAGTTGGTGCAACCTGCGCTGCGTGTTCTGCCAGAACTGGGACATCAGCCGGAAAGGCATCGGGCGCGAAGCGGCGCCGGAGGAACTCGCCGCGATGATGCTGGAACTGCAGGGCATGGGCTGCCACAACCTCAACTTCGTAAGCCCGTCGCATGTCGTCGCCCAGATCGTCGCCGCGGTCGCCATCGCGGCCGAGCGCGGGCTACGCCTGCCGCTGGTGTACAACACCGGGGGCTACGACAGCCCCGAAGCGCTGGCGCTGCTCGACGGCATTATCGACATTTACATGCCGGACATGAAGTACGGCGAATCCGAGGCAGCGCATCATTACTCGCATGTGCGCGACTATTGGGAAGTGAACCGCGCCGCGGTCAAGGAAATGCACCGCCAGGTCGGCGATCTCGTGCTCGATGCGCGCGGCATCGCGCAGCGCGGCCTGCTGGTGCGCCATCTCCTGCTGCCCAACGCGATCGCGGCGAGCGAGCAAGTATTCCGGTTCATCGCCGAGGAGATCTCACCTGAGACCTACCTCAACGTGATGGACCAGTACCACCCGTGCTATCGCGCCGGGGAATATCCCGATCTCGACCGTCCCCTCACGCACGATGAATTTCGGCAAGCGCTCGACTTCGCGCATCGCCATCGGCTGCGCCGCCTCGATCACGAGCGCAGCCGCCGCTCGCATTATTGAGTTTTGCGTAAATGGATGACAATCCATTTTCGCCTCGAATGCGCCCGCGGAGGGCGGAGCAGGTTCCGTCGGCCTTGGCCGATGGATGCGACCCCGCAGCGGGATGCAGCGCCGCGATGGACCGCGTGCTTATGTGCGCCTTCACGGTCGCATCCCCAAAATCGGGGCCCCTGCTCCACGTTCCGGCGCCCCTTCTCCCCTCGGGAGAAGGGCCGGGGATGAGGGCTGAGCATTGTCATCCATTTCTGCAATGCTCAGTAAACTGGCGTCAGGCTTCGCAGCACACGCACGCGCTCCTGCCCCGCGGCGAGCATCAGGTTCCACTCGTTGGCGGCGGTCAAAAAGCGCGCGCCGAGCTTGATCACCTGCTCGATGCGCTTGGTGTCGCCGCCCGTCAGGCCGCCGACGCCGGGGATCTTTCCGTGCTTGCGGCAGGCGGCGACCAGGCGCTCGATGCCGGCGAGGACCGACGGATGCGTGAGCTCGCCCGTCACGCCGAGGTCGGTGGCAAGATCGTTGCTGCCGACGTGCACGATGTTCACGCCCGGTACAGCGGCAATGGCTTCCACATTCTCCAGCGCAGCCCTGCTCTCGATCATGACGATGAGCAGCGTGTTGTCATTCAGTAACTTGCGCGCTTCTGTCGCCGGCAGCGCGCGATACCCAAGCTGCGGCCAGCTCCCGTAAGCACCCCGATTGCCGACGGGCGCGAACTTGCAGTGCGCGACGGCCCGCCGCGCGTCTTCCGCAGTGGAAACATCCGGCATGACGATTCCGAGCGCGCCGGAATCCAGCATCCGCAGCGCCACATCGTAGCCGCGGTCGGGCACGCGCACCAGCGGCGTGACACCTGCGTTGAGCGCAGCAACGGAAATCTGCGCAACGACCTCTTCCGGAGTCGAAGTGTGCTGCAGGTCGAAATAGAGCGCGTCAAAACCGCAAGTTTGCGCGGCGAGCGCGATATCCACCGTGCGCGCATGCCTGATCATCAAAGCAAGACCGAGCCCCCCGCTGCGCAAGCGTTCAGCCAGGGGATTGACCAGACGGGGCGTTTCGGACGAATTCACAGTAGTCTCCCTATTTTTGATAATGGCGGCGAGTGAGTGAGCAGCACGAGAATAAACGAATATTACTCGTAGGGTGCGTCACACGCACCACGGACCGGTGCGCACGGCGCACCCTACACGCTGCACAATTGTAAACGTAGGACGGGGTACGCGCAGCGTTCCCCGACGTCCACTTGGCCTGCCTGTGCGTGACCGCACGCAGACAGGTCAGGTAGCCGCCGATGCGGCAACCCACGCTTAACATTACTCCCAAATTCATCAAATACAAATTAGTGCCCTGCGTTCGGGCGCGCGCCTGAACGTGCTGGCCGCAAGCTATTTCCTCGCGCTCTTTCTCCGATTCCCGTAACCTTGCATTTTGAATATTTCTTATTCAAAATACGAGGATGACACATCGCCCTATCGAGCGCGACGCGCTGCGGCAACGGTTGCGTCGCAGTCTGCGCGACAACCCCATAGCAGCGCTCGTCGGGCCGCGACAGTGCGGCAAGACGACGCTCGCACGAGAGATCGCGCACGGCCGGCGCGCGACGTATTTCGACCTTGAGGATCCGGTGAGCCTGGAGCGGCTGGCGCAGCCGAAGTTGGCGCTCGAATCGCTCGAAGGTCTGATCGTCATCGACGAGGTGCAGCGCCGGCCGGATCTGTTCCCCGTGTTGCGCGTGCTCGCCGATGCGGCGCGGCCCGGACGGCGCTTCCTTATCCTGGGCAGCGCTTCGCCGGAGCTGCTGCGACAGGGTTCGGAGACCCTCGCGGGGCGCCTTGCGATCGTCGAAATGGCTGGGTTCAATCTGGACGAAGTGGGTGGCGCAGCGCTGCGCAAGCTGTGGTGGCGCGGCGGTTTTCCCCGTTCCTATCTTGCACGCAGCAACCCGGCGAGTGTCGCCTGGCGGCAAGACTTCATCCGTACCTTTCTCGAGCGCGACATGCTGCAGCTAGGCGTTCGCATTCCGCCGCTGACCTTGCGCCGCCTCTGGACCATGATTGCCCACTGCCACGGACACATCTGGAATGCGTCCGATATCGCGCGCGCGCTCGGCGAAGCGCACGTGACGGTGAAGCGCCACCTCGACGCTCTTACCGGAGCGCTCGTAGTGCGGCAATTGCAGCCGTGGTTCGAGAACCTCGGCAAACGCCAGGTGAAGGCGCCGAAAGTTTACGTTCGAGATACCGGGCTGTTGCACACGCTGCTCGATCTTGCGTCGCCTGCGGCGCTCGCTGCGCACCCCAAGGTGGGCGCGTCGTGGGAAGGATTCGTGCTCGAGGAACTGATCGGGCTCGCAGGCGAGCGCAATGCCTACTACTGGCGGACGCAGGCCGGCGCGGAACTCGACCTGCTGCTCCTGCTGGGCGGACGCCGCATTGGCGTCGAGGTGAAGTACGCCGACGCGCCCTCCATGACGCGCTCGATGCACGTCAGCCTCGAAAGTCTCAAGCTCGACCGGCTCTACATCGTTTATCCCGGCAGCGAGCCGTATGCGCTCAGCCCCCGGGTAGAGGTACTGCCTCTGCCTCTGCTGCGTGAACGGCTAGTCGCCGCCCGCGGCCGTCGCTCGCCGCGCCGCTAACCACCGCACTTCTCTAACCTGCAAACACCCTGCCGCGGAATATACCCTTGCCGGTATCAGCGCGATGCGAATGCTTTCAGGTACGCCAGCGCCGCGGCCAAGAGCAATCGTTTAGGGGCGTATATAAAGTAAAGCGCTGACCTCGTTGTCTCCAATGCTGACCCCGTTGTCTCCAATGGCAGTTGTCAGGTCCCAGGCGACGGAAAGGCAGCAACATAGCCAAAATGCCTTAGGCATCCATGCTCAAACAGGCGAGACAGACCGCGTAGGTCAAGGCCGATTATCATCAATTTTCCTTGTCTTGTTGAGAATATCGTGCCAGGAGAGAGCTCGGCGATCAGGCGCGCAAAGTGAACGAATTCCGAGCGCATCTGATAGAGAGACCTAGCCAGGGCATCAATCGGTGGTTCGTGATCCTTGACGGTGATGTGCTGCCGGAGAAACTCCTTGTCTTCCTCATCGAAGGAATTGAAGAAGCGAATAGCCTTCTGTGTTAGGCCATGAACCTGCTTGTACTGAGTGTAAAGCTCTTGAAGCTTGACGCGGTCGGCAATGGGGAAAACAGCATCCTTTTGTTTCCGCATCAACCAGATGAAGAACTCTTCGTAGTCGTCATCTGCATACAGGGCTTCAATCAGGGCGAAGAGAGCGATGAATTTGTAGGTTTCGTCTAGATAGTCAACGTAGGTGGGGGCATAGTTGTCATAGAGGCAATACCTTCCATCAACGATCAGGAACTTGTAGAAACTTGAGATCTTAAGAAAACGGTTCTTCTCCTCATCCGTGGGAATCGCGTCGAAGAGACGCTCGAGGCCTTCGAAATCTGCGAAGTACGGCTCCAATACATCGTACGCATACTTGAGAAACTTGCCACGAGCGTCGAGATACCTCATGTCCGGCATTGTCCCCTCCTCCATTGTCGGGTCAGATAGGCTGGGGCTTCGTTCCAAGACAACGTATCGAGTAAATGGCAAATGGGGTAACTTGTCCGTGGGACGAGCCTATCGCATTGCGATAATCTTACACCGATAATCAATAATTGACGGCCATACAGACTGTAAAATGCCCACATGGCAACTAGAGAGATCCGCTTCGGCGTACGCGACGACCTTGGCCGACGCGCAGCGACATGGAATCTGACGTTCGTGCCAAGGCCCAACGAGCCTCAGGTCTACCTAATTTGCAGGTCCATAGCTGGAACCTTGAAAACCAGCTTCCACCCGAAGGTGTGGCGCCACGCGTACATCAAGGAAGCGTTTCCACGCTTATTCGAAGGCGTGGAAGACGCCCCGGATGATCGGTGCATCGAGGAGTGGACGCGGCCCGAGGAGCACGGCCCCGGCGTTACATGGGCGCTCCGCATTCTCGTACCGTGGTCCGCGCCGAACGCACCGACCGAGGATGAAGACAAGAGGATCATCTGGATTAGTAGCGCACCTGAGCCCCGGTGGGCCTCAGCGCTCACTGAAACGAACCCACTTCTGCTCACTAAAACGGACCCTGCAAATGCGCACGGGTTGGTGCGGTTGGCGCGGTAGTCCCGAAG
>MERI01000031.1 GCA_001772005.1 Betaproteobacteria bacterium RIFCSPLOWO2_12_FULL_62_58 | reverse complement strand
ACCTCTTGCGTCTCAAGTCAAGCACCACCCCGCGCCGCCAATCCTTCACCATACGCTCAAACTGAAAGTTACCTTTTGCGTTCGGGGCGTGCTGTCGCCGGTGCTTGCCAACGTGGTGTTGGATGAACTGGACTGGGAACTGGACCGGCGCGGCCACCGCTTTGCCCGTTATGCGGATGACTGCAACATCGTGGTCGGCAGCGCACGCGCGGGCGTGCGGGTGATGGCAAGCGTGAAGCGCTTTATCGAAGGCTCACTGCGGCTCACAGTGAATACGAGAAAAAGCGCGGTGGATCACCCGTGGAACCGCAAGTTCCTGGGCTTCACGGTCAGTCGCAACGAAGCCAAGCTCAAGGTGGCCGATCAGGCCATCGAAAAGCTCAAGGCGCGAGTACGCGAGCTGACCCGTCGTACGAGAGGCCACCGTTTGGTGGATATCGTGGCAGAGCTAAGAGAAACCCTGCTTGGTTGGAAAGCGTATTTCGGCGTGGCCGACGTGCTGAGTCCTCTACGCGATATCGACAAATGGATACGACGCAAGTTACGCTGTTACCACTGGAAGCAATGGGGACGGGCGGGATACCGGGAACTGCGACGACGCGGGGTGAGCGTGCGCGAAGCATGGCACACCAGCAAGTCGGCGCACGGACCGTGGCGCCTGTCGAAGACCCCGGCGCTGGCCTTACCGGCGCGGTACTTTAGCAACTTGGGGCTGCCGAGTTTGGCAGCGCGTTAAGGAATTCAATTCATCGAACCGCCGTGTACGTGACCCGTATGCCCGGTGGTGTGGGAGGGAGGGGCCGTGAGGCTTCTTCCTATCCCGATTAAGCTTTTCGACCTTGGAATTCCTTGGCGCACCCCTCAAGGGGGTATTGAAAAGAATCTTGGCGGTTGATTCTTGCTTCGCTTTTCCTCCGTGTCCTTGACGGCGAGGCTTCAAGGGTCCAGCGTTGTTACTTGCGCCGCATGCTGCCGGAGACCAGACGGTACTCGAACAGCCGGCATTCCAGCGCGCCGTTGTAGAGCGGGGTGCGCTTCGAGGCCGCGAGGCCGATCAGCTTGGGCAGGCGCATATCGGCGGAGAGGATGTAAGCAGTCCAGCCGGCGTAGCGTTTTTTGAGGGTATCGCCGAGTTTGGGATAGAAGGCGGCGAGTTCTTCCTGCCCTGCGAGCCGCTCCCCGTAAGGCGGGTTCATTACCATGATGCCCGAGCTGGCCGGCGGGCTCGATTCCAAGACGTCCACCTGCTTCAACTGCGCCGCGTCCTTGAATCCCGCCGCCTCGAGGTTCTCGCGCGCGAGCTTCAACATGTTTCCCGATTTGTCGCCGCCGTAAATCGGCAGCGGCCGCACGGGCCTCCGCCGCGCCTGGGCTTTTTCGTGCAGCATCCGCCACTTCCCTGCGTCAAAGTTCTCCAGCTTTTCGAAGCCGAACGGGCGGTACAATCCCGGGGCGACGTCGAGCGCTGTCATCGCCGCTTCGACGAGAAACGTCCCGCTGCCGCACATGGGATCGAGCAGCGGCGTGGGCGTGGCCCACCCGGCGAGCCTGAGGATGCCGGCCGCGAGGTTCTCGCGCAGCGGCGCCTCGCCCCCCGCCACGCGCCAGCCGCGTTTGAACAGCGCCTCGCCCGAGGTGTCGAGATAGAACGTCGCTTCGTCGCGGGTGAGAAAAGCGTGGATGCGCACATCGGGCGCGGCGGTGTCCACGTCGGGGCGCCTGCCGCCTGCGGCGCGGAAGGCATCGCACGCCGCATCCTTGATTCTGAGCGTCGCGAAGTCGAGGCTCTTGAGTGGCGACTTGATCGCGGCGACGTTGACGCGGATCGAGCGGCGCACGTCGAACCAGCGCGGCCAGGACAGCGCCCGCGCCGCGTCGTAGATGTCTTGCTCATCGCGGTATTTCGCCTGCCCGACCTGCCACAGCACACGGCTCGCGACGCGGCTTTCGAGATTCGCGCAGTAGCACAGCTCATGATCGCCGGCGAAGGCGACGCCGCCGTCAATGGTTTTTACGTCATGCGCTCCGAGCGTTCCGAGCTCTGCGGCGAGGACCTGTTCCAACCCTTTCGGGCAGGTGGCGAAGAATTTCTCCATCAAGAACCCGTGAACGAGTGAACGGGTGAACGAGTGAACGAGTGAAAACGTGAATCCCCTCTCCCCGTACCCGGGGAGAGGGTTGGGGTGAGGGGGCTCACCCGTTCACTCGTTCACCCCGGCGCGCGCCTACGCCTTCGCGCGGACGACGGGATTGCGCAGCACGCCGATCTGGTCGTTGCAGATCTCGACTACGTCGCCGTCCTTGAGATCGGGTTCCGTCGCGCCGTCGGTGCCGAGCCAGACCACGTCGCCGGGGTGAAGCGTCATGTAGCGCGAGATCCGGGAGATGAAATGCTGCGCCGAGAACAGCATCTTGCTGGTGCTGTATTCCGATGCGGTCTTGCCGTTCACGCGCACCGAGATCGTCAAGTTCATCGGATCGAGACCGGAGACGATGAACGGCCCCATCGGCTTGAAGGCGTCGCAGTTCTTCGCGCGCCAGAGGGTACGGTCTTCCTTTTGCCACGTGCGCTCGCTCAAGTCGTTGCCGAGCGTGTAACCGAGCACGCACGACAGCGCGTCGGCCTCGGACAGTTTGCGCGCTTTCTTGCCGATGACCGCAACCAACTCGCCCTCGAACTGCACCGGGCCCGGAGAATCGGCGGGGATCACGATCGTTTCGCCCGCGGCGATGAGCGCGTTGGGGGAACGGTAGCCCACGTCCGCCTTTTCCGGCAGCTTCCGGTTGCCGCCGGTGCGTTTGTTGGCCCACTCGATGTGCGCGGCATAGTTGAGCCCGGCGCAATAGAAGTTGTAAGGCATGCACGGCACCAGAGTCTTGAGTGCGGCCAGCGCATGACGCCGGTCGGTCTTGAGGTGGTTGTCGAACGGCGAGCCGTCAAGCTCATGCACTGCGTCGCCCTCGACGATGCCGTAGAATATTTTGCCGTGGTGCTCGAAACGCCCGAATTTCATTTGCCCCCCCTAGCAGCCTGTCGGACTTAACAGCCCGAACAGGCTGCTAAAAGCAAAACCGGCTGACAATTCCAAAAAAAACCCGTCGAACGGGTCGAACGTGAAGAAAACTGAGGGTGAATTCGCATATCTATCATGTTCTTTTGCAATTTTCCTGGCGCCGGTTTTGCATTAGGAGTTTGTCGGCGCCAAGCCTGCCGGCGGTAGGCAGGTCCGACAAACTCCGGTTAGCGGATTGCGTGGTTATTTCAGCGCCACGGAAATTTCGTAGCTTACACGGTTGCGGCCGTTGCGGTACTTATGCAGCTCCATAATGCGTCCCTCCACCGCCGCGCCGCGGTCCATCTGACGCGCGAGATGGGCATTTTCACGGCGCGGGACATAACCGAGTTTGCGGCCGTTCCACTCGATGCGCACGGCGTTTCCGTCATGCGGATTGTCGGGCTCGCGCACCAGGGCGAGCGGATCGCCGACTTTGATCTCCTGCCACAACGACTTGCCGTCGTAATACCGGAAGCCGGCGAGAGGCGAGTGCTGCACGATGATGCGAGCCACGCTCTCGGCCAGGGCGGAGCCGCCGGCAAGGACGAGGCAGCAACAGAGGACACAACGGGCGAGGGTCATACCGCCTAAAACGGTTTGACCACCGTCAGGATGACGACCACGATCAGGATGACGGTCGGGAACTCGTTGAACCAGCGATACCAGACGTGGCTGCGGGTGTTGCGGTCGTGCTTGAAATCACTCAGCAATTTTCCGCTCCACAGGTGGTAGGCGATGAGGATCGCGACCAGCGCCAGCTTGGCGTGCAGCCATGTCCCCGTGATGCCGTAGCCCAGCCACAGCCCTATTCCAAAGATGACGGTGAGCACTGCGCCGGGCGCCATGATGCCGTAGTAGAGCCTGCGTTCCATCACCTTGAAGCGCTCGTTGCCGGCCTGGTCTTCGCACATGGCGTGATAGACAAACAGCCGCGGAAGGTAGAACAACCCGGCGAACCAGGTGATCGTGAAAACGATGTGGAATGCCTTGATCCACAACATGCGGCGGGTTTCCGGGTTTAAAGCTGCGCGCCGATGCGCCGGTAGAACGCCATTTTAACCAGTTCGACCAGTACCAAGTAGGCGACCGCCATGCCAATCAGGATGTAATAGAAGGTTGCCGGGGGCGGGACAAATCCGAAATACGCGCCGAGCGGCGTGAACGGCAGGCACGCGGCGGCAGCGACCACCGTGAGCGAGGTGACTACCAGCAGCGGATGCGGAGTGCTTCGGAGCGGATTGCCGCGGGTGCGGATCACGAAGATCACCAGAACCTGAGTGGCGAGCGACTCGACGAACCAGCCGGTTTGAAACAGCGCCTGGTCCGCGTGCAGCACCGCGAGCAGCACATAAAAGGTGAGAAAGTCGAACAACGAGCTCACCGGGCCCACCACCAGCATGAAATCGCGCACGAAGGTCATATCCCAGTGCCGCGGCCGGCGCACTTCCTCCTCGTCGACATGGTCGAGCGGGATCGGCACTTCCGACACGTCGTAGAGCATGTTATTGAGCAGGATCTGCGTCGGCAGCATCGGCAGAAACGGCAGGAACAGCGATGCGCCGGCCATGCTGAACATGTTGCCGAAGTTGGAGCTCGTTCCCATCATGATGTATTTCATGATGTTGCCGAACGTGCGCCGGCCTTCGAGCACGCCCTCGTGCACCACGCCGAGATCGTGCTCGAGCAGGATCATGTCCGCCGCTTCCTTCGCCACATCCACCGCGGAGTCGACGGACAACCCGACATCAGCCGAGTGCAGCGACGGCGCATCATTGATGCCGTCACCGAGATAGCCGGCTACATGCCCGCGGCTCTTGAGCGCCATGATCACGCGGTTCTTCTGCGCCGGATTCACGCGGCAGAACAGATTCACCAACTCGGCGCGCACGGCGAGCGAATGATCGTCGAGCGCGGCAACGTCGTTTCCGGTGAGGACGCCCTGCACCGGAATGTCGAGCTGTCGGCAGATATGCTGCGTCACGAGCTCGTTGTCGCCGGTGACGACTTACACCGCGCCGCCGCTCGCGGCGAGGCTCGCGAGCGCCGCTGCGGCGCTGTCCTTGGGCGGATCGAGAAACGCCGCGAATCCCGCGAACGTGAGCTCGGTCTCATCGTCCACTACCGCGTGCGGGTGGTCCGCGGCAACCTTACGCCACGCGATCGCGAGCACGCGAAAGCCGTCGTTACCGAGCGTATCGTAATGGCGGTTGATGTCCCCGAGCGCTGCGCCATCAAGCGCGCGCAGCGCCTGCGGACCGTCGTACTCGTACTGTGTCGCCAGGCGCAGAATATCCTCGGGGGCGCCTTTCACCACCAACAATCGGCTGTCGCCGTCGTCGACCAGCACCGAGACGCGCCGGCGCTCGAAATCGAACGGCACCTCGTCCAACTTGCGCCACGCCGAGACATCGAGGTGGCCGTGATTGAGGATCGCCTCATCGAGCGGGCTCCTGAGCCCGGATTCAAAGAAACTGTTGAGGTAGGCGAGCCACAGCACGCGCTCGCTATCGCGCCCCCGCGCATCGAGATGGCGCTCGAGACGAATGCGCGCTTCGGTGAGGGTGCCGGTCTTGTCGGTGCACAGCACGTCCATGCTGCCGAGGTTGTGGATCGCCGGCAGGCGTTTCACGATCACGCGCTTTTCCGCCATGCGCAGCGCGCCGCGCGCCAGCGTGATCGACACCACCATCGGCAACAGTTCGGGAGTGAGCCCGACCGCAAGCGCCACCGCGAACAGGAAGGACTCCAGCCACGGCCGGTCGAACAGCGTGTTCACCAGCAGCACGAACAGCACCATCAGCATCGCCAGGCGCATGATCAGCAGGCCGAACTGTCGCGTGCCGAGTTCGAAAGCCGTCGGCGGCGCCTCGCGCATCACGCTGTCGGCGATCTCTCCGATCTGGGTTTGATCGCCGGTTCTGCACACCAGTATCGTTGCGCTGCCGCTGATTACCGCAGTGCCCATGAACACTGCATTGCCGGCGTCCAGCAGCTCAGTCGTCGGGGCGGGCAAGTCGAGCGCGCGCTTTTCGACTGGGTACGGTTCGCCGGTCAGCAGCGCCTGCTTGACGAAGAAATCCTTCGCCTCGAGCACCCGCCCGTCGGCGGGTACCAGGTCACCCGCGGCGAGCTGCACCACGTCGCCGGGCACGATTTTGACGATGGGAATTTCTCTGACCGCATCGTCGCGCAAAACCGCAACCCTTACGAGCACCGATTGCCGCAGCTCCTCGGCGGACTGGCCGGCACGGTACTCCTGGGTGAAATCGAGCGTCACGCTGAACACGATGACAATACTGATGATGACAGAGCTCGTCGCGTCGCCCGTCAACGCAGCGACGGTGCTCGCCGCGAGCAGGATGATGACCAGCGGGTTCTTGAAGCGCGCGAGGAACTGGACGAGCAGCGGCCGTTGCGGCCGGTCGCGAAAGCGGTTTGCGCCAAAGCGCGCAAGCCGCGCGCCGGCTTCCGCGCTGGCCAGGCCGTGAGGGGCGGCGTTGAGCGCGGCAAACGTTGCGGCAAGCGATTGCGCCCACCAGTTCTGATCGTTGTCGCGGACGCTCATACCGCGTCGGCCTGCGCGTCAGGTGAGGAGCCGGCGCCGCGTCAGCACCAGCGCAATGTAAAAACCCGCACCGGCATAGGCGGCGATCGCGAGCAGGTGCGGCAGCGCGGCGGTAGGCGTCAGTCCGTTCATCATTGGGCGCGCGAGGCTGACCGCGTGGGCGAGCGGCAGCGCCTGCGCCACGCCCTGCAGCCAGGCGGGCAGCTGGTCGAGCGGGAAGAATACGCCGGACACCAGCATCATGGGGGTGATGGCAAGCGTGAAGTAGTACATGAAAAAGTCGTAGCTGGGGGACAGTGCCGTCATGATGAGGCCGAGGCTCGCGAAAGCGAGCCCGGTCAGGAACACGAGCGGAATCACCAGCAGCGCAAGCGGGGAGGCAACGAGTCCGAGCGCCCACGCCACGACGAGCACCGCCATGCCCGAGAGCAAACTCTTGCTCGCCGCCCACACCGCTTCGCCGAGCAGCACGTCGTCGAGCGTGACCGGCGTATTCATGATCGCATCCCAGGTCTTCTGCACGTGCATGCGAGAGAAGCCGGAGTACATGGTTTCGAACGACGCGCTCATCATGGTGCTCGAACACACCGTGCCCGCCGCGAGGAAGGCGATGTAGGGCATGCCGCCCACCTCGGGCAGCATCGCCCCGAGACCGTAGCCCAGCCCCAGCATGTAGAGCATGGGGTCGGCGAGGTTGCCGAGCATGGAGGGAATCGCGAGCTTGCTCCACACCAGCCGGTTGCGGCGCCAGATGTGGATGAAACGCAGGCTGAACGCGGGCAGCCGGAAAACCTTGGCCCTCATGCGCTCGATCCTTTCAGGACAACGGAGCAAGCCGCAGATACGCGTGAATTTCGGGGGTAATGAGTGATGGGTAATGGGTGATGGGTGAACAATGAGCGGTGGACATGCTTCCCATTACCCATTACCCATTGCCCATTACCTGTTTTGTCCGTGTTCATCGGCTGGTCTAGTCCCTGAGCTCCCGTCCCGTGAGCTTGAGGAACACGTCCTCGAGGTTGGCCGGGCGGTGCAGATAGCGCAGCCCCTCGCGGCGGTCGAGATCGTGCACCAGGGGATCGGCGTCGTGTGCGTAGCAGAAAATGGTTTCGCCGGTTCTTTCGCAGCGCTCGCTCGATTGCCTGCCGAAAACTTCCGCCCAACGCTCCGCTGCGTCACCGTAGACTTCGACAACCTGCGGCTCGATATGGCGCGAGATCAGCTCGCGCGGCGTGCCACCCGCAATCATACGCCCGTGGTCCATGATGGCGAGGCGATGGCACAGGCGCTCCGCCTCGTCCATGAAATGGGTCGTCAGGAAAATCGTCTTGCCCTGGTTGAGCAGCTGGCGCAGCCGCTCCCAGATCAGGTGCCGTGCCTGCGGATCGAGGCCGGTGGTCGGTTCGTCGAGGAAAATCAGGTCGGGATCGTTCACCAGCGCGCGCGCCAGCGTCAGCCGCCGCTTCATGCCGCCCGAGAGGGTTTGAATCTTGGCGTCGGTTCGCGCAGCGAGCCCCGCGAAGTCGAGCAGCGCCGGGATGCGCCGGCGGATCTCGTCTACGGACAATCCGAAGTAGCGGCCGTAGACGAGCAGGTTCTCGTATACCGTGAAGTCGGGATCGAGGTTATCTGCTTGCGGCACGACGCCGACGCGGCGGCGCGCCTCGCGCGCGCGGCCCGGCACCGGCAGGCCGAACATGGCGATCGCGCCGCCGTCGGGGTCGGTGAGGCCGAGACAGAGCCGGAGGGTCGTGGTTTTACCCGCGCCGTTGGGGCCGAGGAGGCCAAAGCATTCGCCGGGCTTCAGTTCGAGGTCGATGCCGGCGACGACTTCGTGGTTTCCGTACGACTTGCGCAAGTTGGTGACGCGCAGGTATTGCATCGGTGACCTATTGAGTTTCGTGCAAATGCGCAATAGCGCGTTTGCACCTAGTGTGGTGAGTCATTATTTCGATGCAGAATTCTTCAAGCCGCTCGCATTGAGAAAGTGTAGGTCAGGTTGCCGCATCGGTGGCTACCTGACGCTGCGCGGATGTCGGGGAACGCTGCGCGTACCCCAACCTACGCCCAAGATTGTGCAACGAATTAACGACTCGGGACACTAGAATCACCCTTCTCCTTCCGGGAGAAGGGCGGGGATGAGGGATGAGCATCGTCACACATTCTTAAGATGCTCAGCAGTGACAGTAGGCGAGGACGATCTGTGACAGGAGCCTCAAGGTCTTGGCGAGCGTGGTCACCACCTTGTTGTCCTTGGTCCCGCCCTGCACCGGATTGGGATGCGCGATCAGCGCAATGCCGCGGCGCGCTGCGCCGGGGTCGTTGATGTCGATTTCGATTTTCCCGGCCGGACCGTCGATCAGCACGCGCTCCAGCGTCGACGGATGCATAGGGCGCACTTCGGTGGAGGACATGTAATCAGTGAATGAGTGATTCGGTGATTGAGTGACCAGCAATTCGTGAAACGTGAAACGAAGCCCCCCTCTCCCCCATCTACTGGGGGAGAGGGTTCGGGTGAGGGGGATCACTTTTCACGCTTCACTATTCACCGCATTAAATGCGCAGCCGTTTGACGACACGGCCATTCTGCAGGTGCTCGCTGATGATCTCGTCGATGTCTTCCTTGTCGACGTAGGTGTACCACACCGCTTCGGGGTAGACCACCAATACCGGACCCTGCTCGCAGCGGTCAAGACAACCCGACTGGTTGATGCGGACTTTGCCCGGCCCATCGAGCTTGAGTTGCTTGACCCGATCCTTGGCGTACTCACGCATCTTTTGTGAGCCGTGATTGTTGCAGCACTGCGCACCGGCTTCGCGCTGGTTGCAGCAGAAGAACACGTGTCGCTCGTAATAGCTCACATCTTTTCCTGGATGGCGGCCGAATTGAGGGGCGCGGCATCGCCGCGCCCTCTCGAATTCGGTATGACGCGGGTGTTCCGCGCGGTATGGTGGCTGACAATTATAAACGATCGTGTTGGCTGGCCTGCGCCCCGCTGCCGGCGGCGGCGATGAGATAGCCGACCGTGAGAAACGGCCACAGCTCCGACAGCGCACGAACGATGCTGGAGAAACGCAGCAGGTGGGTCGTGCTGCCGGGGATGAGTTTGGGCGGGAGGGTCTGATAGGGATTGTCGGGCGCAAAGTTGATCACCGCCACCGCTGCGCCAAGACAAAGCAGGGCCGCGATCGAGCCGGGGATGCGCGGCATGCGGGCCAGCGGATAGAGCAGCGACATGCCCAGCACCAACCCGAGGGCTACGCCCGGGGTCAGCCACACCAACGGTCCCGGTGATTCGAACAGGGTGACCGCAGCGATCGTCTTCACGAGCAGCCCGGC
>MERI01000030.1 GCA_001772005.1 Betaproteobacteria bacterium RIFCSPLOWO2_12_FULL_62_58 | reverse complement strand
ACACCTTCACCTACCACCCCAAAGCAGTAGTGTCGCTTTTCCACCGAGCTGTGCGACTGGTCTTCGGCGATGACGCGCTTCGGGTCGGTGAAGGCAATTTGAGCCTCCGTGAAGCCAACGCCATGTTTGCTTTGATTCTCTTCGTCCTTCTTCGGGTCCCAGTCAAACTTCGCGGTAGCCATTACGCAATGCTACCCCTTTTCCGACCAGGTCGCCATACCTGGGTATGGCTACCGATATGGAGACATCTAACGTGTCCCGATCACACGGGCGAGCAGGGCAACGATGTGCTTGATCGCGTCGATGTGGATCGGGCGGTTATGTGCCATTCAGAGTTGATACCGCGTAATGTCTAGCGAACCGTGGAAAACACCCAGCACGTCGATGTTCCCATCGTCCTTGACCACGTAAGCGATTCGGTAATGCCCGTAGAGCAGGACGCGAACGTTCCGCGGCGAGGCATGGTAGCGGTGTCCGATATCGGGGAACTTGGCGAGTACTTGTGCCCGCTCGTAAATGCCCTGGACCGTTCGCGCCGCGGCGTCGGGATTATCCGCGGCGATGTACTCGAAGATGTCTTCGAGCCAGCGTTGAGCCTCTTCGGTCCACGCTATTGTTGCCATGAGCGGATGCGGTGCGCCATCTCCTCGTTTGAGATGGTTCGCTTCGCGTCCGAATCGGCAAGCCCACGCTCGACCATCACATGAAATGCAAGCTCGCGCACGATTTCCTCGCGCGTGCTGTCGTCTGGCTGACCTTGAATCAGGCGAGTAAGTTCTTCCTTAACCGTGGACATAGCTCAAGCCTCCAAGTTACCGCTATCTTGCCACAACCAATTGTCATCGGCGAATGGCACATAACGTGGAGCCCACCGGCGCGCCGCGAACGGCGCTTCGTGGTGGCACACCGCTTCCGGCGCGTCCGCAGCAGCTACAGTTATGCCGCAGATTGAAGATGATCTTCCCATCCCGGGAAGACCAGCACGGCGGGATGGCACTTGAGGGCTCGCGCGAGCACCTTTGCGCGCTCCACGCCCAGGCGGACGCGGTCGTTTTCGATCGCCGAAAGAGTGGCCTGAGCAATGCCCGTGCGCTGTGCGAGCTGATTCTGGCTAAGGCCCTGCAACTCGCGAATGATGCGTACCGATTCCCCCGCCGAGACGGTGATGCGCTTCTTCGCGGGACGAAACTGCTTCATTTACGGCTTCCGATAGTCGTGTGGAGTGATCGAAACCACCTGAAATAGCTGCTGATCTGGCGCAGTGCGGTAGATGATCCGCCATTGCAGTCCGAGGCGGGACGACCGATGGCCCTCCCACTTTCCGGACAGGGCTTCGTCATTAAAGCCTTTGATCAGACGAAGCCCCGGTGGTCCGGAGAGCATGGCGATGTCCTTCCACTTTTCGTACCGCTTGAGGATCTCCCGCGGCGCCGAAGCGAGCTGCTTATCGACGCGGCGGTGCTCCTCGATGCGCCACATGCCACATTGTGCCTATACCATATAAGACATGTCAAGGCCGGGCTATCCGGCGACATAACGTCCCGGTTGCGCCGCGCGGAACGCGTCGGTCACGAACCGGCGGTTAGGTGCTGGATCGCGCCACCAGCGGGAATTTCTCGGGGTGGCGGATGGATTCGACGGCCAGATCAACATCGAGATCAGGCCAGTAGAGGTGGTGTGGTTGGGGACGTTCGACGTTCGTGAGTTTTGCAATCGGCGCGTCCCTGAACCAAGGAAACTCCGAAAACGGCACGAACAACTCCTCGGCCCCCAGCATCAGCCAGAAGCCGTGAGTTGAGACGTTCGTGACCTCAACGTCCAAAGTGCTTGCGCCAGGCAGCACGGATGTCATCTTCGTGTTTCCGGATCAACGCTTCAGCCGCCCGAATCTGGCGGTCGTTCAAGCCATAATTCTGCGCCAGTTCGATCAAGGGCTCAAGCCAGAACTTTGCTTCCCCGTCCGCGCAATGCACGTGCACGTGCAACCGCGATTCCTCGCGTGAGAAGAAAAAGAACCGGAATCCGTTCTCGCTAAAGATAGTCGGGCTCACTCGATTCTTCTTCCAGCACCTAACGTGGCGCTCAACCGCCCGAGCGAGCGTAGCTTGCCAAGGTCGGGTGCAGCAGCAAGTTAGGCATTTGCGACTCTCTTCATGTTCCGGGCCTCTGCTGAATCAAGCGGCACGCAAGTTGGCGGTCATGCCATTGTATGGCGAAGGTGTCAGATATCACGAGCCACTTCCCGGAAGGACTTTGAGAGCCGTGGTTGGCGCCCATACATGAACACTGGCACTCAAAGCCCTTTGCATTCCAGCAAGCTGGAGCGCACTTCTCCTGCTCTCGGTATGGCTGTATGACGTAAACGCGATCAAATCGACGTAAAGATCGCGCAATCAGATCGTCAAACCATGACTTCGGCGATTCCCAGCACTTGAATTTCGCGTTCCAATCCGGTTTTCGTTGATGGTCATGCCTAAGAATAACTTTGCGCTGCAGCACCGCGATCCAACGAGTCTCAGATTGTCAGTGCAGGCGAAGTCGAACGAATGTGACTCCTCGGTTCTACTCGTGCGAGTCTCCTGGAACGGACAATGGCATGACGGGGCACAAGAGATGAGGCGCCACATGGTGATCGAAACGGTCGACCGAGCCGCGCCTAACGGAAACGTAGGGGCCTAGCTCAGGCTCTGACTGGTATTCTGTGCGCCCGCCGCCAGCGCCGCTGATCAGGCGTCACGACCGCTTTCTACGCGTACTCAAATTATGTGGCGCTTTACAGAAACTCCGTCCAGTTCAATTTTTTCGCGGCCCCGCGAAAAAATTGGCGGAGAGAGTGGGAGTGTAACTGTTGTCTCATCTAATTGTAAATAAAGGAGTTGCGAGCCTAGCAAATGTTGTTATACCCCCATTTATACCCCCAACGACTTCGCTTACTTCTCGAGCTTTGACAATTATATGGCACGTTGTCCAAATGTTGATATTTCAAACGGGGGAAATTCAGTCGATTCAAAATGCTTGGCAACTTTTTTTGAAACGTTTCCAGTAGCGCAAAAGCGACAGGGGCATGGCTCAGTAAGAATCACTATAGCCCTGAACGCTTACCTACGAGGACAAGTCGATCCTGTTTCGGCGTTGTCCGACTCATTTTATCTTCCTATGTACTGGGCCACTATGTCGATGCGAAAATGACCAAGCTCCGCACTGATCGTGAGCCGCGCTTCACGATCGACTTGCCTTTGCTCACGAGAAAGCTGTTTCCATGTCTGCCCTCCCTGCGCCGGGCACGCCCGGCCGGTCAGTTCCTGATAGCGCTGCTGCGCATACTGGTGGCGATGGCCATGCACATGCTGAATGCCGGCCGCCATGCATTGCGCTTTGAATCGGTTCATCTGTTGTTTGTACGTCATCGTTTTCGGAATCAGGCTTCCTCTCCTCGCAAATTGCTTGGCCTCATCCAGTAATTGCCGCTGCTCGGCATTGCGGATCGGTATCTCCCTCGCGCGTCCACCCTTGGTCCAGCTCGCCTTGAGCGCAAGCCGGTCACCTTTGTCAGCCCGCGCCGGCCGGATCTTGATCGATGCCTCTCTCCGCAGCCCGAATGCGGCCTGCAGCCTGAGCGACAGCGCCGTATAGGGGTCGGTGATCTTCGCCAGATCGCCGTCAGTGAGATCACGAGATTTACTGACATTGGTCACGTATTTCCGTTTGGCGATGCCATATTGATCGTTGTCTTTAAAGATGACGTTCTGCTTGGCGATCTTCTCTGCCCACCAGCGAAGCTCCGTCATCCGGTTCTTGATCGTTCCGGCAGAAAGTCCTTCGGCCTTCCATCGTTCCACCAGCGCCTGGACGTGTTTGGGCTTTAAGCTCGTGGCCCGCATGTCCTTAAAACCCATCTCGCGCAATTGGTTCGCGATCATCGTCAGGATTCGCTCGCGCGCATACTGGGTGGCGAAACTGCCGTCGCGGTTACGCAGGCAGAGTTGCTTCAATTCGTAGTTCAGTTCTCTCATGGTTTCCTCAATCGTGCTGGTTTCAATGCCCACTTCCAAAATCGACCGATATTCCGGCCTGGAAAGGATCGGCCTCTCGGCCACCCCCTAATCAACGAGGGGGTGGCGCGGAAGATGTCGGTCTAGCTTTCCATGCCGGTTCTTAGGGCGTTGCTGCTTCGTTCTAAACTTCGTTTCTGCTACCGGTGTGTGCTGCCAGTCAGGTTAGTGTTACTGTCCGTCCCGGCTGCCTAAGCAGACGAGCGCTACGAGGGACACGGGACACCACTCCCGTTGTGTGCAGAGTTTCATTTGCTGCTTGCCGCGGCTGCACCCGCTCTTGGCGTCGATGGCGCTTCCTGTGGGAAGTCGATTCATCGAGTTGAACCATTGACCCAGGGCTCAGGGGTGCGCGGGTTGCGCGCAGGATCAACGACGCCCGTCAAAGAACGGGCCGGTGGACGAGCCGCATTGCGCGGTTGTACGGTGTGATGCGCCAGAGAGCTCATCACGTAGGCTGGTCACTTCCAAAAACACCACTTAACTTCTTGATGCTTTAGGGATAGTGCGCGCTGTCACTAGCAGCATGGCTGCCAGTAACAGCGCGCCATTGGCGCAGACGAATTGCCGCAGAAACACGGCAGAACGCTGTCGCAGGACCTGCGACGGTGGGGCCGTTGCAATCTATCGGCACGAACTTGCCCGCTTGCATTACGCATGGGCGCATGGTTGGCGCACCCAGCAATAAGCGTGCGGCAGTGATGCCGATCCTGAACGGTGTGTAAAACCCGTTCGACTGTGACGCGCAAGCAGTAGCAAATCGATATGCTCGCGCGATACGATGTACTGCGGCAGAGACACAAACAACTATTGCGTCATGCACAGTACTGGACCCCGAGGGGCCTCCAACTTACCTTACGAGTACCTCCAAGCCTTGCGGCTACGCCGGTGTTTCAGGAGATCTCCCCGGCTTTAAGGGCGCTCTACCCGAGCCGGGGATGCGGTAACGGGCATCAGGCGGGCTGACACAGCCAACGAAATTCAATACCGTCCAGCAAAGTCCAATGGCATATTCTGTCGATGGTTTGCCGAGCGAGAACGCAAATCAAATACGCGCCTCACAGTTAACGCTGTGACTATGGAATGGAATTGAAAGTTCCGGCGCGGTCGGTAATCGCTCTCTGAGCGTAGACTGTTAACAGTGCGATCGGGCGACCTGCAATCGCGATGGATTTATTCGGACTAAGACAAACCTATAAAAGGTTGTAAAGCTGATACCCAGCTTGCCTTCGTGAGCGATAGCTCAGGAAAATGCGACTGACCGCTTCACGAGCAACCCAAACGGGTGGTATCAGGAACCGCGAACGCCAGCGAACGACCCTCCGTGGTCTCACAGCCTGGTTCTCCTTAGTGACCGGTTGTCGGCCTTTGCGGTCCTTGGAGCTGTTTGATCTTGATTTCCGTTTTATGTTCGTGAGCAGCCGTTACTTAAGAATTTGGTGGTGAATGCGAATCTGGCAGGAAAACCTACTCCCGGCCGGAACAAAACGTGCTCTCGCGAAACCGGCGTTTGAATTCTCAGCAGTAACAGCTCAGCCCTACCGGCCCCGTATTGAGGTAGTTCGCCAAGCGGGGCAACTCGGCGGGCGATGCCTATGGCTGCAAGTAGCCTACACGCATACGTTCCGGTGTTATTATCCAATCGATATGACATCCAAAACTTGAACTATTGGCGGCGGAACGCACGCACGATCCAAACTTGGCCACTGATCTCACTATTGCATTCGCTCAATGAGCTCATTCAAGTCAAAACAACGTGTCGCCGACCACGGGGAGGTATTCACCCCCGCCTGGATGGTCGAGGCGATGCTCGACCTCGTCAAGGGCGAGTCCGAGCGCATTGACTCCCGGTTCTTGGAGCCGGCATGCGGGAGCGGTAATTTCCTCGTCCGGATCCTGCAGCGCAAGCTCGCCGCCGTCCAACTCAAGTTCGGAAAGTCCGATTTTGAAAGGCGGCACTATGCACTTCTCGCACTGATGTGTGCTTACGGGATTGAGCTCTTGGCGGATAACATCACCGAGTGCCGCGCCAATATGCTCGAGATCCTCGCCGACTACCTTAATCTAGGGGAGTCGGATGATCTATATCGCGCCGGGTTCTACGTGCTTTCGGAGAATCTCGTTCATGGTGATGCCTTGAAGATGCGCACCGTTGATGATCAACCGATCACCTTTGCGGAGTGGGGTTATCTGGGCAAAGGCCGGTTCCAGCGGCGTGACTTTCGCTACGACAGCCTCACCCATTCCTCAGCCTTCAGCGCCGAAGGGTCGCTCTTCGCCCACCTTGGCAAACACGAAATTTTCACGCCGGCAAAAACCTACCCGCCAATGACGGTGGGTGAGCTGGCCGCCCTTGCGCCGGAGGTCATCGTATGAGCGACCAAGCCAGCTTTGCCTTGCGCAGCCGCAACCCGGACGTGCTGACGTGCATCGCGAACCTCTCCAACGACGAGGTGTTCACCCCGCCGGAGTTTGCGAACCGGATGCTGGACACGCTGGCCGAGGCGTGGGCCGCCAACCACGGTGGCGCCAACATCTGGGCTGACAAAACGGTGAAGTTCCTGGATCCCTGCGCGAAATCCGGCGTGTTTCTCCGCGAGATCACCAGCCGCCTCACCAAGGGGCTGGAGCAGGAGATTCCGGAACTGGGACAGCGGGTAAATCACATCCTGACGAAGCAGGTGTTCGGCATCGGCATCACGCAAATCACCAGCCTGCTCGCACGGCGCAGCGTGTATTGCTCCAAGCACGCCACGGGCAAACATTCCATCGCCAAATCTTTCACCAGCGACGATGGGAACATCTGGTTCGAGCGCACGAAGCATACCTGGAAGGACGGCAGGTGCCGCTATTGCGGTGCGCCGAAAGAAATCTTTGACCGCAAGGACAAGTTAGAAACCCATGCCTATGCGTTTTTACACACTGACAACATCAAGACTCGGCTCGCCGAGATTTTTGGAGGCAACATGCAGTTCGACGTAATCATAGGAAATCCGCCGTATCAAATGACGGGTGGTGCAGGTGGTTCGAGTGACTCCTCGATCTATCACCTATTCGTGGAGCAGGCGATGAAGCTCGACCCGCGCTTCCTGACTATGGTGATCCCGTCAAGGTGGCTAGCTGGCGGCCGTGGTATGGACGAGTTCCGAAGGACGATGCTTACGGGCAAGCACATCAGCCACTTTGTTGACTACACGAAAATGTCAACGGCGTTCCCGGGTGTCGATTTCGAGGGCGGCGTCGGTTACTTCTTGTGGGACGGGAATCATCAAGGCGACTGCGAATACAAGCTCATGCTCGGAGATGAGGAGCAACCTGCGGTCGTTCGCAAGCTTGATGAGTTCGACATCTTTGTGCGCGACATGCGTGCGGTCACCATTCTAAAAAAGGTTCAGCGCCTTGGCGAGCCTTCGATGAGCGACCTCGTGAGCGGCGACACGCCATTTGGCCTGGCCACCAACTATTCAGAACATGAGGAGAAACCGTTTCGCGGCTCGGTGGCCCTCTACCTAACTGACCGTGGACGCCGCAAGGTTTGTCACACCACTCGATCCAACCTCCGAAAGAACCTTCATTTGATTGATTCATGGAAGGTGTTTCTCCCAGAGGCTTATGGCGATCGAGGGGCAGTCCCTGCGGTGGTTCTTGGCCCTCCCATCGTGGCTCCACCTGACTCGGTATGCACACAGACGTATTTGGTTGCGGGGCCGTTCGCGAGTAAAAAAGCGGCAGCTAGTGTCCAGAGCTATACCACAACTCGGTTCTTTCGTTTTCTCGTTTCGCTTCGGAAAATTACCCAGCACGCACTTCGTTCAACATACTCTTGGGTTCCCCAGCAGACGTGGAACCGCAACTGGACGGACGCAGATCTTTACTCGAAATATGGCCTCACAAAAAAGGAGCAGGCTCACATCGAGTCTCAGGTCAAAGAGATGAACCTCGACGACAGCGACGATGAGTAAGACTATCGAAGAAATCCTTGCGCCGAGGCCAGAGGCCCGGCCGCGCATCTACGCCTACGCGATTGACGACAAGGCGCACAAGGGGCTTCTCAAGGTGGGCCAGACCACGCGCGACGTGAAGCAGCGCGTCGCTGAACAGCTCAAGACCGCCAACATCAAGAACTACACCATCGTTCTCGATGAATTCGCCGAGCGCGACGACGGCACGACTTTCACGGATCATGAGGTGCGCGCCGCCCTCGCCAGGAAGGGCTGCGAGAACGCCGAATTGGAATGGATGCGCTGCACGCTCAAGGACGTGAAAACCGTCCTCACCGAACTGCGCACCGGGCAGCGGTTCACTGGCACACACGACCAGACCTTCGCCATGCGCGCCGAGCAGCGCGCCGCCGTGGAAAAGACCCACGCCTATTTCCACTCCATCTGGAAGGAGGATATGCACGCCGTCCCGCGCTTCCTCTGGAACGCCAAGATGCGCTTCGGCAAGACCTTCACCAGTTATCAGCTCGCCCGCAAACTCGGGGCCAAGCGCGTGCTGGTGGTCACTTTCAAACCCGCCGTGGAGGATGCGTGGCAGACGGACCTCGAATCCCACGCGGACTTCGACGGCTGGCAATACCTCTCCCGCAATTCCGACAGCGACCCGACGCGCGTCTCCGCCCGCAAGCCGCTCGTCTATTTTGGCTCCTTCCAGGATTTGCTGGGACGCGACGACGTGGGGAACATCAAGCCGAAGAACACTTGGCTTCATAAAGTGAAGTGGGATCTGGTCGTCTTTGACGAATACCACTTCGGCGCGTGGCGCGACACGGCAAAGGAATTGTTCGAGGGCGAGGAAGAGGCGGTCGCCAAGAAGGAGGCCAAACTCGAATACGCCGCCGGTTTGGCAGACTTGAACGAGGACCTCAGCGAACTCTCGGAGAAGGAGACCGAGTTCCTGCCCATCACCACCAAGGCCTACCTCTACCTCTCAGGCACGCCGTTCAAGGCGCTGGCCACGGGCGAGTTCATCGAAGAACAGATTTTCAACTGGACCTACACCGACGAACAGCGCGCCAAAGAAGAGTTCGCGCGGAAGAACGCCGGCAAGTGGAATCCTTACGGCGCGCTACCGCAGATGCGGCTGCTCACCTATCAGATGCCCGACGAGTTGGTGGCGATAGCGCGCGCCGGGGAGTTCGATGAGTTCGACCTCAACGCCTTCTTCGAGGCATCAGGCACGGGGGTGTTGGCCCAGTTCAAGCACAAGAGCGACGTGCAGAAGTGGCTGGACATCATCCGCGGCGGGTATGTGTCCAAGGCGGTGGAATACCTCAAGACCGGCACGCGACCGCCGTTCCCGTATTCGGACGTGCGGTTGCTGCCCTATCTTCAGCACTCGTTCTGGTTCCTGCCCAACGTCGCGGCCTGTCACGCGATGGCGAACCTGCTCGCTGAGAAGCAAAACGTTTTCTGGCATGACTACGATGCGCTCGTCGCCGCCGGCGCCTCGGCGGGCATCGGGTTGGACGCGCTGCCGCCCGTGCGCAAGGCCATCGGCAGCGGCTTCGACACCAAGACCATCACGCTCTCGTGCGGCAAGCTCACCACCGGCATCACTATGCCGCAGTGGTCGTCCATCCTGATGCTGCGAAACCTCAAGTCGCCGGAGACCTACTTTCAGGCGGCGTTTCGCGTGCAATCGCCGTGGTCCATCAAGAACCCCAACGGCGACGACCCGAACGAGGAGGAAATCCTCAAGCCTGTCTGTTTCGTGTTCGACTTCGCGCCCACGCGCGCGTTGCGGCAGCTTTCCGAATACGGGATCGGGCTTTCGCCCGGCGAGCCGAACCCGGAGAACGCCGTGAGAGACCTCGTGTCGTTCCTGCCGGTGCTGGCCTACGACGGCGCGAACATGACGCAGATTGATGCGGGCGGCATCCTCGACATCGCGATGGCGGGAACCTCGGCCACGTTGCTCGCGCGCAAGTGGGAATCGGCCATGCTGGTGAACGTGGACAACGACACCCTGCGCCGCATCCTCGACAACCCCGAGGCGATGGCCGCCGTGGAGCGCATCGAAGGCTGGCGCTCGCTCGGCGATAACATCATCGAAACCATCATCAACAAAAGCGAGATGGTGAAGGATCTGAAGGACAAGGCGAAGGACAAGGACTTGTCGGCAAAAGAGAAAAAGCAGCTCACGGACGAGGAGAAGGAATACAAGTCCAAGCGCAAGCTGGTGCAGGAAAAGCTCATCAAGTTCGCCACGCGCATCCCGGCATTCATGTATCTGACCGACTTCCGGGAGAACACGCTACAGGATGTCATCACCAAGATTGAACCTGACTTGTTTCAGACCGTGACCGGTCTGACGGTAAAAGATTTCCACCTGCTTGTGCGGCTCAAGGTGTTCAACACTGAGCATATGAATCAGGCCGTATTCGCCTTCCGGCGCTACGAAGACGCGTCGCTCCGCTATACGGGCATCGAGAGCCACGAGGGCCTGACCCACTACGGGCTCTACGACACCGTGGTGGCGAGGGAGTGAAAGAGGGCCGCCTCTTCGGAACCAACCGCGAAGGATGGGCGATGTGTTAAAGTTATCCAGATGATGCCAAGAGCACCGCGAAAAGAACGCGGTGCCAAGGTGCGCAAACGCTGAGGATCGAGCACGCGCAGCCTAACGGGCGTTGCTTTTGGAGAACGCGGGAGATCTCGCGGGCGACGTTCTCGTCATTGTTCACGCTCCCCGATATTGGTTCGTCGTCCTGCCGAAAGGAATTCGCTAAAGCAGTGTACCCTGCGTCATGCTCTCGCTGAAGCAGCTAACCCCCGTAGCGACAGCCGTTCGGCTCGTCTATCCAGACCAATGTCAGGTTTCGATTTGCATTGCTGCATTGACGGGTCGCAGTGCTGATGGTCACGGCCGAAATGCTGCCGCACCGGTTTCCTGCCGTCGTCCACTCCTCGGCCAATGCTGCCGTTGGCACCGCGCGACATAGATGGCCGGTGTAGACCCGTCACCCGCCATTGCACACGAATTTAGGTCGAATGGCAGCTTTCCAATACGACGAATGCATACTTCCGAGCTTCAGCAGACGTTCGCAAAACCAGCCCGGCCCCAATAGTTCCTACGGCAGGTAGAATTCAAGTTTTTCCCCACTCCGGCCGAGTAGACCCTCGATCGCCACGTCGCTTCCGAGCTGCGCCCTCACCTGATCGAGTCTGGTGTTTAGCTTGGCTTGCTCGCCTACCATTGCGCCAATGACGACGATGTCCGGCTGATACTCTCGTGCCAGGGCGACGAGGTTATCGATCTCATCCTTGTCAATCTCAGACAACGATGCCTTTACCTCGCCGAAGACCAGCTTGCCGTTTAACACGCACAGCAGGTCGAGCTCGCGATCGGCAGCGTTGTTCTGTTCTTCCGGGTATTTCCTGTACAAGGCCGTCTGGGGCACGAATATCAACTCGCGGTCTGGCCGTCGGCTCAACTTTCCTAAGGCCCAAACGACGCTCAAGGTGTCATGCTCGCGCAGGCATGTAGCGAGGAATTCGTTCATCCGGAAGTCGAATTCCATGTCTATTGGCAACTGCCGGGGTTCTTGGCAGACTTGGCATTCAACGGTCATCTTCAGAGCTTCGAGCGCCGTCCAATTCTTGTAGCCGCACTGCCGGCACGACCAACTATGGCCTTGGTGAAACGCGCCCTCGTGACATAACGTCTGTAGCGAACGCGCGAGTTCTTCATTCGCCTCGGCCAATATCTTCTCGCGCCGATCGTGCAGGTTTTTGTCCGTGTCAATCGCGCGAGCCAAGTCTCCCTTCCAGTCTTCCTGTAACGCTCGGAGCTTCACCGTGTGTTTCGGCTGTCGTACGTTCATTGCCTGGCTCAGAAACGTTCGGGCGAGCTTTTCCCACTGTTCCGGAGTTTTGAATACATACTCGCCGGCCTGCGGGACAAAGCGTTTCTGGAGCGTCCGGGTGATCTGCGGAATCTGATCATCCGCCGGGCTGGCAAAGCGCGCGAACTGCTTCCGCCAGAAGCCATGCATCAGGACTTCATAGGCACGATCAATCGATCCGAACATGCCTAGCACGCCCTTCAAGTACCGCCCCTTGTCCGATGGCTGTGAATACCTATAGGGGGTCGTTACCCTTTCAACGGAGCGAATGTCACCGTAGTTGTACGCATCCGGCTGATGAAGGATATAGTGGAAGAAGTCTTCATCGCTGGGCTCGGTGATCACGATCCGGTCACTTTTCATGTGGACCGGAATGGCCAACTGCCCGCCAGCCGTTATGCGTCCCTCTGTGGAATTGGAAAGGAACAACCGACAGAGTTGGCCACGCCTCGGGATCCACCAACCGCCACGAATATTGGCGTACCTCCCGTTGTCGTTGGTCCGATCGATAAGACACTGTGCAATCCACTCCCCTTCGGAGCACATCGGGTGAGCGGTATTGGCGTGCTGCAAGTGGAATGGACGGGGAACCGCGACAGACTCGGTTCGGTGGCGAAGCGGAACTTGAACGGCTGCGTCATCGTCGCGCTGCCGCGGCAACCATGCGGACAGCCGGTCTCTATCAGGCGTCGGAGGGCAGCACTCTTCGATGGACTGAATCGTTTTTACCTCGTAGCTGCACCAACTGCCCTTGCCACCGATCTGAGCGACAAACGCCTTCAGTTGATCGTCCGTCAATGATGACGAACGTACGGTTACCCTCCCTGGTCCACCACCGTATCGGTTGATCCAGTTGTTTCCGTTGATGAACTTTTGAACGCGCTCGATCCGGGATGCATCGCTGATGACAGAGGTGGGAAGCCTCAAGGTCTTATAGATCTGCTGGTCAGCGTCGTCGAACAGTAGACCCGCGTTCCAACATGAGACCCGGTCAGTGAAGGAGTCGCCTAGGACCATGCAAAAGCTATCCGCCCATCGGTGGTTCCTCACCCTCATGTGCTGCGAGTGAATGTTGGACAGGTAACCCAACGTCACAAGTCTGCCGGATTTCACTAGCGGTTCCAGGGCCGCGTAGCCGTCGGTCACCTCATCGGCCTTGATTTGCCATCGCCAGCGATCTTCCGGCGCATCCGCAGGAGTCAACATGAGCGGCTTTACGATGTCGGCCATCTCCCTATGAAGTGGGAAGCGGCTGAAGGAGTGATACAGGGTTCCGAAATTGTCCGTGACAAGCCCATCATCCTTCCACTGCGGATAACAATCGAGGATCGACTCAGGACGGGCGCGGAATCCACCAGACACGACTCGCAGAAATGGAAGCCAAGACAAGGCGGTCAACGCTGGCGTGCGCATATCTAACCTCGGGGGCCGCCGGTCCTCTGCGGTAAGTTGGCGCTTTAGCCCGCGCATATGAATCGGCGAGCAATGCCGTTGCAAGATGGCCGCGAGTTCTTCGTTGTTCGTGCTTATGAGCCAGACGACGTCTGGATCGTAAGCCTTTAGCCAGTCGACGTAGAGCGGGGGGATTGCACCTTGAATGATCGGCACGACCAAAGATTGACGCCCACCATGTCTTCCAAATGAGTCGTTAAAGGCCGCGTCCAGCCAATCATGAGCACCATCTCCGTCTTCGATGAGGAAGGCGACGCGGAAAGGACGTGCAACCACGGCGATGAAAGGGTCGGGTTTGCTCATATCATTGGGCCGTCTGGGCATACGACTTATTCTATCGGCATTGACGAGTAGGGCGAAGTTACCAGCACAACGCTGGGTGATGGGGAGTTGGTCTACTAGAAGGGTGGTTTCGCATTCATTGCAGACCATGCAACTTTCTCGTTCAAGGTAGGCGCATAGGTGGCTACAGTGGCGGTTACGGTGTCCATGAACGCTTGGTCTGCCTCTGGATGAACCCAGATTGATTCAACATATTGCTCAGGGTTCCACGGTTGTCCGAAACCAGCCGGAAAAGTAGGGGCATCGTCATCACAAACGTGGAGGATTCGAACCTCATGTTCATACGCGAACATGGGACGTTTTGACGTTGCAAGATCAGCAAGCGTTGGTGTCTTCTTACTACTTCCTGGCGTCACGTATTGGACTTGAAAAGTCGGTAAATCGCCGGCTGAGAAATGAAGTTTGGCAAGTGTTGTCTGGATCGCGACCCCTTCTGAATTGGGACAGTATATGCGCCACAAGGCGTGTGATTCGTGTTCCTGTGCGCTCCAGCAGCTAACATAGGTCTTTTGGCGCCATTCTTTGATAACCCTTTCGGATCGTAGTCTCGGCAGCTCTCGTGGCAGTTCACCCACTGGCGAGATAGGAGCAGTAGAGATGACGTGGTTCAATTGGTCTCCTGCCAAAGTAAGTTCCCACGGATCGCCGAGACAATCTACTCGCGATAGCCAGAGCTGCTTTTTCTGGAGCAACCAGACAAAACGGGCATAGCTCATGTATCGCCACACTTTCGTTTCATCGGGCGGATAGCCGGAAGCCATCGACATGCTGAATACCTCTAGCGAAGGGCAATAAGCATACGCTAGCTAGCAACCGAACGTAGAAGGTATTTCGTGCTTTGGGCCAGTTTTCTGACGGACGAAGAGGGGCAAATTGTGGAATCATTGAGTTAGTTTGCAATGAGCCCAACTATTGATAGGCGGACTCTAATGTCAGCTGAAACGAAAACAGCCTACGACAAGAAGCGGGACGAATATATTGAATTATTCAAACTGATATATATCCCCGCGGACCCCGTTAGCAACGACATCATCAGGTATTTCGCATCCCTTTTAAGAGCGCTCGGCATGGAGGACCAAGGCTGGGATCCATATGCAGAATCACGAGCCACGCTGGAGGATACCTGACCCTTGAGCAGCGGTCGGGCTTGTCTCTTCCACGGATGCTTTTGCATTCACGAGCCCAATGTCTTTCGCTTCCATGTAGTCATCGCAGATCTTGTCTTCTTTAATAGCCGCCATGCCGCTTCCTATGAGCAGCGTCTTAATCATAGCGTCCTCGAACTTCGTCGCGAGGCGCGCCGCCAGCTTCTGGACTTTCGCAGCGTCGTCCCGAGCTTTGGCTTCCCCGTCGCTGACAGTGCACTCCACGAGCAATATGTGCGGCTCGCCACCTGCGTAGTCGAGTACGATAAAGTCCACCTCGTCGGTCGCTGCCCCTTGTGCGTTTAGCAGAGCAACCCTCGGACAAACCACATGTGTCGTCGGGGGGTATCGCTCCATAAGATAAAGGTGGGCAAGGTATTCCAACCTTTCCCCTTCCCAATTATTGCCGGCTGGCCCAAGGCTCAGCAGGAGTTCCTTGGCAATGCTGAGTAGCTCTTTCGCCGGGTCAATGCCGGCCCCGGCGTACGCGATGTACTCCAGAAGAAACGCGAGCCTTCGGCCATGGAAAATGGCCGGCTTACTCGCATCATGGGAAGCAACGATCTGATGAGATGGCCCGAAGTCGCGCTTGACTCGCTCCAGGTACTCCTTCAACTTGGGAGCAATTCCGGCATCCTTGTACCGTCGCTGGAATTCCTGGAACAGTCCGTCATAGTTGATTGTCAGCTGCTGCCCAAATCCATATTCGATTAGCTGGCGCGCATATTTGTGGAGCAGCGTATTGACGTTTATTCCTCGGGCTTTCTTGGTATTTTCATAGATGAGCGCCAATTCCTTGAGAGTTCTCAGAAGGTGGCCGAGCTTGGGTTTCAAGTGAGCAAAGACGACGACATCGACGGCACGGAAAGAATTGTAGGTCGTAGAAAAGGATCGTTGCTCCACCGTTCCGGACGTTACATACCCGAACTGTCCTGGCGGCTCTGCTCCGTACAATCTTTTCGCGATGTCGCGGCGAGATGAGTAATCTGTGTCTCCGGCGTGCCGCTGCGCCATGTCGAAAAGGGTCGATTCGCGCAGGATTTCCTGCCCTCTTTCAACCAACGGCACAAGCTTGGAAACCCCGATCTTCTCCTCAAGCCAGTAGTCGTCCTTTTTAATTAAATCGTCTGTCGTTACAGCACCCGACACAAGAGCGTCCGCGATTGCCTCCCGCGCAAGACTTTCCAAGGTGAGGAATGCAGGGTGGGTGTAGACGTCTCGGGTAATCGTGGCACGGAGCGATTCAAGTAAATCGTCATAGGTGTCGCCGAGCATCTGCTTTTTGTAATCGCCGAGTGCGCGCCCCAACGGAATCTTGAAGGTAACGATCTGCGTGTAGTGAAGATCCCGTTGCAGGTACTCCAGTCGCGCAAGCTCGAAGTACGCTTTCTTTACCCTTGATGCATCTCCAACGAGCGCGGCAACAAGTTTGTGCTTCCAGACGTTCTTATGGATTGCCTTCCGTTCCACTAGCAGCACCTTGTACGCACCGAACCACGCGTTCAATGCCTTGTAGCGATACCACTTCAACAGGTCTTCCGGTCGCGTACGAACACGGTACTCCTCGTGCTTTTCGCCAAATTTGTTGGCGATCTCGTAGACGGGCTGAAGAAACTTCTCCAGAAGCTCTTTTCGATACTTATCATCGCGTTCAGCAGCTAAGAGGATCGCTTCGGCGGCACCGTAGCCAAGCGCCGGATACCCGAAGCAAGAGAAGAAGTTCAGGTAGCGCAGTAGCTGGAAATCGTCAGTCGACAGCAGCTTGGAATGCTTCTGCGCTTCAACGATCACATGATGCGTGCCAAGATGGTGCTCCCATTTTGTGTGCGAGGCGCTCGGGAAAAGATACCGGACCAGTCCAAGGTTGAATAAACGCTTGGCGCGTCCCCGTTCTGCCTCAAGGGCCTCGCCCTCCAAGATGTGAGTCCGAATGTCGTCATCGACCTCGATGAAGCCATACAGCGGATCAGGCAGCTGATAAGCGCCGTCAAGCAGTTTCTTCATCGCTCATGTCCCCAAAGCACTCGGAACGGTGTGCCGAGGCGCCATTGTCACCGCAAAGGCAATTGTTGGCGAGTCAGGTCCGTCCGCTTTGGCGGAGTCCTGCCGAAAGCAACACGCTTAAGCAGCCGTTCGGCTTCGCTATCCGGACCAACGTCAGGTTTCGATTTGCATTGCTGACATTGACGGATCGAAGTGCCACCGGCTGCTTCGGCCGACGATGAGTCAGTGGAGAAAATTGCTCCAAGGCCCGCTGTTCGGCGATTCTGTTGAAAAACTCCGTTTACGGCGAGATGCATCGAAGTTTGGTTGTGCTCGCACCATTCCCAAGTCCGCTAGCGTCGATCCTACGCGTTCCTGAGAAGCCGAAAATTCACCCAGGCGTGGCCAAGCCTAAGCGGATCGAGTTTTTCAACAGAATCCGGCCATTGCGGCCGTTCGCGCTTTGCTAGGCCGCAGAATTGCACCGCTCACGCGAGCGTCCGCTCCTGGATTACCCGAACTCACACTCTCGACCCGAACGCGTCATCTATGTTTCCCGGCTGCAGTCACTCGGTAAATTGATTGGAGGTGACGCCGCTCGCGGTGCTCCGTCGCTGGCGGCAGGTGCCGATGCCGGCGGCGCGGATGTCACACGCGCCAGATGAATGATATGTTAAGAATATTGAGTTAGTGCAAAGTACCGTTTACTTGCATAATTCTGTTACTGAGGCATCCGAAGCAGCCCATGGGCATCATTGTCGTTTGTGACACAAATGTCTTTGTTCGGGAAACGCACCTTCTTCGCAAGAAGGGCGGACCGGCGCTCGTGCGTCTTCTGAGAGCCATCAATGGCCGCTTGTTGATCCCAGAAATCCTGCAAACGGAGTACATCGAGCAAACCCTGGAGGCGGCGGAGGAACAACGCGTAAAGGTCGTTCCCGCGCTGAGTGTTCTGGAGACCCTTATTGGTTTCAGAAGCCAACCGTTGCCTGCCAACGACTTGATCGAGCAAGGAGCGGTCGATCGCCTTCGTACTCTTGGCGACATCACGCAGATTTCCCCTTTGAGCCCCGAAATTCTTGAAGCGGCCGGCAGGCGCTCAGTAGCGAAACAGCGACCGACTTCAAAAACTGATCACGGCTACAAGGATTGCTTGATCTGGGAGAGCGTGCTTCGATTGCAGGCTGGCTCCGAAGTCCGGTTTGTTTCTCACGACAAGGCGTTTTTTAGCGGGCATCAGCTCGCGCAAGACCTAGTCGACGAGGCGCAGGCGCGCGGAATCCAGATTGTCGGCTATCGAGGCATCGAAAATCTAGTGCGCGACTTGCAAGAGGCAAATCCTATTTTGGATCTTGCCGCGCTTGAGGCGCAAGACCTCACAGACACTGGCACCGAGGCGCCCGAGGGGATTGCCGCGGCGTTTGTAGCCCCTGTTCCTCAAGCAACTGAAGCAGGACAGATTCAGGCCGGCCTCGCGCTAGCGGCGGCCGATGTTCAGGAAGTGGCCAAGCGGCTGGCCGAGGCTCGAAAACGCTTCGACGAATTGGAACTGAAGATCCTGGCTTACGTCGCGTACCTCGCCAATCCGAGCAAGGAGCAATTGTTCCTTCTCCTGTATCAAGCGCAAATTCCCACGGATGTTGCCAAGAACGTTGTCGAGCGTCTCGTCCTGGCAGGGTTTGTCCGCGATATCGGAAATCACTATCTGGTGGTGGATCGCACGATCGGAGAAGCCGTGGCACCCATCGTCGAGGCCGAGATCATCGCCTTGCTTGAGAAGGGAGCGGATGTCGATGGACATTAACGCGCGTCTCAAAGTGCTGACCCGATTAGCCCAGTCCACGACCCAGGTGGCGAAGGCCGCATTGGCGAAGGAATTCGACCGGGCTGTCGAGGTACTCGCAAGCGACAACGAATACGAGTCGCTGGAGCAGAGCCTTGCCATCCTGGACGTGATCGGGCATCGATTCAGCGGGCGCTCGATCGGTGTCATCGAGAACTTTATACAAACAATCGAGACGCGCACGCTCAAATTTTCGCACACCAAGGAAGCATACGCCGACTACATCGCCAAATACAGCAATGCTCAAACGTTGATCGTCAAGGCGATCGAGTTGCTCGTTCGCTTTCGCTACCTCGAAACTCAGGCTGTTTTGCGTATCCTCCTGCGGCTCTCCAACCATTCCGTTGAAAAGATTCGCAAGAAGGCCCTTGGCGGCCTTGATGCGCTTGCCAAGTATGACCTGGACGTATTCTACGGCGAGGATCGCAAGGGCGGGATCGGTGCGACTCCGCAAGGCCAGATCATTGACGTGCTCGAATCCTTCGATGACTCGGTGCTGAAGGCGTACAAGGAGCCAACTCTGCGCCTGCTCGGCGGACTCTTGTCTCCAACAATGGAAGGCACAAAGTGGTCGTCCGCATCGATGACCCTTTCGCAGGGGGCGACCCCGGCGGAATCGTCCGTTGCCGATATTCGCATCCGCACTATTCGTTTGCTTCGCCGCCTGTATGGGTTGGCAGTAGCAAAGCGCGATAAGTTGGCCGTTATCAATGCGCTAAATGCGGCAACTCGGCCGGACGATCGAGGGGCTCCCAAGGGCAAGGCCAGTGACATGATCGCTCGTGATGCCGGAGAGGTGCTTAAGTTCTATTTGGAGCTGATCCCGACTGAAGATCTGCAAATTGTCCAGAAGATAGAGTCGAACAGTTACTGGATTTTTGTGCACGCGCATCGTGAGGATATCAAGGTAGCGGCACTGGCCGTGGAAAAGGCTCTTGCGGCGCGAGACGAATACGCAATCTATCGAATCCTCGTGGGTTTCGAGGGCATATTCGGCGACTGGTCGACGCTTGTGCGATCAGGCGATCAGGTCGAAACCAAGGAGAAGGAGCGGCGGCAACAAGCTTCGCGCTTTGCGGAAGGTATTACTGCGGAAACCTATCCAGAGTGGCGCGAAAGAATCCTCTTGTATGCAACCACAGAGTCGGATGACCTTGCGACCTTTCCGGTCTTCTATCATTTCCTCGCTGAATTCGCAAAGGCGCATCCTGACCTGGCGCTCAAACTCATCACCGAGGATGTCAATGCGATTGCGCGCTTTCTGATTCCGATCTTGTACAGCCTTTGGGACGGTTCCGAGCGAGAGGCTACCAGAACGCTCATAGAGAAATGGATTGCGGAGGCGCGTCCTGATGAGGACCGCCATCTCTTTGCGGCCACGAAGATGTTCTTGTCCACTAAGGAACTGGATCTTGGGTTGCTTAAACGGCTCCTGGCAAGAGCCGCGGAGATCAAGGATGTTCCGACGATCCGGCAGATCACGACCGTTGCCGTAGCCAGGTATCAGGATGCAGGCGTAAGCATCGTCAATGAGCTTCTCTTGCCAGCTATTGACGTGTTGACCAGGGAGAAAGACGCGAGCTGGATTTTTGATGCGTGGTTCAGGAAGGAAGCACAACGACTACTTGCAGAAATGGATGCGGAGGGCGATGCACGCGTTCTCCAAAATCTCTCTGTGCTCCCTAAGATCGACTACCACGCGGAGGAGGTCTTATTCCCTATTGCGCAACGAGCTCCAGAAAAAGTGATTCAGCTTTTCTGCAGGCGGATTGCCATGGAGTCGCAGGAGCGCCAAGGCATTAGTGCGGACGAGTTCGATGCGGTCCCATTTGAGTTTCACAAACTCCAGGAGCCTCTGTCGCGCATACCTGCTAAGGCGATTCGCTGCGTGTTTGAGCAGTTCCAGTCCGACGCATCGCTTTTTGAGTTTCGTGGCGCACGACTGCTGAAGAACATCTTCCCGAACTTCTCTGAAGAGTTCGAGGGTGAACTGCAGAGGTTATTGCGGGAGGGTGGCGAAATCAACCAGCAGTTTGTTGTTGGCATTTTGAGGACCTATCACGGTGAGCCGTTCATTCACCGGCTTTGCAAGGAGATTGTGAAGGCTGCCTCGCCGGATAGCCGTCTACTCACGGAGGTTGGCATTGCGCTGGAGACGACAGGGGTTGTGTCCGGTGCGTTCGGGATGGCCGAAGCATACGAACGCAAACGCCAAGAAGTGTTGGAATGGCTAACTGATACCGACGAACGCGTACGGGAGTTCGCTAAACGATATATCGCCGATCTGGAGCGGCAACGGGACGCCGAAAAAAAGCGTGCGGAGGAAGCTATCGCCTTGCGGAAGTTCCGCTTTGGTGAGGAATAGGATCGGATCGGCATGAACGAACTGCGCTCTATGGCTCTGGAGTGGAATGCGGTGGGTGGGACGATGCGTCGCTTTGCTCCTACCACGAGTACCAGCCGACAAGGACTAGACTTCACGCAACGCCCCACTGTGCAGTCGGCAGCGAAATTTCCTTGTTGTCTTGGCGTGCGGCCTTGCGCCGTCCGGCTCTCGGGTTGGCGCCCCGCGCCTCCGGGGGCGGCCGTGGGGCTTCGCCTTGGATCGAGGCCGGCCCCAAGATTCAGTCGCTGAAGTCGGTCGGCGGCTTGGCGAACTCGTTCTTCCAACCGCGGAGGTCGTCCTCGCTGACTTGACGCTCGGTGTGCGCCACCAGTTCCAGCCAGCGGTCGTCGCCTTTGAACGCGGGCCGCTTGTCGTTCGGCACCGCTACGTTGTCCTGATCCGCAAACAGCACGTATGATGCGTTGTCCGGATGCACGGCGCTGGGATAGCGGATGCCGTCGATGCTGCCGGTTTCCGTGCTCCTCGAGCGGACGAATTCCGTCACGACCTGCGAGGGCACGTACTCGATGTGCTCGCGACCGTCTCGTGCGACCGGCTGCGAGATTTCCCACGACACATGATGGAGAAACTGCAAGACGGGGCGCGGGTTGTATTCCATGCTATCGGGAATCTCGTAAAACACGCTGGGGATATCCGGCAGATTTGCCAGGTCGAGAAGCACGATCTCACGCCCATTGGAAAACTCCCCCACGGCATACGTGCCCGCTCCAAGGGACTGGGCGGTTTCACGCAGCGCCGTTTCCGGCTGGTCGCTGCCGTAGAACATCACGACGCCCGCGGGACTCATTCTGTTTGACTGGATCGCCTTCGCCTGGGGCGGTGGTCCGAGATCGAGAGCGGATTCGAATTTCTCCCCATCGCGCTGAAGTCGTGCCCTGGTGACTTTGAGGACGCCTCGGTCCATGCCAACGATCAGGCCGATCTTCCCGGCATAGTCGAGGATCGTTTCGAGCAGCTCTCCTGGGGAAAGAATCTCGCGGTCATGTTTGTCATCGTCGCGGAAGAAATAGCGGCGCTGATGTTTGACTACCTGACAGAAGCGCCCCCAACTGAACTCCGTTTCTTGGGCATAGGTAAGACTGTAGGGGTTGCGCTGGCACCACGCGTTGTCATCGAGTCTGTCAACCAGCGCTTTAAACAACGACTCGTCCTCATCCCTGGGCAGCTCCAACGCGATGACGTCCATGAGAAGCTCATACGTCGGCCATGTTTCTCCCTGGTATCCACCGTCCGCACTGACATAGGACATGCAGTTCCCGGCGTCATCGTATTCCTGATACAGACTGTCGTTGATGTGCTTCGCAACTTCTTTGAACGGCGCAGCGATCGGCTCATCCGCTGCCACTCCGCAGAACGAACATTCCTTGCTTTTCATTGCGCCTTCGATGAAGCCCTTGATTCCCTCATCCGCAAAACACGAGGCGCATACAAAGCGGTGATCGTAGTCGTAGTCGTGGCTAGACATGGGTTTCAGGTACGCTTCTGGTTGTTCGGTCCGGCGTTTCCGCTGTCAATATATCTGAAATTGTTCGGGAGCGGACGCTCAAATCCGAAGCACCGACCACCTCTTGGGCAAATCGCCAGCGGCCGCAGTGGCCGAATTCCAGCCACTGGACGCGATGACCATCAAGGTCCGCTGGCTGCTCAGCAACCGTCACGCAAGGGGTACGATTTCAGGGAAAACGGACGTCGGTAATCGTTATTCGGCCTTGCACTATCGAAGAAACGTGCAGCCCTGTTCCATCAATGCACCGTCGCACTGTGGCGGTCAATCAGGTCCAGCAGTAGCGCCCCATCGTAGCGGTCGCGCGGAATCTGTAGCTCGCACGTTGCGCGCCCACGGATCGCCAGCGTCACGATAACCGCGTCGGGGTCACTCTCCGTCTCGGTCACGATGGCGTATCGCGCGGTCGGGTTTTCCCGCAGCATCGCCAGCACCCTTTGCCGCCGCGTCTCGGCCGTTGCATCGGGCGGGGCGTCATACGCGCCATTGTTCGCCGCTCGCAGCTCATTCACTATTTCATTTTTGTGCTCGCGGATAATAGGCAACCATCGATTGACCGCTTCGCGCTCGCCTGCCGCTTTGATGGTGCCCGATGGTGACAAGATCAGCGTTACGCCATCCGCCTGGGCCTTTTGGATGATCGTCGCAGGGGTCATCAAATCTCAATCTCCACGGCATTCCTCGCTGCTTCCCCAGTTTTAGCCGTAGCGCCGTAACAATCATTGTCAATCAATAAGTTAGGTGTTACGGACGGATTTTCGATGTCGCCGCAAGCGTGGCTTTCAGTAACGCTTGGAGTATTTGAAAGTATTACACTTTTCGCAATTTGTAACGGCGCTACGGGTGCGCTGGGGGTGTCTGCGCATGGAGAAAGGTATCGGCGGAATGTGTCGTCGAAGTCGGCCCGCGAGTAACCTTTTGCCGCGGGGCCATCGATTCGCATCGTGCTGGGCTTGATGCCGTATTCAGCGAGCCGCTTGGCCAGTTGCGTCGCCACCATCGGCTTGCCCCGGTTGTAGGTAGCCCACGGTCTGTTTTCATCTTCGGCGAGTGCCATCAAAAGATCGGCTGTCTTAATCCGGGGGACCTGCTTACCGTCGAACACGTTGCGGATGTCGACGAGCAGTTCAGTGGACAGCGATTGCGCTTCTCGCTCCGCACCAGAAATCCGCAGCGCTGTGCGCCTTGCAATGTCGGGCCAGTCGCCGCCAATGTGGTCTGCAATCGCCAGCAGCGGTTCCCAATTATCCTGTGCGCGGTCGTTAAGGGCGTAGGGCAAATTCGGTCGGGCGCGCTCAATGGATCTGCCCGCATCGTCGGCAAATCGCGCCAGCTTCGATGCCAATCGTTCAAACAGTTGCGGCTCGGCATGACGCAGGCGTTGTACGGATTCCGTGGGCAGCTTGCGCCGCAGTTCCAGCACGATGGCACGATCCACGATGGTTTCCGCCAAATGTCCTATGCTGGAGATGGCCTTCGCGCCCCATGTCGAAAACTGGCGCGGTTCGTGGTCGTCGCCTACTGTACGAATGACGTAGGCCGATTGCCGCGTGTGCCCGGAATTAATGACCCCGCGCAGCTCCTCGTTTTCCTTGAGAAACGAATCCGCCTCGTCAATCAGCAATGTCGGGTTGTGCGCCTCGATGACACGAAACACGGCGGCCGGCGAAATATTTGAAGCTACCAGGGGACGGTGGCAAACCTTGCCGATGAAATTCAGAAGTTGCGTCTTGCCGCAGCGCTTTTCCGGTGCGGTGATGACGGCCAGTGGCGCCACTTGTACGCGATCGATCAGCCAGGTGAACGCACACCACAACGACACCGCCACCGCGGTATCGCGTGCGCAGACGATGTATCGCTGCAGGGTGGCGAGCAGCTCAGTCAGCAGCGCCGCGCCGTCCACCGGTTCCGGCCACGGTTCAACCGCGGGAAAAATTGTTGCCTTACCGCTTTCGTCCATTGCGGTGTGTCGAGCTTTGCTGACTTCCTTGTCGAGCACGCCAACGCGCACGCCCAGGCGCTGGGCTTCCGTGTCGCGCAACTTCTCGTATTCGAGGCAGTCAAGCAACGCCAAGCGCTTAACAACGTCCTGAATCATCTCGCCTGCCGCCAATGCGTCCAGTGCTGCCTGGCCGCGTTCTATTGACGTGTCAGACATGGCCGGTTTCCTCCAGTGCCGCGCTGATGCGCGAATGCGCGACCAGCAACCGTGCGCGGTCCTGTTCGGTCAAAGTGCCACCGCGCGACAAGTGTGCCGCCGCGAGGCAAACCAGCGTTGCTTCAAACCCGATGGCCCGCAGCACGTCAACCGCAGGAAAGGGACGGCGTTCAGACTTGCAACCCTGAGCGATTGCGCGGTGCGGGTGTAAATCGGCGAAGCTCAGGCCAACCGCAGACAATACGGATTCGACAGCGCAGCCTGCGAAGTCGTGGACCAGAATCCGGCCATCGGGGAGTTCGCGAATAGCCAGTGACGGGTGCCGGTCAGGATGCGCGGGACATCGCGCCAACCACCGGCCCAGCCCGGTGCGCTTGATGCCTTCAAGGTGCGAAAGCAACGCGTCGGCGGTCATTTCGCACCTTCGCACAGCCGGCGGATATCTTCTACGCGCCAGGCGGTGGTGCGCGGGCCGAGTTTTACGGGCTGGGGAAAGCGCCCGGATTTAACGCCGGCCCACCACGTCGATTTGCCGACAGGAATGATTGCCGGGATCGGCGGCTGCGCCTTGGGATCGCCGAGGATTTGCCGCTGGCGAAGAAAGCCGGTTTGAGGAAGATTGTCTGCCATTTCTCGAACTCCATCGGCCAAGGACGGCCGTAATTGAACATGGTGTCGAGTAAATCGCAATTCCTCCTGTTCCGATATATGACGTGCGTGCAGATCATACGATATGCGCGCACGTCACAGGTCTACAAACCGCGAAGCCAGCGCGTCGCTATCGTGCTGGCTTTAACTTCGAATTCGTTTTTCTGTAATAGCAGGCGTGAGTAGTGGCGGGCAAAGTCTGATTTGTTTTTCTTGTAGCTTGCTTTTTCCTTTTTCCACCGCTCGATCACAAGCCGGCGCATTTCCGTGTTTTTCTCATGTTTCTTACTTGCGGCAGTCTTCGCCAGATCTATTCTGTCGTTTTTAACAGCCGCTTTTACCGCTTCCCCCACCTTTTCGTTAACCTTTTCCGTTACAGCGAAATCACGCCCCTTCAGACCGTAAATCCTGGCTAACCTCGAGTCGTATTCCTTATTGCGCTCGTTCCCGTTGGCGAAAACATCGCACATATACATCTCGTTCAATGCGTCGTAGACTAAAGACATTGCCAACTCCGGGTCGCCGGCAACAATTGCCCGGGCTGCATCGTCAATCGCCCTCAATCCGGTGACATACATGACCTCCCAGGGTTTCCAGCTTGCAAGGTCGAGCTCTTTAAGCGTCTCTTTGTAAGGCCCTGTTTCACCGTCAGCAAGATGGCAAATGTCGGCCATCCATTCAAGCTCCGTATATACTCTTCGGCTTTTGCTTTTCTTCTGATATTGGTTGAACTGAATCGGACTTTTCCCTTTGGCTATCATCCGCTGATTGCCTTTTTCGAAAATCATGCCAATTTTCTTGGCAGCGTCCTTTACTTCATCCTCGGTTCTCAGTTCCCTGCTGCAAAGCCTCTCCCAAATCTTGGCCGATGCCTGGAACGCCCTGAATCTCGCATTCGGATACTTACGGCCAGCATCCAGCAGCACTATCCCTGAAAGCGTCTTTTGTGCAAGTTTTTGAGCACGATGCCAGCCGACTGTCCACGCCAGATCCTCGCTTAAACCCTTTGACATGAACCGCCCCTTTACGCCTTTATGTGAGATACCAGCGTGACCGGGTACCAGAGCACGGCGGCACACCGTTATGTCGCATTACCGCGTAGTGGTATCACTTCCGCCCCAGCCTTCAACTTGTCCAGATAGTCCGCCCATTGCTGCATCATCTTGCGGCGTTCTGGTAGGTATTCAGCACGATGGTATGCGGCCCTGACCTTGTTTTGTTCCGCATGGGCCAACTGTCTTTCGATCACATCGGCATCAAAACCCATCTCATTTAAAATGGTTGAAGCCACAGCCCGGAAGCCATGGCCCGTCATCCTGCCTCGGTAGCCCATCCGGTACAGCGCGAACAGTGCGGTATTCTTGCTCATTGGTTTTTTCGGGTTTGCGCCCGGAAATACTAAGGAAAACCCGCCGTTGATCTCTTTCAACTTCTTGACGACTTGAATTGCCTGACGAGAGAGCGGAACAGTGTGTGGCGCTTTCATCTTCATCCGCTCCGCCGGAATACGCCACTCAGCCTTATCCAGATCAAATTCATCCCATGCCGCTTCGCGCAGTTCCCCGGTACGAACGAAGGTGAGCGCCAAAAGCTGCATCGCAAATTGAGTTTGCAATTCGCCACCGTCGTGTGCTGCGTAACTATCAATCTTCCTCAGTAATGTGGGCAACTCTTTTTCAGATAGCGCGCTCATGTGCTTTGGGGCAGGCTTCGACTTAATCGCTCCCTTGAGATCGACGACCGGGTTGCGCTCGCAGCGCCCAGACGCGATCGCATAGCGAAAAACTTGCCCGCAGGCGTTCATGATCTTGTGCGTGGTTTCGATGGTTCCTCGTGACTCGATCTTTCGAGCCATAGCGAGCAGCATGGGGGCGGTCACTTCTGCAATGGGGGTACCGCCGATCTCGGGGAATGTGTAGGCCTCGAAACGCCGCAGCGTGTAGGTGGAGTGATTTTTTGACCACCTGTGCCTGATGTGTTCCAACCATTCACGGCAGATTGCCTCGAAGCTGTTTGCGGATGCGAGCAGCTTTGTCCGCTTCTGCTCCTGCTTTGCTGCGCTCGGGTCGACACCGGCGCCTTGCAGCTTACGGGCTTCATCGCGCTTGTCTCTCGCGCATCCCAATGACACCTCGGGATAGACACCGAGTGCCAGCAGTTTCTCTCTCCCGCTGACCCGGTACTTTAGTCGCCAATACTTTGAGCCGTTGGGGTGGATAAGGAGGAATAGCCCCCTCTCATCGAACAGCTTATAGGCTTTATGTTTAGCCTTCGCGTTCTTGCATTTCGGATTGGTGAGCATGGGGGTATATTTTTAGTGCGTCAATTTTATACCCCCGTTTATACCCCCATATATGGCCGGATGCAATAGGATCAAGCTGGACAACCTAGGAGCATGTTTCGATATATTTCTTATATTTATCTTATGGTTATCATACTTTGTGGGATTTCGTTGGATTTAGACTGGCGGAAGAGAGTGGGAGTCGAACCCACACAGGACCGCCAGCGGCCCCTACCGGGTTTGAAGTCCGGCCGCCCCACCGGGAGCGATTCCCTTCCGTTGCAACTGTCCTGCCGGCTTGCGTGTACTCACGCCAACTTGCCGGCTGCTACGTCGAGCACACGGTCGATAACGTTATTGTAAATCGCGGCGCGCGCTTGCGGGCATTATGTCCACTATGTGAGCCGCGCGCTGATCGCCTGCGCCGCGCGCCTGGCTTCCGCAATGGCGTCGCTGAGCAGCCCGCCGCAGCCGCTGCGCAGCGCGCCGACTGCCCACACTCGGGGCAGTTCGGTCTCCAGCGTTTCCCGCGTCACCACGAAGCCCGCATTGTCGCGCCTCATTTTCAGGGGTAGAAATTCGGAATTCGGCGTAAGCCCGACGTAGGCAAATATGCCGGCGCAGGGAATTTCCTCGGCGCGTCCATCGGCATGTTTGATGTGCACTTGCTCCACCATCTTGTTGCCGGCGATCGCTTCGACGGCCGCGTTCCAGACGGCGGAGATCCTGCCGTTGGCGGCAACCTGGTCGATGAAATGCGCGCGTGCGCGAAATTGCCGGCCGCGATGCACGATATGAACCTTCCTGCAAAAGCGCGCGAGCACCAAGGCTTCCTGCAAGGCGGAATCGCCGCCACCGACCACTACCGCGTCTTCGTTCTGATACATGGGTCCGTCGCAGTCGGCGCATTGCGAAACGCCGCGCCCTTCGAAATCCGCTTCTCCCGGAACGCCAAGCTTCTTGAGCCTGGCCCCCGAAGCGAGGACGATGTGGCGTGCCTGATAGGTTGCGGCGCCCGTTACGACCTGCTTCAATCCGCCGTCGATTTCTAGCGCCGTCACCGCTTCCTGAATGCTGGCCACTCCCAGATCGGCATTGGCCTGCATCAGTTCGGATGCGAACTCGGCGCCCGATACCGTGCGTGCTTCGGGCCCCGGGTCAAGTTCGTTCACATTGATCACCAGCCCGCCGAAGAGCTGCGCTTCGAGGGTCGCGACTCGGAGACCGTTCTGTGCAAGCGCATGAGCGGCGGTGAGACCGCTCACGCCTTCGCCGATGATGAGCACATCGTAAGTATTCTGAGCCACTAGTTCTCCTGGTCAACGTTTCAAGTGTTGCGCCGGCCGCGGTTTCGACGGCGGCGCGGACGCGGGAACTGTCTTTCCTGCAGTGGTATGTTTTGCTGGAACCACCGCCGCACCCAGCAGCGGCACGAAATCCTTGCGCATCTTGCGCGCATCGCCGATGCGCTGGGTGATGGCGAGCGTATCGAGGAATTCGAGAATCTCGATCGCGAGGCCTCTGCCGACGCCGGTCGCATCGCGGTACTGCGCGGCAGTGAACTGCCCGTTCGGGCTGCCGCGCGCGGTGGCCTGTGCGATTGCGGCAAGTGACGCCAGCGTCGCACGTGGATAAAAACGGTCGGCGGTCACTTTCATGACTTCGCCGCCTTTGGCCTTGCGATGCAGGAAGTCCTTGACGATGGGTTCCTTGAGATTGAGGCTCGCGGCGAGATCGCGCAGCGGCGGTGGCGCGAATCCGCTCGCTTCGAGCGCCGGGCGGATCGTTTGCCACAGCTTCTCGTCTGCCGGGTTGGACGTCGCGTTGTGTCCAGGCAGGCGCGCAACGGACCCGCTTGCCTCCAGTTTGCGCTCATCGGCCAGTTCCCGCAGCAGCGCTGCGAACACCGCCGCGGCAAGCTGGGGCGCGAGTTCGCCACGCAGCGCTTCGATTTCCTTGCCCAGCGCCTGCGGCATCTGGCGGTGGAACGCTGCGAGGTTTGCAACCACTTTCTCGCGCAGCTCGGCATGTAATGCGCGTGAGATGCCGGTGCGGCTTTCCTTGCCGACAGCAACGATGTTCCCCGCGCCATAAAGCTCGGCCGCATATTCGGAGGTGAGGTTGAAGGTTTTCTCGAAACGGCCGAGATCGACGCCGGAGGTGGAAATTCTGCTGAGCGCGGCGAGGGCTGCCGCGGGTGAGGGCTCCTCCAGCGCGGCGAGCTCGGCCAGCCGCGCGGCGCTGCCGCGACGCGCAGCGCGCGCGAACGGATCGAGCACGGTGCCGCCGCCCAGCGTGCGGCTCGCCGACTGATCGCGCAGGATGAAGCGGTCGCCGTGGAGCGCGCCGATGGGTTTGTCGAGAATGAGTTGCACGACCGCCGATGCGCCCGGGGCGACCCCTTCCCCGCGCCGGATCGCCACGCGTGCGGTGACATCGGCGGTGGCGAGATGCAGGTGCGCCGGCGTCCAGTGCCTGAGCGGTTGCGGCTCGGCGGCGAGCACCGTGACGCGGGCATCGATGCGCTGTGTCGGGTGGTGAAGCGCTTCGTCAAGCACCCAGTCGCCGCGGCGCACCGCGTCGAGGTCCGTGCCGCCCAGGTTGAGCGCGCAGCGCTGCCCGGCCTGCGCCCCTTCCGCGGCCTTGCCCTGGATCTGGATGCCGCGCACCCGTACCGGTATGCCGGCGGGAGAGATCATCAGCTTGTCGCCGGATTTCACCGCCCCGTTGAATACCGTGCCGGTTACAACAGTGCCGCTTCCCGCGACGGTGAAGGCGCGGTCGATGGCGAGCCGGAAACGCTGTCCGGAGGACCGCCGCGCAGTCAGCGCCGCCGCTTCCCGTGCCAGCAGTTGTTGCAGTTCCTCAATGCCCGCCCCGCTCACGGCGGAAACCGGCAGCACCGGGATTGCCGCGAGCCTGGTCGGGCCGAGCAGCGCCTTGACGTTGTCGGCGACCTGGCGCACGCGCGCCTCATCGATGCGATCGATTTTCGAGATCACCGCGGCGCCGCGCGCCACGTTCAAGAGATCGAGGATATGGAGGTGCTCGACCGTCTGCGGCATCACGCCGTCGTCGGCCGCCACCACCAGCAGCGCAAAGTCGATGCCGCACACGCCCGCGAGCATGTTGCGGACGAAGCGCTCGTGCCCCGGCACGTCGACGAATCCGATCAGTCCGCCGTCGGCGAGCGGCAGGTAGGCGAAGCCGAGGTCGATCGAAATGCCGCGCGCTTTTTCCTCCGGCAGGCGGTCGGTGTCGACGCCGGTGAGCGTTTTAACCAGCAGCGTCTTGCCGTGGTCGATGTGTCCTGCGGTAGCGACGATCACTGTAGACCTCTAAAAATCTTTAATCACGAAGGACACAAAGGACACGAAGGTTTTCATAAGATTGTTCGTCTGACCTTCCTTTGTGTCCTTAGTGTCCTTTGTGGTTCGGCTTTTCGTCGATTTTCAAATGCGCCAGCTGTGCCACGAACTCGTCCTCGTGCTCGAGACAGCGCAGGTCCATGATGAACGCGCCGTCCTTGATGCGGCCGATGACCGGCACGGGCAGGGCGCGGAATGCGGCGGCGATCCTGTCGGCAAACGAACCCCTGCGCTTGGCGCCGGCGCTGACCGCGATGCCCGCGCTCGGCAGGGAATCAACCGGCAGCGAGCCGCTGCCGATCTGGCTGCTGCAGGCGATGATTCCGGCCTCCGCCCGGGTGCCCAGCGCAGCGCTCATCGCAGGCAGCACTCGCTGCGCCTGCGCCTCGATGTCGGCGAGCGGCCGCGTGAGCAGTCTAAGCGTCGGCAGCTCCTGGACCAGTCGCTCGGGGTCGGCGTAGAGCCGCAGCACCGCTTCCAGCGCGCCGAGCGTCATCTTGTCGACCCTCAGCGCGCGCTTCATGGGATTTTTCCTGATGCGCGCGATGAGTTCCTTCTTGCCGACGATCAATCCGGCCTGGGGGCCACCGAGCAGCTTGTCGCCGCTGAAGGTGACGAGATCGGCGCCGTGCGCCATCGCCTCGCGTGGCGTGGGTTCGTGCGGCAAGCCGTAGTCTTCGAGATTCACCAGCATCCCGCTGCCGAGGTCGACGATGAACGGCAAGCCATGCTCATGGGCGAGCGTCGCAAGCTCGCGCTCAGGCACCGCGGCGGTGAAACCCTGGATCGCATAGTTGCTGGTGTGCACTTTCATGATCGCTGCGGTGCGCGCCGAAATCGCCGCGGTGTAGTCTTTGAGGTGCGTGCGGTTGGTGGTGCCCGCTTCGTGCAGCTTGCAGCCTGCGCGCGCCATGATGTCGGGCATGCGGAACGCGCCGCCGATTTCGATCAATTCGCCGCGCGACACCAACACTTCCTTCTTGAGCGCGAGCGTATTGAGCGTGAGATACACCGCGGCCGCGTTGTTATTGACGACGACCGCGGCCTCAGCGCCGGTCAGCTTCGTCAGCCAGCGCTCAACATGGCTGTCGCGCTCGCCGCGCGCGCCGCCGCCGAGATCGAACTCGAGATTGACCGGGTGCGTCATCGCCTGCACCACCGCTTCGGCAGCGCTTTTCGGCATCGGGGCCCGGCCAAGATTGGTGTGCAACACGGTGCCGGTCAGGTTGAAGACTGGTTTCAGCGAGGGTTGCGTGCGGACCTGGAGCAGGCAAGCGCAGGCGTCCACGAAGGCGTGCTCGTCAAACGGCGCGATGGCTCCTGGCGGCGCGTCGCTGAGTTCGCCGCGATGCGAATCGAGCCGGTCGCGTATCGCTTCCGTTACCAGCGCTCTGCCGTATCGGGCGATGAGGATCCCGACCGCTTCGCTCTGGAGCAAGCGGTCGACCGAAGGCAGCGCGCGACGCGCGGCGGCAACCGAAGTCAACATGGCGGAAAACAGCCGGCTGTCGCATGACGAGCGGCCGGTTCAGGGACGAGGCACAGCGGTAACATCGAGCGGCGGAAAAACGGTTTGAAGGCTTTCCAGTTTAACGTATTTAAGGATGATTATGCTATTCAAGGCGGGTAAGCTCAAGCAAGGACGCCGGGATCAAACCGCAGTAGCGCACAGGCCCGACGCAATGTCGCGCGTTTCCCGGGTATCCGGTTCGGCGGCTGCGGCAACTGCAGACGCAACAAAAAAGCCGCGCTATGTCCGCGGCTTTTCGTCTGCCGAGCTTTACTCTATTCCCAAAGCCGCTCGGGCAACGGCAAGCCGGCCAGATCGTCCGCGGTGAGCCGGCCGTCGGGCTCGATGCCGTAACGCTCGAGCACGGCGATCAGTTGCCGCGCGTGTTGCGCCGAGTGCCAGGTCGAACGCTCGAGCAGTTCGTGCAGCGACTGCTCGCCATAGTAGGTCTTGACCTGGTGCCTCCCGGACTTGTCGCTGAAATCGTTCCACCATCTCTCGATACGCGGGATGACGCTGTCGCCGTAGCGCACGATCTCGTCGCCGGTCAACATCGTGCCGGGCGCGGGCGGCTGTTGGGCGTGGTACTCGGAGTACTCCGTCCCCTGGGTTGCAGTTTCGATGAACGCCTCGCCGATGCGGAACACATGGTGGCTCAGCAGACGGATCGGGCGGTCACGGTTGGGAATCACCCGCTCGTTGAGGTGTTCGGCCGGAAGCTGCCGCACGTAGCGTTGTGCCGCGCGCAGCACATTGACCCATTTTTTGACCAGTTCGCCGGGTGGCAGCCGGGCGTGTCCAGTGCTCCCCAGGCCGACGAACTCGGCGACATCCTCGAGGTTCTGGCCGAAGACATAGCGATCGCCGCGCGCCACCACCGGCACCTTGCGCGTGCCGAGCTTCTGCAATTGCTCGCGGCCGCCCGGATCATTGAGCACGTCGACCGCAACGAAGTCGATATTTTTTTTCGAAAGAAACTCTTTCGCTCTAAGACAGGAGCTTCACCCGGGCTGGGTGAAGAGAATGAATTTTTTGGCGACGGTGTCCATGATGTTCCGCGCGGTGTCGAAGGGAAAAACTGTCAGTAGGCTACCCCGTGTCCGGCGCCAGCGTCAAGTTGCACCACGGTGGTGCGCTCGTGGTGCCATGTTCTTCAGGAGTGGCGATTTCGTGATCAGCGCGATGCTATAATATCGCCCCTTTTTATGCCGGATTCACGAACAATGAAGTTGATCGGAACGCCTGCCAGTCCTTACACGCGCAAGGCGCGCGTCGTCCTCGCCGAGAAGCGCATCGAGTACGAGTTTGTGATCGACCCGCCCAATGATGCGAAGACGAAAGTGCCGAACTTCAATCCGCTCGGCAAGGTGCCGGTGCTGATCATCGACGATGACACGACGGTGTTCGATTCGCGCGTGATCGTCGAGTATCTCGACAGCGCGAGCCCGGTGGCGAAGCTGATTCCCGAGGACACACGCCATCGCATCCAGGTCAGGCGCTGGGAGGCGCTCGCCGACGGTTGCACGGATGCCGTCGTGGCGGTCGTGACGGAGAAGCGCCGCCGCGCCGAACGGCAGTCATCAGGCTGGATTGCGCGCCAGCAGGGCAAGATCGACCTCGCGCTCAAGGCAATGTCCGACGATCTGGGCGGGAAGAACTGGTGCTGCGGCGAGTTTTTCAATCTTTCGGATATTGCGGTCGGCTGCTGCCTGGGCTATCTCGACCTGCGCCTGCCGGAACTCAACTGGCGCAAAACCTACCCGAATCTCGCCAAGCTCGCCGAGAAGCTCGCGCAACGCCCGTCGTTCAAGGACACGGCGCCGCCGACAACATAATGCGGAACGCGGAACGATGAATGCGGAACGAGTAGGCAGTTCCATGGTCTGCATTCATCATTCATCATTCATCGTTCATCATTAAACTTCACCGTGTCCGGCGGGCAGCGGCCTCCCTTCAGGTCCGAATCCCGCATTCTTTCGCTGGATTCGATAATTCCGCCTCCCAGGCACACCTGGCTTTCGTAAACGACGACTGACTGCCCGGGCGTGACGGCCCACTGCGGCTCGGCGAACTCGACGGTGCAACCCTGCGCGTCGACCTCGCTGATCGTGCACGCTGCGTCCTTCTGCCGGTACCGCGTCTTCGCGCCATAGACCCACTGGCAGTGCGGCGCCGCGCCGCTGATCCAGTTAAGGTCCCTGGCGACCAGCCGCTCGGAGAGCAAGGCCGGGTGGTCGTGTCCCTGCACCACGATCAGGCGGTTGCGTTTGAGATCCTTGGCCGCGACATACCACGCTTCGCCGTCCCCGTCGCGTCGCCCGCCGATGCCCAGACCCTGTCGCTGTCCGAGCGTGTAATACATGAGTCCCAGGTGGCGACCGACGGGTTCGCCATCGAGTGTGCAGATGTCGCCGGGGTTGGCCGGCAGATAACGGTTCAGGAAGTCCTGGAACGGTCGCTCGCCGATGAAGCAGATGCCGGTCGAATCCTTCTTGTCGTGATTGGGCAGGCCCGCTGCGCGCGCGAGGGCGCGCACCTCGCGCTTGTAGATTGCGCCGAGCGGAAACAACGTCCTGGCGAGTTGCCGCTGGTTCAGGCGGTGGAGAAAATAGCTCTGGTCCTTGGTGCCATCCTCGGCTTTGAGCAACTGATGGAGGCCGTCGACCTCCCGTATCCGGGCATAATGACCGGTCGCGATATAGTCGGCGCCGAGCGCGAGCGCGTGATCGAGAAACACCCTGAACTTGATCTCGGCGTTGCACAGCACGTCGGGATTCGGCGTGCGCCCGGCCCGGTATTCACGCAGGAACTCGCTGAACACGCGCTCCTTGTACTCGGCGGAAAAGTTGACGGTGTCGATATCGATGCCGATGCGGTCGGCGACTGCAACCGCGTCGATCAAGTCCTGGCGCGAGGAGCAGTATTCATCGGTGTCGTCGTCCTCCCAGTTCTTCATGAACAGGCCCGTGACCTCGTGGCCCTGCTGTTTCAGCAGCAGCGCCGCGACGGAGGAATCAACCCCGCCCGACATGCCGACCACTACGCGTGTCTTCGCCATGGTCGTCATTTTAACCTGCGTTACGCAGTAACCGAAGACGATGGCCTATTTTGGCCGCTGCTCCGGTTCGCACGTTCAAATAAAAAAGGCAGGGTCGAAACCTTGCCTTTTGCGGGACAGAAAGAGAGGTTACTTCTTCTCTTCGGCTTTCGCTTTGCCTTCGGTTTTCTTCGCAGTGGCTTTCGCTTTGCCTTCGGTTTTCTTCGCAGCGGCTTTCGCTTTGCCTTCGGTTTTCTTTTCAGCGGCTTTCGCTTTGCCTTCGGTTTTCGTCGCTGCGGCTTTCGCCTTACCGTCGGTTTTCTTCGTGTCGTCCGCGGCGAACGCGACCGGGGTAATGGTCACAGCGGCGAAGACGGCGGCCAACAGAGTGGACAGAAGCTTGCTCATGATTTTTCCTCTTGGTGAGTTGAAGATGTTGTTTAAATAGCAAAACGACCGCATTAATCGGTCAACGCCATTAACGGCTTCTCCCGATCATCGGTTGACAGGAGCGCGATTGGGCCGCCGCTGCGGGATCCGCCATGAATCGCAGCATCACCAAGACATATCGTTTGTAAACAGCTACTTATACAAAACAGCCCCGCGACTGCGGGGCATCTTTATTAACCTTCTGTCAAGCCGCGACCGGCACCTTGAGATCGCGCGTGAGCCATTCATAGCCAGGCAACGTGAGGAATTCCACGTAATCGTCGCTGGTTGTGATCTCGGCGAAAAGCTGCGCCGCTTCCTCATACTTGCCGGCTTTCCACCCTTCTTCCCCCAGCAGCGTCCTGATCTTGGCCAGTTCCTCCGGCAACAGCATGCCGAACAATTCCCTGGTTACTTTGCGGCCGTCTTCCAGCACGCCTTTCGGGCTCCTCATCCACTGCCAGATCTGCGAGCGTGAAATCTCGGCGGTTGCCGCGTCTTCCATCAGGTTGTAGACCGGCACGCAGCCGTTGCCGGCGAGCCAGGCGCCGATGTACTGGATGCCGACGCTGATGTTGTTGCGAAGGCCCGTCTCGGTGATGGGTTTTTCCGGCTGGAAGCTGAGCAGGTCCTTGGCGGTGACGCTGACGTCATCGCGTTTCCTGTGAACCTGGTTCAAGGTGGGCATGTGCTGATCGAATATCGCCCTGGCGATCTGCACCAGTCCGGGATGCGCGACCCAGGTGCCGTCGCAGCCGTCGGTCGCCTCGCGCAGCTTGTCGGCACGCACCTTCTCGAGCGCTGCTGCGTTGGCGGCGGGATCGTTCTTGATCGGAATCTGCGCCGCCATGCCGCCCATGGCGAAGGCGTTGCGCTTGTGACAGGTCTTGACGAGCAGCAGGGCATAAGCGCGCATGAACGGCGCCGCCATTGTCACCTGCGCGCGGTCGGCGAGGCAGAAATCCTTGTTGGAACGGAATTTCTTGATGCAGCTGAAGATATAGTCCCAGCGCCCGATATTGAGACCCGCCGAGTGCTGGCGCAGCTCGTGCAGAATCTCGTCCATCTCGAATGCGGCGAGCACGGTTTCGATCAATGCCGTGGCCTTGATCGTGCCCACGGGCACGCCGAGCTCGCGCTGGGCGGCGACGAAAATGTCGTTCCACAGCCGCGCTTCGAGGTGGCTTTCCATCTTGGGCAGATAGAAATAAGGCCCGCTGTTCCTGGCGAGCAGCGTCTTCGCGTTGTGAAAGAAATAGAGCGCGAAATCGAAGATCGCGCCGGAAACCGGCTCGTCGTCGATCAGCACATGCTTTTCCACAAGATGCCAGCCGCGGGGGCGCACCAGCAATGTTGCGATCGTGTCGTTGAGGCGGTATTGCTTGCCTTCGGGGCTGGTGAACGTGATCGTGCGGTTGATCGCGTCGCGCAGATTGACCTGGCCCTCGACCATGTTGTCCCATGTGGGAGCGTTCGAGTCCTCAAAGTCGGCCATGAACACGCTGGCGCCGGAGTTCAGCGCATTGATCACCATCTTGCGGTCGGTCGGCCCGGTGATCTCAACGCGGCGGTCGTGCAGATCGTGCGGAACGGGGGCGACGGTCCAGTCGCCCTCGCGAATGTGCCTGGTCTCGGTCAGGAAATCCGGCAGCTTGCCGGCGTCGAACTCGGCTTGACGCGTGACACGCCGCTGCATCAACTCGCGACGGCGCTCCTCGAACTTGCGCGAGAGCTTGGCGACAAAGGCGAGCGCCTGCGGGGTCAGGATCTCGGAAAATTGCGGGGTCACTTTGCCCAGGACCTCGACACCTTCAGACAGGGAAGCGATACGGTTCGTGCTCATGGTTTCCTCGTCGTTGACCTAGCAGCCTGTCGGACTTAACAGCCCGAACAGGCTGCTAAAAGCAAAACCGGCTGACAATTCCAAAAAAACCCCGCCGAACGGGTCGAACGTGAAGAAAACTGCGGGTGAATTCGCATCTCTATCATGTTCTCTTGCCATTTTCCTCACGCCGGTTTTGCATTAGGAGTTTGCCGGGGCCAAGTCCGACAAACTCCTAGCGTTCACTGCAATCGCGGCTTCTTCTCGCATTGTGAAAATAGGGATCACAATGCGTGCTGCAATGCATTATACATAACGGGTCTAGACTGCCAAGCGCCTACTCGGAAGAATTTTTTTATGTGTGCAATAGCACAAATTATGTCCCGATTTTCCCGCGGTGTGCCGCTGTCGAGAATAGCCCCGTGAGCAAGGGCTTACTTATCAGACCGGCACTTTGAGGAACTCGCATAAGCGGTTACCGCCCTGCTTTGAAGTGAAACACGGTTCGTCGCGAGCTGATCGCCATGCAAAGGTGCCGTCATCTTTATGCGTGAAGGCCTCGCGATAGCAATCCAGGAACTCGTGAGGCTGCTACGCGCTGAAGTCAGCGAGGCGAACGCGTACCAGAAATTCTCGACTTGAAAACACCGCAGGAGCCGATCGTTAAGCAAAAGAAGAATCGAGGCGATGTTTACGCAAAATCAGCGAGTGTCTTTCGCAAGTGCGGCGGAGATCATGAGATAATCGGGCCGCGGACCAACATGGGAAGTGCTAGCGGGCGCAGCCGTTACGAACTTGCTCGCAGATCCCTTCGGGACGCCCCCAAAGATCGCCGAAACGCGCCGATCACTTGACCGACTACATTCGAACGGAGAAGAAGAATCATGACTGAACGACTTGACCTGCTGAAGATCGCACAGGAAGAACAGAGCGGTAATCTGTTCAAGCTGCTGGACAGCATCTACAAGCGATCCAAGATCCAGCCGCGGGGCATATCCGATGCGATCATCTGGGAAGGCGGCAACCCGTATGGCAACGTAAAGCCGGTCGCGCACGCGTTGACGGATATGTTTGCGCTCAACGGCACGCTGATGGCGCTCGACGTGCTGGGCCTGCCGTTCCTCGGTGTGCCCATGATGGCGCAGTTCCGGCACGACACCAAGCTGGCATCGCTCGAATGGTTCGGCAAGCTCGAGTACACCGCGATCAAGTGGTCCACCGCCGGTGATTTCATGGTCAACGATAACGGCAAGAAGGTGGTGGTTTACGGCAAGTCGGCCAATGCGCCGCTGCGCACGGCGGCCGGGGTCTACTGCAATGTCCGGCCCTATGGCACGATCACGAGCGTGCGTTTCATGCCCGGCCTGCCCTACTCGCAGGACGGCAAGAAGTTCCGGGTCGATCGGGACACCGGCAACATCCACTCCGAGATGAACACCCCCGGGGTCAGGATGGCATACGCCGTGCGTCTGTTCCTGAAGATGGTGCACGAAACAGGGCAGCTCGGGCGCGTCGCCACGAAACCGACCCAGGCCCAGGAAGACGCCGTCAACGCGGGGATCCTGCGCTGGCTGTTGCAGGACACGAAATTCGAGCTCAAGCGCCGCTACTCCGTCGACGCCTACGCAGAGCACAAGGCGAACGTCGATGCGATCGTCGCCCTGCTGCCCAAGGACTTCAAGGCCGGCATGGAGAACTGGGGCGGCGAAATCAACGAACACATCTCCGACACCAACTTCGGTCTGCTGCTGCATGACATGATCCGGCAGCGCAAGGTCATCGTCTATGCGACGGACCTCGACGGCGACCGCTTGACCGACCTCATGGCCGATGCTCCGGAAGTGCTGCGCAACTGGGGGCAAATCGTCCTCGACCATGTCAAGGCCGGCGCGGACATGCAGAAGGTCTGGAACGACATGGGCTTCACCATGAAGAGCGGCCGCGACATGACGAGCGTCATGTACCGCATGCAGGGCGAGCCGATCTTCGAACAGACGCTGGGTTCCGCCGACGCGATGCTCCTGCGCCTGCTGGCCGGGGATGAGACAGTCGGCGGCGAGAAGCAGCCTTACGACCCGAGAATCCACTTTGTCCTGATCAACGAGGCCTACAAGGCCGCGAATCCGGGCAATACCGAACTTGCTCGCTGGCTCGACGCACAACTGGAGACCTTCGACAAGATCTACGGCGTCAAGCGGCCCCGCTACGTCGAGGGGTACAACAAGCTGAAGGATGCAATCAAGCCCTGGGGCAAGTAGGCGCTTTCCCGCGCGGGGAGTCTGACCACAGACGGGTTCGTGGACGCGATCGACGCCGAACTCAGACGCCGCATGCGCCGAGCATCCGCAAGCGAACGAACAAGAAAAGACACACCGTGCGCCCGTCACAGGGAGCACTTGCGCCACAGGCTCGCTTTCCGGTTTGCCGGAAAGGCGGCGTCAGGGACAAGAAAAGCCCACCAGACCTGGCGGTCGGGTGGGCTTTTTTAATTTGGGGCCGCGCTCACCGGTTTGACCCGGCAATGCGTTCAGGAAACGGCTTGGATGTTTGACGCCTGCTTGCCTTTGGGACCCTGGGTCACTTCAAACGACACTTTCTGGCCTTCTTTTAACGTCTTGAACCCCCCCATCTGGATCGCCGAGAAATGCGCGAACAGATCTTCACTGCCGTCGTCCGGCGTGATGAAGCCATAGCCTTTTGCGTCGTTGAACCATTTCACAGTACCAGTTGCCATATACCCTGCCTTCATCAAAAACGCGGGTGGTGATCCCCGCAAACTGTTTGAGTTTCAAGGATCGCATACGGCCAAACCGGTCCTGCGAAAAGCTTGAAGCCAAACACCCGATTGCTTTCTAGGCTATTTGGGGGGGGAAGTCAAGTATACTCCAGGAATGGCCGTGAAAAGTTACTTGAAATTTCCCGGATTATGGTGAAAATAGCAGTTGAGGCGCGAGACTAACCGTATTTTTTTGGCATGGCAACAAGGCATCGCGAAGACACGGTTCTGGAGGCGAAGAAGAGCAAGGTCAAGCCGCCGCCGATGTTTAAAGTGCTGCTGTTGAACGACGATTACACACCGATGGATTTCGTCGTTGCCGTGCTGCAAAAGTTTTTTGCATTGAGCCGGGAGAAGGCCACGCAGGTCATGCTCAAGGTGCACCGGGAAGGAATAGGGGTATGCGGCATTTACGCGAAAGATGTCGCCGCGACCAAGGTCGAACAGGTGAAGTCGTACGCCAAACAGCATCAACATCCGTTACAGTGTGTAATGGAAGAAAATTGAGAGTGAGACAGGTTCTCAGACCCAGATGATTGCTCAGGAACTCGAAGTCAGCTTGCACATGGCCTTCATGGAGGCGCGGCAGAAGCGCCACGAATTCATCACCGTGGAGCATCTGCTGCTGGCGCTGCTCGACAACCCGTCGGCATCCGAGGTGCTGCGCGCCTGCGCCGCCGACATCGACGACCTGAGAAAACTGCTGACCGAGTTTGTGACCGAGCACACGCCCATCCTGGCGGGCGACGAGGTCGATACCCAGCCCACGCTGGGCTTTCAGCGCGTGATCCAGCGCGCGATCCTGCATGTGCAGTCCTCCGGCAAGAAGGAGGTGACCGGCGCCAACGTGCTGGTGGCGATCTTCGGCGAGAAGGATTCGCACGCCGTCTATTTTCTGCACCAGAAGGGCGTCACCCGGCTCGACGTCGTGAATTATATTTCGCACGGCATCAGCAAGGTGCCGCAGGCCGCGCCGTCAAAGAGCGACGGCGACGCCGAGGGCGAACACGAAGCCCAGCCCAGCGGCGCGCTTGAAAATTTCACCGTCAACTTGAACGCGCTGGCGCTGGCGGGCAAGATCGATCCGCTGATCGGGCGCGAACGCGAACTGGAGCGGGTGGTGCAGACGCTGTGCCGGCGCCGCAAGAACAATCCGCTGCTGGTGGGCGAGGCGGGCGTGGGCAAGACCGCCATCGCGGAGGGTCTGGCGCGCCGCATCGTCGAAAACGACGTGCCCGACATCCTCAAGCGCTGCCAGGTCTACGCGCTCGACATGGGCGCGCTGCTTGCCGGCACCAAGTATCGCGGCGATTTCGAGCAGCGGCTGAAAGCGGTGCTGAAGCAGCTCGTCGACAACCCGCACGCGATCCTGTTCATAGACGAGATCCACACGCTGATCGGGGCCGGCGCGGCTTCGGGCGGCACGCTGGATGCCTCGAACCTGCTCAAGCCCGCGCTGCAGACCGGGCAGCTGAAGTGTCTCGGCGCCACCACCTACAACGAATACCGCGGCGTGTTCGAGAAGGACCACGCGCTGTCGCGCCGCTTCCAGAAGATCGACGTCGTCGAGCCGTCGGTGCCGGAAACGATCCTCATCCTGCGCGGGTTAAAGTCGCGCTTTGAAGCCCATCACGGCGTCAAGTACATGGCCTCCGCGCTCACCGCTGCGGCGGAACTTTCCGCGCGCTTCATCAACGACCGGCACCTGCCCGACAAGGCGATCGACGTGATCGACGAAGCCGGCGCAGCGCAGAAGATCCTGCCGAAGTCGAAGCAGAAGCGCATTATCGGCAAGCACGAGATCGAGGATATCATCGCCAAGATCACCCGCATTCCGGCGCAGACGGTGTCGGCCGATGACCGCAATTCGCTCAGGAATCTCGACCGCGATCTCAAGGCCGTCGTATTCGGCCAGGACAAGGCGATCGCCGCGCTGTCCACGGCGATCAAGATGGCGCGCTCCGGTCTCGGCAACCCGCAAAAACCCATCGGCTGCTTCCTGTTCTCGGGCCCGACCGGGGTGGGCAAGACGGAGGTTGCGCGCCAGCTCGCCTACGTCATGGGCGTGGAGCTGACCCGCTTCGATATGTCGGAGTACATGGAACGGCACGCAGTGTCGCGGCTGATCGGCGCGCCCCCCGGCTACATCGGCTTCGACCAGGGCGGGCTCCTGACCGAAGCCATCACCAAGCACCCGTATTCGGTGTTGCTGATGGACGAGATCGAGAAGGCGCATCCCGACATCTACAACATCCTGCTGCAGGTGATGGACCACGGCACGCTTACCGACAACAATGGGCGCAAGGCGGATTTTCGCAACGTGGTGATCGTCATGACCACCAACGCCGGCGCCTCCGAGTTATCGAAGACATCGATGGGCTTTACGCCGAACAAGCAGGCCGGCGACGAAATGGTCGAAATCAGGCGGTTGTTCACCCCTGAGTTCCGCAACCGCCTGGATGCGATCATCTCGTTCGCGGCGCTCGACCACGACGTCATCCTGCGCGTGGTCGACAAGTTCCTGATGCAGCTTGAAGTCCAGCTCGAGGAAAAGAAGGTCGAGATCAGCTTTACCCCGGCGCTCAAGAGCTACCTGGCGAGGAAGGGCTTCGACCCGCAGATGGGCGCGCGGCCGATGGCGCGGCTGATCCAGGACACCATCCGGAGCGCGCTGGCCGACGAACTGTTGTTCGGGCGGCTTGCCAACGGCGGCAAGGTCACGGTCGACATCGGCAGCGACGAGAAAATACGATTGGTTGTCGCCGAGGAAACCGCCGGCGTGGCCTGACCGCCGCCGGCCGCGATTCCCAAGCCCCGGCGCTGCACGGCGGACCGGGGCTTTTTCTTTTGCCTTGACTCGGCGCGGGATGAGTCACAAACTTATATCAACAACACCAACCCGGAACGACGACGCCCGGCGCCGTAAACCCACAGTTAAGGAGGACGCCATGAGATCAGCTATTTCCAGAACCGGCGCGTGGTGCGCCGGGCTCGCGCTGGCGGCGGCGGTCGCCGTTCCCGTCGCGGCACAGGACCAGGCTACTTACGCGCGCAGCCTCGCCGCGACCTGCACCGCCTGCCACGGCACCGACGGGCGCAGCGTGGGCGGCGTTCCGCCGAGCCTGGCGGGACAGAACAAGGATTATCTGCTGCAGACGATGAAGGACTTCAAGACTGGCAAGCGCGGTGCGACGATCATGCACCAGCACGCCAAGGGCTACACCGATGAACAGCTCGAACTCATTGCGGGCTACTTTGCGAGCGTCACGCCGGGCCCGGCGGCGTCAGCACCGGCAGCACGCGGCGGTTACTAAGGAGGGGGCCATGACACTCACCAGACGCGAATTCATCAAGTGGCTGTCCGCAACCGCGGGCGTTACTGCGGTGGCCGGATGCGCGACCCCCGGCACCGGCGGCGGGGCGCGGGTGGTCGTGATCGGCGGCGGCTACGGCGGCGCAACCGCCGCGCGCCATATCAAGCTCTGGGCGCCCGACATCGACGTGACGGTGGTCGAGCGCAACACCGAGTTCGTCTCCTGCCCGATCAGCAACCTCGTGCTGGGCGGCAATACCGACATCGGGACGATCACCATGGGCTACGAGGGCCTGCGCAAGCGCGGGGTCCGCGTGGTGCGCGACGAGGCGGTGGCGGTCGATCCGGCAAACCGTCAAGTTCGTCTCAAGTCGGGCGCGACGCTCGGCTATGACCGGCTGATCGTGTCCCCCGGGATCGATTTTGGTTACGAGCAAATCCCCGCGCTGAATACTCCGGAAGCACAGGCGAAGATCCTGCACGCGTGGAAGGCGGGTGCCCAGACCGTCGCGCTGCGCAAGCAACTCGAGGCCATGCGCGACGGCGGCGTGTACGCAATCCAGATTCCGAAGTCGCCGTACCGCTGCCCGCCGGGGCCGTACGAACGCGCCTGCCAGGTCGCCTTCTACTTCAAGGCCCGCAAGCCCAAGTCCAAGGTGCTGATCCTGGACGCCAACGAGGACGTGCAGTCGAAGAAGGGGCTGTTCATGGCGGCGTGGAACGGTCCGTACAAGGGCATCGTTGAGTACCGCCCGAACATGGAGCTGCAGGATGTGGATGTGAAGACCAACACCGCGATCTTCATCGGCGACAAGGTGCGGGCCGAGGTGCTCAACGTGGTCCCGGCGCAGACGGCGGGCGAGGTCGCGCACCGCGCGGGCCTGGCCAACGTCAACAAGCGCTGGTGCGGCGTGGACTGGCTCACCATGGAGTCCGTGGCGGTGAAGGGCGTGCACGTGCTGGGCGACGCGACGCTGTCGGCCCCGGCGATGCCCAAGTCCGCGAGCATGGCGAACCAGCACGCCAAGGTGTGCGCGGCCGCCGTGATTGCTCTGCTCAAAGGCCAGCCCGTCAACCAGCGGCCGGTGATGATGAACACGTGCTACAGCTTCGTGAGCGACAGCAGCGCGATGCATGTCGCATCCGTGCATCAGTACGATGCCGCGCAGAAGGCCGTGGTTCCGGTCAAGGGCGCCGGCGGTGTGTCCGGCAAGGCAAGCGAGCTGGAGGCGGCTTACGCCTGGGGCTGGGCGAAAAACATCTGGGGCGACGCGCTGGGTTGAGCGGCTTCGAGCGGGTTTTCAAAAGGGGCGCGCGAGGCGCCCCTTTTCTTTTCCCGGGCGCAGACTCAGGTCGCGCCGCGCCGACGCCGCGGTGATCCGGGACGGACGAACCAGAACGTCGCGATTACCAGCAGCGCGAATGCGACATACGCGATGGTAAAGACCCATTCCGGAAAATCGTAGAAGAGCATGCGGTGCACCCAGCGCGCGATGAAGCTTTTCTCCTCGCGCGCGCCGCGCAGCGCGTCCTCCCAGATCGTAAGCGGGCATACCACGCCAATCACCGATTCGATGACGACGTAGAAGATCGCCGCGAAGTGCGCCACGCGGAACCAGAGATTGCGCACCCAGCCCCAGCCCGCCGCCGCGCCAATCCAGATCAGGATCAGCCCACCCACGACGAACAGCACGAACAGGAAGTGGATGACGAGGATCAGATCAGCGAGGAAGGCGTTCATAACCTGTTCAAGGTTCCGAGTTCAAGGTTCCAGGTTCAAGGTTTTTCGACCGTAAGCCTGAACTTTGAACCCAGAACTTTGAACCTCGAACTTTGAACTTTAAACACCACCCGTAGCGACGGGCCGCGAGGGATCGCTTACCCACTCGCTCCACGAGCCGGGGTAGAGGCGGGAGCCGCTGAGGCCGGCGATTTCCATCGCCAGCAGATTGTGACAGGCGGTAACCCCCGAGCCGCAATAATGCGCCACCTCCGCAGGCGCATTATTTCCGAGCAACTCACAGAATTCTTGCCTGAGAATCGCGACCGACTTGAATTGCCCGCCAGCCTCCAGGTTAAGCTTGAAGAAGCGATTCACGGCGCCGGGGATGTGGCCGCCGACCGGATCGAGGGTTTCGTTCTCGCCGCGAAACCGGTCGGCGCTGCGTGCGTCCAGCATGCACATTTCGGCGCGTTTGAGATGTGCCTCGATGAAAGCCGCATTGACCGCATGCTGAGGCTGCAACTGCGGGTTAAACGTTGTGGGCCGGGGTGCGGGCGATTCGATTGTGACGGACTGCCCAGCGTTGACCCAGGCGTCCCAGCCGCCGTCGAGCACGGCGACGCGCGTGTGGCCCGCCCAACGCAGCATCCACCACAACCGCGCGGCGTAGGTGCCGCCGCTCGCATCGTAGGCGACAATCTGTTTCCCGTTGTCGATCCCAAGCGCGGCGAGGCGCAGCGTGAACGTTATGGGATGGGGCAGCGGGTGACGGCCGTTGGCGCCGGTTTTCGGTCCGGACAGGTCTTCGTCGAGGTGCAGGAATCGCGCGCCGGGGATGTGAGACTTTGCATGCGCGCGCCGGCCGGCTTCGTATTTCGTCAAGTCGTGCCGGCAGTCGCACACGACCCAGCCCGGATCGTTCAGATGCGCCGCGAGATCGGCGACGCTGACCAGTGTCGTATAAGACATCGAGGATCCAGGATCAAGGATTCGGGATTAAGTTTATACCGCATCCTGCGGTTTTGCTGAATCCTGAATCCTGACCGCTGAATCCTGTTCTAGAGGTGCGGTTCGACGTACCGGCGCACGAACTCGTGGAAGTGCTGCATGCCGTCTTCCATCGGCGACTGATACGGACCGGATTCGTCGATGCCCTGCCGGGAGAGCGCGAGGCGGCCCTCGGTCATGCGCGCGCAGATTTCGGCGTCTTCGGCGGCGGTTTCCTTGTAGGCCGCCTGTTCGGCCTCGACGAACTCGCGCTCGAACAGCACGATATCCTCCGGATAGTAGAACTCGACGACGTTGGTGCACGCCTCGGGACCACGCGGGATGATGGTGCTCACCACCAGCGAGTGCGGATACCACTCGACCATGATATTCGGGAAGTAAGTGAGCCAGATCGCGCCGTGGCTGAGCGTCTTGCCGTCGTCGTAGCGCAGCACCTGCTCGTGCCAGCGGCGGTAGACCTCGCTGCCGGGCTTGGCGAGCCCCCGGTTCACGCCACAGGTCTGCACGCTGTACCAGTCGCCGAATTCCCATTTCAGGTCCGTGACGTTGACAAAGTTGCCCAGCCCCGGGTGGAACGGCTCGACATGGTAGTCCTCCAGGTAAACCTCGATAAACGTTTTCCAGTTGCAAGGGTACTCGTCGATTTCGATGCGGTCGAGCATGAAGCCGGAAAAGTCGAGATCTTTCATGATTGCGAGTGGGGCGAGGTCGCGCGCGACGTCACGCCGGCCGCTGAACAAGAGACCGTTCCAGTTGGTGAGCGGCGACTTGGCGAGATCGAGGCAGGGATTGCCGGGAAAGTGCGGCGCACCGAGGAGCCTGCCGTCGAGCGCATAGGTCCAGCGATGCAGCGGGCACACGATGTTCCTGGCGGCGCCGCGCCCTTTGAGTATGATCGCCTGGCGGTGGCGGCAGATGTTGGAGAGCAGTTCGACGCCGTTGCTGTTCCGCACCAGCGCCTTCGCATGACCGAGCCATTCCAGCGTCTGATAGTCGCCCGCGTTCGGTACCATCAACTCATGACCGATGTAACCTGGCCCATGGTCGAACAGCAGGCGCTTTTCGAGTTCGTAAATTCGCGGATCGAAATACCAGTGGACGGGGAGCTGCGGGGCGGTCGTGCTGATTGCAGCAACAGTCGAGAGGTCAGACATGCAGAACGGTCTTCAGTCAAATTTAATGTGGTCTTCGGTGACGTTTCATAACCACGATTCCAGGTAAGTCTCTGAAAAAGAGGCGCTATTCTTCCCCAAGTGCCTTGAAAAGGCAATCAAATTTTCCGCATGACCGCTACGATCGCCGGCCTCGCCGGCGGCTAACTGCTCGTTTATGCAGCGAAATACCCCGGAAATACGCAGCCGTTCGACCCGCGTGACCGCCGAAGATTCCCCAGGAGTTTGTCGGACTTTGGTCGGACAAACTGCTAGCAGCCTGTTCAACTGTTAAGTCCGACAGGCTGCTAGGCGTGGATACCCGGCCGATCGAGCAGGCCGGAGGCGAGCAGACGCTGGTAATCCTCGGGCTGGTCCACGTCCCACAGCGATTCGAGTTCTTGCCACCGCCAACCCAGAGTGGACAGCCGCTCGCGTGTGTCTTTCATGACATGGGACGTTCCCCACGTGATTCCTTCGAACAGCCGCGCATCGCAGCGGGTTAGGCCGATCAGTGCGTAACCGCCGTCTTCAGCAGGCGCGACGACCGCGTCCATGCCCGCAGCCAGCCAACGATCGGCGTCGCGCAGATGGCGGTCGGTCAGCGCCGGGCAGTCGGTGCCGATCAGGATCGCGCGAGCCGTGCTCGTAAGCGCCTGCTGGAAAGCGTACAGCATGCGTTTTCCGAGATCGCCTTCGCACTGGGCCACGAGCGAAACGCCGTAGCGGCCGCCGCAAAAACGCAGAAAGGGATCATCCGCGTCCGGCGCGCACCATAGTTCAACTTGGCCGACACCACTCGCACGCGCCGTCGCCAACGTGCGCTTGACGAGCCGCGCGTGTAGCGCCGATGCGCCTTCTTCGCCCAGCACGGGAATCAGCCGCGTCTTCACCGCGCCCGGCTGCGGCGCCTTGGTGAAAACCAGCAACTTTGTGTCACGGTTTGTGAGCGGCATAGCGCAATGCGAGCTTGCCCGGGTCGGCGCCCAGCCAATAGGCGAACCGCAGGCCCCACATCAGAAGGATGGTGCGCAACACGCCGTGCTTTTCCCAGCGCCGTGCCGAGGCGGTGATGCGGTGCGGCAGGCACAGCGGTTCTCCATAGCGCTTGAGGCGCCGCGACAGTTCGATATCTTCCATCAGCGCAATTTCGGGAAAGCGCCCCGCCGCTTCGAAGAGCGACCGCGTGACGAAAATGCCCTGATCGCCAGTCGCAATGCTGGTTACGCGCGAACGCGCGTTCATCAGCGCTTCGACCACGCGCAACAACGGATGGCGTCCGGCAATGCGCACGTCGAAGCGTCCCCAGTTCCGGTGCAAGCGCAGCAGTCCGTCGATGATCAGGCCGTCGGCGGCGTCGGGCAGGATGCAATCGGCGTGCAGAAAAAGCAGAATCTCGCCGCTCGCCTGCGCCGCACCCGCGTTCATTTGTGCGGCCCGCCCACGCGGGACAGACAGCGCCTGATCGACCCACGGTTGCGCACGGGCGGTGGTATCGTCGCTGCTGCCGCCGTCGACCAGAATGACTTCCGCGCCGCGCCGCCTGATTGCCTGCAGCGCCTCAAGCGTTGCAACGATGCCGTCGGACTCGTCGAGGCAGGGAATGATGATCGACAGGGACACAAAGAACGGTAATGTGTAATGAGGAATGGGTAACGGGCAATGCGCAATGGGCAGCGGGAAAAGGATATACCCATTACCCATCACGCATGACCCATGACCGCTTTATCTGCGCATCCATGCGTGGTATCTCTCAACCCACTTGAGCAGTTTCTGAGGAGCGTGGTTCCGTTTCCACGCTCCTGCTGCGTACTTGTTGGCTTCGGCGAGCGTGGGGTAGATGTGGATCGTGCCGAGAATCTTGTTGATTCCGATACCGTGGCGCATGGCCAGAATGAACTCGATGATGAGATCGCCGGCGTGCTCGCCGGCGATGGTCACGCCGAGGATCTTGTCCTTGCCCGGCACGGTCAGGATCTTGACCACGCCGTGCGCATCCTCGTCGGCGATGGCGCGGTCGAGATCCTCGATACCGTAGGTCGTGACTTCGTACGGGATGCCTTTTTCCCTGGCTTCGGTTTCGTTCAGCCCCACGCGCGCGACCTCCGGATCGGTGAACGTCGCCCATGGGATCACCGAGAAGTCGGCGCGAAACTTTCTGAGCCCACCGAACAGCGCATTGACTGTGGCATACCACGCGGTATGCGCCGCGGTGTGGGTGAACTGATAGGGCCCGGCGACATCGCCGCAGGCGTAGATGTTGGGATAGATGGTTTGCATGAACTCATTGACTTCGACGGTGCGCGTCTTGGCGACCGGGATGCCGAGTTCCTCGAGCCCGTAGCCTTGGGTGTTGGCAATCCGCCCCACGGCGCATAGCAGCGCGTCGAACGGCACGCGCACTTCTTTTCCGCGGTGCTCGCAAATCATTAGTTTTTCGCCGTTCTCGACCACGACCTGTTTAGCCTTGTGGTCGATCAGGACGTTGATGCCTTCGCTCGCAAACTGCCGCACCACCCTTTCCGAAATTTCCGGGTCTTCGCGCATCAGGATGCGCGGCAGCATCTCAACCTGCGTCACCTGCGAGCCGAAGCGCGCAAAGCATTGAGTGAGTTCACAGCCGATGGGTCCCCCGCCGAGCACCACCAGCCGCTTCGGCAGCTCGCGCAGATTCCACACGGTGTCCGAGGTCAGGCAGTCCACGTCTCCAATGCCGGGGATCGGCGGCACGAAGGGGCGCGCGCCGGCGGCGATCACGATGGCGCGGGTGGTGAGCGTACGCGCACCGGCGGCGGATTTGACCTCGACGGTATAAGGCGACGTAATCCTGGCTTCGCCCTCGATGCATTCGACGCCGAGCCCGATGTAACGCTCGACCGAGTCGTGCGGCTCAACGGTCTTGATGACGCGTTGAACGCGCTCCATGATCCCGGCAAAATCGAATTCCGCCGACGCGCTTTTCAATCCGAATTGTTTGGCGCGCTTGAGCGTGGCCAGCACCCTGGCCGACTTGATCAGCGCTTTCGATGGGACGCAGCCGGTGTTGAGGCAGTCGCCGCCCATCCTGTGCTTTTCGATGAGCGTCACCTTGGCCTTGACGGCAGCCGCGATGTACGAGGCAACCAGCCCGGCCGAGCCGGCGCCGATAACCACCAGGTTGCGATCGAAGGATTTTGGTTTCGGCCATTTGGCGAGCATCTTGCGCGCCTTGAACGCATTGACGATCCATTTCGCGATCAGCGGGAAAATGCCGAGCAGCAGGAACGCCCCGATCAGGCCGGGAGAGAGTATGCCCGAGGGTGATTCAATAGCCACGAGTTGAGTGCCGGCGTTCACGTAGACAATGGTGCCGGCAAGCATGCCCACCTGGCTTACCCAGTAGAAGGTCCACGTGCGTATCGGCGTGATTCCCATTACGAGATTGATCGCGAAGAACGGGATTTGTGGGATCAAACGCATCGTGAAAAGGTAGAAAGCGCCCTCTTTTTCAACGCCGGCATTGATTGCCTGCAAGTAGCGCGCGAATTTATCCTGCACCCAGCCGCGAAGGATCACTCTCGATGCGAGGAACGCAAGAGTGGCGCCGATGGTTGAGGCAAACGAAACGATGATCGTGCCCCATACGAGACCGAAGATCGCGCCTCCAACCAATGTCATGATCAATGCACCCGGCAGCGAAAGACCGGTTACCGCAACATAGGCGACGAAGTAGGCGAGCGCGATCTCCCAGGGGTGTGATAGGTAGTACCCCTGGATCGTGGCAACTTGCGCCTTGATGTTTTCGAAGGTGAGGTAACGGTGGCCGCCAGCAGCGAAGAATGCCGCGATCAGCGCCACGATCACCACGACCAGCGCGAGCTTGCCTCGTTTCATTATGGTTTTTCTTTGAGGGTGTTGTCGCTAGCAGCCTGTCGGAATTAGCGCCCCGACAGACTGTTTAAGCAAAACCGCCGGATGTTTAGCATAAAACATGATAGACCCTGCACGGCGGGCCCGCGATTGACAACGAGGGCGAATTCGACTTCGTGTTTCCATGGCGCTTTCTCGTAATTTTCCAGCCGGTGGTTTTGCCTAAGGAGTTTGTCGGGCCCGAGTCCGACAAACTCCTAGCAGCACCCTCCGCCGTCGTAGAAGTAGGTGGACGCGGATATGTGGATGTCGTCCCGACCCAGTGCAGCGAGCGCCGCAGCGGTCTTGTCGCACACGGCGAGCGGCTGGTTCCGGGTCAGGAAGTGCCCTTTGTTGTCGTCGAAGTAATCGTCATCGCCAAAATAGATTGCTGCCTTCCCGGTAAAGACGCAGGGTCCGTCGGCCGGCATGGGGTCCTTGATGGCGCAGATTTCCACGCTTTCGATGAAGATCAACTGGCCGGTCGGGTAATGGCGCGGGGAGAGCACGCGGTACGGCCGCCTGGCACGCACCTCGATGGTCCCGAAGCCGATGTCAGTCAGGCGCTTGACGTAATCGTCAAGGGGCATCGCCCCGGTCAGGCACAGCGCGCGCAACCGCTCATTGGTCTTCAGGTGCTCCGGGATGGGTGTTTCGCACACCGGGTCGGAGAGGATCAGTCTGCCGTGCGGCTTCAGCACCCGGTACATCTCCGACAGGGCGCGCTCCAGGTCGCGGTCGTGGAAGATGTTGAACAGGCAGTTCTGTGCCGCGACGTCGACCGTTGCATCGGCGATGGGCAGATCCAGCGCGTCACCCTTGCGCAGATCGATGAAGGAGGAATTGAACCATGAGTTCTGCCGTTCGGCGTCCTGGAGATTTTCACGACACGCCGCGAGCATTTCATCGACGACGTCCAGTCCGATTACGCCACCCGTGCGGCGGGAGAAATAGGCGAATTGCAGCACCTCCATTCCGCCGCCGACACCCACATAGAGTATGGTCGGACTGTTGACGAGATCGCGCGGATGGACCGTGCTGCCGCAGCCGTAGTTCATGGCGAGCATCTTCCTGGGAATCGCCAGTTCAGGAAGTTGCCAGACGGGTGTGGTAGTGCAGCAAAGACCCGGTTGCGGATTGAGAGCCGCTTTCTTGTAGACATCACGCGTCGTAGACAGGTAGGAGGTATCCATATTCGCTCCACATCAACTCACAGGGAAAACACCGAGCAAGCCATATATCAATGCGCCAATTGCGGCCGCGACCGGTAAGGTCAGTAACCACGAAGCGAGGATGCCGCCCACTACACTCTTGTCGGCGGAGCCGTTCGCAAGGCCAATCCCGCTGATCGCGCCCACGGCAACGTGGGTGGTCGAAACCGGGAGGCCGTAGCGGCTCGCGAGTATGACCAGCATTCCGGTGACCATGTTCGCCGCGAGCGCCTGCCCGTCATTCATGCGGGCGATTTTCTTGCTCATGGTAACCGCGACCTTCCTGGCGTTCAAAAGTCCGCCGACCGCCATGGCGGCCGCTATCGCCAACATGCCAAGCTCGATGTGCAGCGCATCGACCACCAGCAGAAGGCCGACGATCTTCGGCGTATCGTTGAGGCCCCTGGCGAAGCTGACACTGCCAGCGCTGAGATGGTGAAGCCCGTTGACCAGCCCCTGGGCAGTGACGCCGAAGAGCCTGCCGTTGTATCTTTCGACACAATCGTTCTTCGTGCCGACGGAAATATCAACGCCCACTGCCGCCGGAGTGGGCATGGTGTATTGCTGCAGGTTTGCGTTGTACTGCAATTGCCGAATCGGGATGAATTGTTGCGCGCCTACGCAAACGCAGCTTTCGCGCTTGATGCCGAGACGGCCGGAAAGGCTGCGCAGTGCCCGGTAGAAGGGGATGGTCAGCAACACTGCGAGGGCGGGGCCCAACAAGAGCGGCGCGAAAAAGCCTGAGGCCAGATAGGAGAGATTCAACTGCGATCCGACCGCCACGAAGCCGGTGCCGGCCAGGGCGCCAATCAATGCATGCGTCGTGGAGACGGGAAACCCCAGCAACGTTGCCAGGAAAACCGTCGCACCGGCGCCGGCGGCCACCGCTAGTAGAAAGTCGGGGGAAGCTGCAACCGCGTCCGGCACCAGCCCCTTGCCCGAAAACGCATGAACCAGCGCCTCGGCAAAGTACACCGAGCAGATCGCTCCCGCGAGCGTCGTGATCGTGGCCAGCGCAAGCGCGCTCCTGTAGGAGGCCGCATTGCTGCCAAACAGGGTGGCGACGCCCTTGAAGTTATCGTTCGCGCCGTTGGCATAGGCGACAAACAGCGTGGTCAGGAAGAGCAGGGCTATGACAAGCACGGTTTCCCCTGTTGCTTACGGTTTTAAAGATGGATTCAAATCAGGCGGCGAGCGCGCCGCCGCAGCTCGAGCCCTGTCCCGCGGTGCAGCCGTAACAATGATCCTTGACGACGATGGGGTTGCCGCTGAGATCGGCGCCGATCAACTCCCTCAGGTGCACGCGCGGCTTGCCCTTCCAGGCGAGCGGCAGCCCCAACATCTGGTTGAAATCGCAGTCGTAGACATAGCCGCGCCAGTCGACGCTCATCAGGTTACGGCACATCACGGATTCGAGGTTCTCCGGCTGGTAGGCGTTCTTCAGCAAATCCATGTATTTCTCGAACTGGCCTTTTGAAATCAACATGCTGCCAAAGCGCTGGATCGGCATGTTGGTGAGCACGTAGAGCCGGTTGAAAGCGATGCCGAATCTCTCGCCCAGGTTCCGGTGGTAATCCTGCTCGAGCCTGTCCTGAGCCGGCGGCAGCGCCGGCCCCTGTGGGTTGTAAACGAGGTTGAGCGTAAGCTTCGTGCCGGGCTTGCCGTATCCGTAGCGATTGAGCGTCTGCAGGCAACGGATGCTCGTTTCGAATACCCCCTTGCCGCGCTGGCGGTCGACGTTTTCTTCGAGGTAGCAGGGCAACGAGGCGACGATTTCCACTGTGTGGTCGGTGAGGAACTGCGCGAGGTCCTCCTGACCGGGCTGTTCGAGGACGGTGAGATTGCAGCGGTCCATGACATGCACGTCGAGTTCGCGCGCGGCCGTCACGAGCATGCGGAAATGAGGACTCAGTTCTGGTGCGCCGCCGGTAATGTCGAGCGTTTTCACCCCCGAAGCCTTGAGAAAGGCGATCACCTCGAAGAGGGTCTCCCGACTCATCATCTCGGTGCGCGTCGGTCCGGCGTTGACGTGGCAATGTACGCAACTCTGATTGCACTTATAGCCGACATTGACCTGCAGGGTTTCAAGCTTCCCGCGACGGATAGCGGGAAAGTCGCTGACTTCAATCAACGGCAGCGTGGCGTGCATTTATGCATTCTCCATGCGATTTCGTGACATCTACAAATACGGCGCGGCGGATGGTGTTACGGCATTGAAGGTTCTCACGTTAGTCGCACATTCCAGTGTAACCTTACGGATGGTGTCTGTTCTTGGATGCTTACCGCTTCGATTGCCAAGCTGGATTAATAGTTCCATTTGCAATCTCCAGGAGGCAGAACCCCTATTCTTCGGAATGTCGATATCAATTAATGGCGGCAGCCGGCGAGAAGTAACCAAGAGCAAAGTCCCGCACCGGGAGTTGCTTTCTGGAATGATTATTCTATAATAAGAGCCGGCAAACAAGGAACGTAAATTGTCCCGTCCGAAATCATATGACGAAACGGCGCTCCTTGATCGAGCGATGGAGACTTTCTGGTCGCGTGGCTACGACAGGACCTCGATCCAGGACCTGGTCGGGCAGACCGGCGTTAACCGCGCCAGTCTGTATGGTGCGTATTCCGACAAGCGGACGCTTTTCGTCGCTGGCATCAGGCGTTATCTCGATCTGGTGGTGGAAGACAATGTCGGTCGTCTCCTGAAGATCGAGCCGGCGGGCGAAGCGGTCAGGCAATTCTTCCTGAGGCTTGTTGAGGCGCCGATCGATCGCATGCGGCGGGGATGTTTGCTCACCAACTCGGCGATCGAATTAGGCGCGGAAGATGGGGAAGTGGCCGCTTTGATACGCGGGGCTTTTCGGCGGGTTGAGCAAGTGTTCTGCGCACGTCTGATTGAGGCGCAAAAAGCAGGCCAACTGGCGGAAGGCGTGCAGCCGAAGGCGCTCGCGGGCCTGTTAATAACGGTTTTGCAGGGAATACGGGTGATGTCACGGGTAGGGGTTGACCGGGACACCATCCGGGAGGCCGTAATGAGCGCGCTATCTGGCATCAAAGTCACGCAAAGCGGTCAAAGCGCGAGGGGCGTTCAATCGCGGTTGAGGACCGCAGCCGCCGCCACGCGAGTCCGCAGCAGGCGAACCGGGTAAGCGGCCGTGGGCCGTAAATTTTTTTGCTCTTTTTGGAACATTCGTTCCATTTTACTGCGAAGGAGGTGTACGTATGAGCAAGTTGATGCCTCGCCAACCCGTTCCGGCGCTTGAAGTGGAAAGCGTCCGCGGCGGCCGCTGGACGCTCGCCGGGCAGAATCCCCAGAACTTCACGATGATCGTGTTCTACCGCGGATTGCACTGCCCGATCTGCCGCAAGTACACGAGCGAGCTAAACGGCATGATCGAAGAGTTCAACAAGCGCGGTGTATCGATCGTTGTCGTGAGCACCGATACGAAGGAACACGCCGAGGAGGCAAAAGCGAAGTGGGGCCTCATGAATCTTACGGTTGGCTACGGTGTGCCGATAGAGGTCGCGCGCGAGTGGGGGCTCTACATCTCCACCGGCCGGGGCATGACGTCGGCGGGGGTGGAGGAGCCGCCGCTGTTCGCCGAGCCGGGCCTGTTTCTGGTGAAGCCGGACGGCACGCTCTACTGGGGATCTATCTCGACCATGCCGTTTGCGCGGCCACACTTCGGCGAGATCGGGCAGGCCATTGATTTCGTCCTTTCCAAGAACTACCCGGCCCGAGGCGAGACCTGATGTTGCGTGACCCGCGTGCAAAGTGGCTGTAACAACCTGGACTTCAAGGAGGATCTGATGGCAACGCAAGTACTTTCCGAAGAGCAGCTCGATTTATCGAAGCCCATAATTCGCAGGAAGGCGATAACCGCGAAGAACGAAGCGACGCTACGTACCGAAATCGATTGCGGAGAATTTGGTTTGCTCGTGACTGACGAGCCGGTACCGCACGGCGGGACGGGCAAAGGTCCGTCCCCGCTCCAGACCGTACTGGGCGCGTTGTGCGGTTGCGAGTCGGTGACCTTCTGCCGGACCGCCAAGGAAATGGAATTTCAATACCACGGGATCGACTTTGAGGCGATGTATGCGATCGACATCCGGGGACGCATGGGTGAACGGTCGGTGCGCCCGCACTTCCAAAGCATACGCGTGCAGGCAATAGTCCATACCGACGAACCGGAGGACCGGTTGCGTGCCGTGGTCGAGGAAACCGAGGCGCGCTGCCCGGTTTACAACCTGCTCAAGGACGCGAAAGTCAATCTCGAGATGTTGTGGGTGCGGCGAGGCGGCGCGGGATGAGGTTGCCTGACGGCGAATGAAATATGTTGACGATACCGAGGAGGGATTATGGCGAGAATATCACCCGCGCCAGCCGACCGGCTGGCTGAATTCGCGCGCAAGCACTTGGCTGCGTCAGGATGGACGCCCGGCGTGCACGTGCCATAGCGACGCGGCGACGGGCGAAATGATCCACAACCAAGTGCACCAAACTGGTGCGGGCGTCGAATATCAAGGGTTAAGGAGACAGTGATGAACACCTTGTAACGCTTACCGGTCGCGCTCCTTTTTTTGAGGCTTGGCGTATTTGTCGTAATGCTGATGTGGACACTCGACAAACTGGTGAAGCCTGAACATGCCGCCAACGTCTTCAAGAAATTCTATTTCATCAGCGGCTTCGACCACAGCATATTCCTTGTGATCGGCATCGTGGAACTCGTGGTCATACTTGCTTTTGTTGCCGGGTTCATGAAGCGCTGGACCTACGGCATCGTGCTGTTGCTGCACGCAGTATCCACATTGTTCTCGTTCGGAAGCTACCTGAATCCGTGGTCCAATCTGCTCTTCTTCGCGGCATGGCCGATGCTCGCGGCATGCTTTGCTCTGTATTATCTCCGCGACGCGGACACGCTGTGGGTCGTGGATAAACCGAAAGCGCCGATGCCGGATCGTGCGTAGCGAAGACAGTTGTTATTGACAATCAGGAGTATCGACTCGATGGTTCGTCTCGCTGACCTCACCGATGGAGAACGTGATTTTCTGCTGGGCAAGCTCAAGGAGTTATCGGGTTTCGACGGCCGCCCCTGGGTCACCGGTCCCCCGATCAACAAGCGGCGGGTAGCGATCGTCACCACCGCGGGCATCCACCGCGTCGGAGACCGCCCGTTCGCCGACGGGGCTGCGGCAGCCGACTACCGGGTCATACCTGGCGGCGTGAGCGCTGGTGATCTCGTCATGAGCCACCTGTCGTCCAATTTCGACCGCACCGGCTTCCAGCAGGACGTCAACGTTGTTTTTCCCATCGACCGGCTGAAGGAATTCGCTGCGGAAGGGGTGATCGGCACGGCGGCGGACTTTCACTACTCATTCATGGGAGCGGCGCCACCCCGCAGTCTTGAGCCGAAGGCGCGACAGCTCTCTGCGCTCCTTAAAAAAGACCGGGTTGACGCTGCGTTGCTCACGCCAGTCTGACCGAACTGCACGGGCGCCGTGGGCGCCCTCGGCCATTATCTCGAGGAAGAAGGTGTGGCGACGACGCAGATCTCGCTGGTGCGCGAGCACACTGAAATGATGAAGCCGCCGCGCGCGCTGTGGGTGCCGTTCATTCTCGGCCGGCCGTTCGGCGTGCCCAACGACGCGACGTTCCAGCGACGCGTGTTGCTGGCCGCGTTGAGGTTGTTGGAAGCGCCGAGCGGTCCGGTGCTCGAAGACTACTTGGAAGAGGCGCCACATCCACCAGACGATGAAGTGGAGTGGTTCGTTTGCCCGGTGAGCTTTAGCCGTCCACCAGGTGAGGACGGTCTTGCTGGTGCATTGCAAAACGAAATCGCCGAGCTCGCGCCATGGCACGATCTCGCCAGAATAGACCGCGGGCGGACTACGGTGGCCTTGAGCGGCCTGACCCCGGAAGCGGCGGCGAAGTTCGTTACGAATTTCATCGCGGATCCGGCGATGCCGAGTTATCGCGAGGATCTCACTCCGGTACTCGCGTTGAGACTCGTCTGCCAAGATCTCAAGGCCTACTATTTCGAGGCGGTAGCGGCTCAGCCCGGCGTGCGTGCAGCGTTTGAAGCGCAAACGTGGTTCTGGCACGATACCGCGGCAGGCAAGGCGTTTTTCAAGCTCCGGGAGGCGTGCTTGAGAAGCGACGATGAGTCGGTGCGACGCTTCGGCGCCAAAGGCGTGGTGCCCATGGCGGTGACACCGCGACCCGCTGAACAGACGTGAGGCCGAACCTCGGAGCAGCGTACCGGCATGCTCTCATTGTGAGCCGGCGGCGGCGTCACATCAACATCTGCTCCAGCTGTTTGACTGCCCGCAGGGAATCGGCGACCACGATGTAGCTTCCCGACCGTAACGGGCTCACGGCCGCGGTCCGGTCGCGGTATGCAACGACCACCCGCGGACCCAACGACTGTTCGGGCACCAGGATCAGTGTGACCTGGCCGAACGGCGTTTGCAACACCAGGTGCTCGCCCTCGCCGCTCGGCACCGGGCACTTGCCGAGATAGCGCACCGTCGTGCCCTTGGCCGGCAGCTTCAATCCCAGCCGCATCAGCGCGCTTCTCATCACCGCCGGGTCGCCGCTCACGTTTTCCTTGAGCAACTGCGGTTCGTGATCGAGCACGTAGGAGATCGCCGCAATGGCGGCGTGTCCTTCCCCCACGGCGGCCGACGTTGCGATGCGTTCTTCATCGCCGATATCCGCACGGTGCAAATGGATCACCACGCCGATCGCGATGATCAACGAGGCTGCAAGCGCCCAAATACCGAAACCGAACCCCCCGAACCGCGCCGGCTCACGCACCTTGTGGCGTAGCAATACCCGGTCTGCCAGCGCCTCCGGCACCGGCACCATTGCTGCGTCGTGGATCCTGGCGTCAAAATCTTCCACTTCGCGCGCCAACGCCGCGCACTTCGCGCATCGTGCCATGTGCTGCTCCTGTGTGCGTGTTCTTTCCCGTGGATTGGCGAGAGTCGTCCGCCGAAATTCAAAGCAAGTCATCATCGCACCTTCTCCTTACGCTCGGTCGCCTGCCCGGTCAGCTTGCGCAGGGCGAGCCGGGCGCGCGTCAAGCGCGTCATCACCGCCCCTTCGCTGATGTTCATCGTCCCGGCAATCTCCGAGCAATTGAATCCGCCCAAAACCTGCAGCAGCAGCGGCTCGCGATAGCTTTTCGGCAATGCCTCTATCGCGTCGCGCATCTCGAAACTTTCATAGGCGTTCATGCTGCCGCTGTCCACGACCTCATCGAGTTCCTGTGTCTCGTCAATTTCGATGCGCTTCTTCTCGAACAACCGAGCGTGTTCGTTTCTCAGTATGGTGTAGAGCCAGCTTTTCACCGCCTTGTCATCGCGCAACCCTTCCCAGCTTTGCCACGCCCGCGTGAAAGTTTCCTGCACCAGGTCTTCAGCCAGGAAGCGTTCGCGGCACAGCCAGTATGCGTAGCGGTAAAGCTCCGCGGAAAAGGCCCGCACCACATTTTCGAACTTTGACTGCCTACCTTCAAATAGCACGGCTGGCGTTTCCCGCGAGTTATGGTTTCATCCATGAACCGATGCGTCGGTCCAGCGGCGATGGCAAGCAATCCGCTTTTGGATCAACTGTACGGCTCATGAATTTTCCGCTGAGCTCCGTCCGCGTGCCTTTAATCCGTGGAGGATGACTGATCGGGCCACGCCCCGCCTAGCGCCGCATCATGCCTGACTTGCAGCTGCGAACATCCCGCCAACGCGGTGATCAACAACACCGCCAAGATAACACCGAATCGCTTCGCACTCATGTTCTTGCCTCCAAGTCAATTTCACTGGATCTCCCCGGCGATTCGCCGGGGAACCGTACGGCCATAGGCCCAAATTGATCAATACTCCCGCGGCCGTTACTCAATAGACCGTGCAGAGGAGCGAAACCTTACGTCACATAGCGCACGGGACAACGTACGTGAACGGTCGATTTCTGCCAGAAGCGATATCTCAGATTTGCTGCGCGGTGGGTGCATGCAAATGCGCGTCGTCTTTTGCCTCCCACACCAGGCGTTTGTAATCAAGCCCGGATTCGATCGTGGGCTTCACCACTGCGAAAAACGGCGAGATATCGAAGTCCCGGGGCGCAAACAGGCTGTAATGCCGGATGTGCAGAATTTCCTGCACGCAGTCGTCGCATCCGGGGCGCGGCGCCGGACGGGTTTCGACTTGCGGCAGGATCGGGTAACCCACAGACTGGAACAGCTGCGCGATCATCGTCGAGCAGATGGCGCGTGTCGGTTCACCGCTGCCCAGCGCCAGCATACGCCGCCGCCAGCGCACCGGCACCGGTGGTGTCGGCAGCAGATAACGCACGAGATCGATTACATTCTTGAGGTCGTAGGTATGCCCAATACGCGCGACCGCAGACTCGATGATATGGCGGCAGTCGACTTCGCTCAGTCCGACCGGACGGCAAATCCGTGTATGAAAATGGTGGTAACGGCTGAGTCGAACAGCGCACACGCCCTGCAGTAGATCAGCCTCGACCAGTACCGGCGGGTCCGGATCGTTCCGAAAACCCGGCAGGGCGTCGCCGATGTAGAGCGCGGCATGCGACCACGTCGATTGAGTCAAATACTTGATCGCGGTGCTGATGCGGGTGTTGCCTTCCACCAGCAGCACGTCGCACGGGTGCAACGTGCGGTGCAATTGCCCCGGATCGCTGGTAGCAAGCGGCTCATAGTTGCTGATCGGCTGCGCGAGATAGCGCGCAAGGGCGCGACCCAGGATGTTGAAAACGCCGTTCATCCGTTATTCAGTGAACATAGCCCGATTGCTATCTGCGGGCCTGCATCGGCGCCGCGTATACTTCGGACTGCGGGTTGAATGCGAGCCACGCAAACGCGAAATGCACGCCGCTGTCTGCCGGCTTCAGGCGCGTTTCCTTCAGCGTTCCTGCGATTGCGCGACCAAAGATGTCCCACTCCGAACCCGTTTCACGGTCGAGTATGCGACCGTCGCGCCGCTCGAATGAAAGCAATCGCTGCCCCGCCTTTCGGCTGTACGCTGCTGCTGCCGGGATTCGCCGCGAGTCCCGAATGATTTCAGCGTCGAGCGCGGAAAGCAGGCCTTCCTGACTGAACACGGCGATGGGTTCTCCACCCACTTCGTCGTTGATAACGGGCGTTGCGGCGATTGCGGCAAAAGGATATATGCGTGTCTTCCCGCCATGGGTCACACCAAGTACGCGCTCCATCGCGGGAAGCCGCGGGTCAACCGGGTCGCTGAACAGGAACGGGATGTCTCCAATGCGATCGTAACCACGGTAGGGGTTCTTGCCATACGGCCTGACGAATCCTGTCTGTCGTGACAATACGCGACCTTGCGGAAACGCCCGGCGAAACTCCTGGAACGCCGCGATCGTCGAGGCAACCTGGACCAGCGCAAGTCCGGCATGCTTCCCGACGATGCCCTTGCCGGTGAACTGCTGCCACCAGCTCTCGGTCTGGCGGTCGTACATGACGAGATCGCTCTTGCGGAGCTTGCCGGTGGCGCCGAAATCAAACACAACGCCTTCCACCCGCCGATCGAAGACGATGGAGGCGTTGCACAGCGGGCAGAATGTAACCGCAACCGGCATGCCGCCCACGGTGTCATTGACGATCTCGTGAAACATCAGGATCTGCAGCGGATAGGCGCGCGCGTCACCGTTCAACTCCAACACGATCACCGGCTCGCGCCGATCGAGCCACTTTCCGGCCTCGTCGGGCGTCACGAAACGAGGCTGGTCGATCGCGGGGATGCCGTCCTTCGGAGGGCCGCCGGACTGGATCTCTTCCAGGCGAACGGTGTGCTGGCTGAAATCGGTCCGGGGCCATTCGCTCTTCCATTGCGGATCAGATGAAACGGCGGCGGCCCATGCGCATAGCGCCGCGACTGCAGTCCACCGTATGTAGCGGACAGCGGGCTTCATTTTGAGAGTTCGCATCGATCAGGTCTCTTTCAGTCCATCAACCAGGTGCGGCACCAGTCGCACCGCGGGAGCATCCTGCGCTTCAGCCTCCTGGCTGGTTTTTCAAGCCAAACCAGGGCCGCAGTCTTACACCAATCGCTGTGCCTCCAAGCGCGGCGACGATCCACACCCAGCCGTGCAGACTGGTGGAGGCCACGCCCGAAAAAAACGCGCCAATGTTGCAGCCGTAGGCGATGCGCGCGCCGTACCCCATTGCCAGCCCCCCGACCACCGCCGCGGTGAGCGACGCTGCGGAAAACGATGCCTGGGGCCTGAATCGTCCGGCGACCCCTGCCGCCGCGAGCGCACCCAGCACGATTCCGATGTCCGTCACCGAGGTCACGTCCTCGAAAATGCTGCTCTCGAGCGCCCTGCGCTGAAAATCCCCGTTCCAGAACGCGCTCGCATCGGGTTGCCACCCGAACGGCAGCGCGGCTTTCGCGCCCCACAGCGCAAAGGCCCACGTGATGCTCCACGGATGCCCGGCGACGAGCAGCACCAAGAACGCCAGGACGGCGAGTAATGCCGCGCCGACCAGTAGCGTGTAGTCTCCGCCGAGCACGCTGATCCGTGGTCGTGGGCGCTCCGCGTTTCCACGCGCAACCCGCCCGAGCCATGCCCAGGCGGCGGCGCAAATCCCCAACTGCAACGCCACCGCCAGGGTCCACCCTAAGTGCTCGCCGAGCACGATTTCGCCGCGCGACGGGAGGCGCTCCCACCAACTCATATGCAAGCTCGCCCAGAACGATCCGGCGCAGAAGAACAGGAGCACGACGAGCATTCTGACGCTTCCGCCGCCCGCGGTGAAAAGCGTGCCGGAGCCGCAGCCTCCGGCAAGCTGCATCCCGAGGCCGAACAGGAAGGCGCCTGCCACCACCTGCATTCCCACCGGCGCGACAGCCCCTGAGATCGAGTGACCGAAAGCCGAGCCTGCCGCCAACACCGGGGTAAACAGGACGGTGGCAAGCGCAAGCATCAGGAGCTGCGCCTGCAGTCCCGCCGTCTCGCGATTCAGCATGAACGCCCGGTATGCCGAGGTAAAACTGAACGAGGTCAGGTAGAGCGTGCCGCCGAGCGCCATTCCGAGGAGGAGAAGCACACGCATCCGCCAGCCTTCACCCGGGAGTGAGACCAGCAGCAGACCGCCAAGCGCCAATCCTGCGGCGGCTACCGCGTATTGGGGATGCGCCGGCGCGACATCCGGCGCCTTACCCGCCAGTTGCGTCGCGAACGATGTTCTGGAAGACCACATCCAGTTCCTTCGCTATTTCGTCGAGCGCGCGGTTCCGGTAAGGAGCAAACACGGCGCTCGGCGCGCGATAGGTCAGGTTCGCCGTGCCATCGGCGTTTTCCGTAATATAGACGCGCAGCGGTGCTTCGATCCCGGCCGGTACGCTCGCTTCGAGCATGCGCACCGCATAGTCGTTCCGAAACACCATCAGCACGGCGTTACCTGGAATTTTCACGCCACGTGCCGCTGCCCCGCGGCTCGCGCTTGCCTGCGCTACCAATCCCATCTTGTGGTTGCCGACTGCCTTCTCCACGCGGTTCACCAAAGCATCGAAGCCGTATTGGGTCTTGATGGTTACCGTTCCCGGCAATGGATCTGGACGATCAGCGGCTGCTGCGCCTGCGACTATCAGCGCAGCGAAAACAGCTATGCTCCATCGCGCGCCACCGCATATGATTTTTCCGGGCGGGATGTTGTGATGTTTCATGCGCCACCGGCCGTCTCTCCGGTCAGCGAGAATTCGCGGTCGGTGGGCGATGCCGCCTTGATATGCAGCGTTCCCGCTCCCTTTAGCCCCTTGAATTTCCCGGTGCCGCCGACGATTTCCCAGAAACCGTTTATCATGATTTGGATCCTTGTGATATGAAGGGAAAACTACCGCCGATGAAGCCTGCATTTTTTCGAGGGTGGACGTCTGATTATTTCACAACCAGCCGGTAATCGGGCGTGGTGTTGAGCGGGCACGAATAGAGGTATTCGCCTGGTTTGAGTTCGATCTCGTAATCTTTGGCGCGCCCCGGCGTGAGACCACCGCCGGAGACGCTGGGCAGGGTGATGCGGCTCACGGTGGAGGCGCCGCGCAGCCAGAAGCCCAGCTCGTAAGGAACGTTCCTGTTGGTGACGCGAAACACGTATTTGCCGGGCTTGAGCGCGAGCGGCTTCGCCTCCGCCACTCGCTGCGCGCCAGTCTTGGCATTGATCGCCTCGCAGTCCTTGATGGAGCGGGACGTGTAGCCGCGGTCCTTGCCGTCTTCGCTCTCAAGAAACTGGCACGGCAGTTGTGTGAGCTCGATCACTCGCGGCGCAGCCGCCGCCGGTGCCGACAGGGCGAGGAGAATGGCGGCGGCCAGCCCGCATGCGGCGGGCATCCGGCCGAAGCGATGCTTTCTTAACCTCCCCTCCAGGAACGTCGGTGCGCCGCTCATCTGCGCCTCGATTCCGCGGCGAGCGCCCGCACGCTCTGCACCGTCTCCTCTACCGAGATCGGCAGGTAACCCGTCACCCCTAGCGCCCGGTCCTCCAGCACTTCGCTCCCGGGATGCGCGCGCGCCCAGTTGGCGATGACCTGGTCACGGTGCCTGAGCAGGGCCTCAATATGGGGCCGGAACAGCACCATCATTGCCCCGATCCAGCGGTTGACCGGCCACGACGGAAAGGCGTGCTCGATCTGGAAGCGCGGCAGCAGCGCAATCACCTCCGCCGCCGAACGCCAGGCACCGCCGCAAACCCAGTGATTGGTAGCAAACAGGCCGATCGGCCAGCCGTAGTCGTCCATGGAGATCGCGATGAGATGCACGGGTTCACCACTATCGGGACCGTCCCCCGCAGGCGAACCGTCGGGGTTCCCGTTACCCACCCTCAGAAACGTGTGAAAGTGCCCGTGTTCCCCGGGGCGGTGTGCGTGGTAGTAATACTGGGCGCGGGTGTCCGGATCGTAAACGTCCTCCTTCGGGTAGTGCTCGTATTCCACGAACTCGCCTTGGCCGCGCAGGACCTCGCTCACCAAGTTGATGCCGCCGCGCTCAAGCACGCGCCTGCACTCCGAGGCTTCGACTCCCGCCATCAGCATGGCGCGCAGGCGCCTTGCCGGAAGCTCGGCGACAAGCGGGACCCGCAGTTCCGGCAGATCAACCGGCCGAGGCGCCGATCGAAGCTGCCCGCTACGGTGCAGACTTTGCGTTAACATTTTCCTGGCTCCGCGCAGACCATGCAAAAAGACGAGGCAGCCAGGTTACCCTGGCTGGCCTCGAAAGCAACGCTCGCTGCGTTGCAGGGGGAAGTATTATCCTTGCTACTTCTTGGTTGCGCAGGGGTTTTTGGCCGCGCACGGATTCTTGGCTGCGCATGGGTTCTTGGCTGCGCAGGGATTCTTCGCGGCGCAGGGGTTGGCTGCTGCGGCCTTGCCCGGTTTGAACTTCTTCTGCACGTCCGCGGTATACGCCGTCAGCGCTGCAAGCTCGCGCGATTCCCATTTGAACGGCTTGGTGGCCATCGGCACCACCATGCAGAGCTGCACCATCTCGTCGAGGTGCACTTGCTTGAGCCCGCCCTTCTCCTTCGCCATCGCGACCTGGTGCGGATACGGCTTCGCGAAACTGGGGGCAAACGCCGCGTTCCCGGTGTGGCAGGTGTTGCACGACAGGCCGTTGGTGCTGAGCTTGGTATCCTTCCAAATCGCCTCGCCTTCCTTGACCAAAGTCGCGTGGTCGGCCTTGAACGGCTTGTAGCCCTTGGGGCGCGTCACCAGTTTGGAATCGACCTTGCCGCCTGCTGCGCA
>MERI01000029.1 GCA_001772005.1 Betaproteobacteria bacterium RIFCSPLOWO2_12_FULL_62_58 | reverse complement strand
AACGATCCGTTGCGCCGCGCTCTTGAGGGCCAAGCGCTCGCACTGGGCGCGCAACTTGAGCACCTCGTGGGCGAGATGGGCCATCCACGCATCGCGGAATGTCACGTCCGTCGCAAGCGCGGCGCGAAAAGCCGTGGCGGGGAAGCGCAATAGGGCGCTCGTTTCGGCGGTAACGGCATCGCAGTGATACTTCCCCGTACCAATGCTTGCTTCCGCAAAAAAGCCCCCGCGCGAGCGCTGCAGGATGATCTCTGCCCCATTCCGGGCACGGCGAACCAACCGAACTTCTCCGGCGATGACGCAGAATACGCCCCGCAGCCGATCCCCGAGTCGAAACAGCGTCTCGCCCGCTTCAATCTCCCGGCGCTCGGCAACCCCTCGCAACTTGGGCGGAATGGTTGCCAAAGCAGGTAGGGATGCGATCAGCGCTTGCCAGTCCATGCGCTACAGAAAATCCGAGTTCCTATGATCGCGATCATATCACCGAGGAACCGCAAGGACGTAACGTTAATTTTGTTTCAATGCCGCGATGCAACTACACGGGGCATCCATGCAACACGCAGACAGCACCCCTAAAGGAGATGAATCATGAAACCGTTTATTTCTACCTTGCTTGCAGCCACTCTTGCAGGCGCGTCGTTTGCTGCCGTTGCTCAACCGGCTGGCCCGGGGCCTTGGGGCTGGCGCTTCGGACCGCCCGGATTTTACTACCAAGAAAAGCAGCTCGACCGCGCCACGATCGAGAAGAAAGCGAAGGCCATTCTGGATGGCGCAAGCAAAGGCCAATCCTGGAATACCCCGGCTGGCGCCCGCATCCCGATTCAGTCAGGCAAGGACGTGGTCGGCAATCTGTGGGAAGACAAAGACCTCAAGTCGCTCGGGGTCGGCGCCTACTGGGCAGGCCGTTTCGGCACGAACGCGGAACTGGTGGCCGATGGCAAGGTGGTCGGCATGCTCTGGGTCAAATGATCTGATCGTCGCCACGCAGAGCACAGGATCACGTGGCACGCGTCGCTGAAGTACCCGGCGACGCCGTGCTTTTTTGCCAGTAAGCCGAATCCAACATCAAGCCGCCGACCTGGGTTGATTAATGGGACAGGTTGATGCAGATCAACCCCTCCCTCCCCGGATACCGCTATAAGGAGGTGATTGAAAAGTTTGTTCGTGCGCATCCGGGTAGCTGTTGCGCGCTCCCTGCTGCTCGCTCTTTGGAGCATGACGCCGGCCGACGCCGCGGGCGAGCGATTTCGGTTTGATCAGGACAACGTGCCGGGTTGGGCTCTCATGACCAGCGCGGAACGTGCCGAGCATCACCAGAAGCTCCTCGGCTTCAAGCGCCTGGACGATTGCAATGGCTACATGGAAGAGCACAGAGAGAAGATGGAGGAGCGCGCAAAGGAAAGGAATCGGATTCTGCGCGTGCCGCCGCTCGACGTCTGCGAGCGGATGAAGGCCCAGGGACTCCTTGAGTAGTTTTCGCGCGGGCGCTCGCCGGCGGAGCCTATAGTGGTAACGAACTTGGCGGGCGGCGGTTCGCGGAATGATTGATATGGGATACACGAGACGCATCGTCGGCTGTCTGCCGTTCCTCGTCGCGATCTTCGTCGCCACGCACGTTTCGGCTGTGGAGGATAGCGAGGCGGTGTTCGCCGCGGTGGCCAAATACACGATGAAGATCGAAACGACCGTGCGCATGCCCTTCGTGCCAAAGGATGAGCTGGGGGTGTTCTTCGGCGCCGGTTTTGTGGTTGATGCGCGCCGCGGCTGGGTGATGACCAACGCGCACGTAGTGCAGCGGTCGCCTGCGACCATTCGGATGAAGCCGCGCGGCGGCGCCTGGATCCCGGTCAAACGGGTTTACGTGGATCCCTATCTGGATGTGGCGATTGTCGCTTCTGCGGAACCTGACAAGCTGTCCGGAACGACTGCGGCCTCGCTCGCCTGCGAGGAATTTCCTGCAGTCGGACACCCGGTCGGCGCCTTCGGCCATCCCTGGGGTCTCGACTATACCGGCACGCGCGGCATCGTCGCGGGCGTATCGGACAAGTTCGAGGTGGGCGCGCTGCTGACGGACGCCCCGATCAACAGCGGGAACTCCGGCGGTCCTCTAATCAGCCTCGTCACGGGGCGGGTCGTTGGCATCAACACCTCCGCGATCGACGCCGCGGGCGTGCAAAACCTGAACTTCGCGGTCGCCGCGCGCTACGCCTGCAAGATTCTCGACCTCCTGCGCGCGGGACGCGACCCCTCGCCGCCGGAGGGAACACTCGTTTTTTTCGATGATGTGGAGGACACGGGCATCCTCAAAGTGGCGCGCAACTTCACGCCGCCGGGGCACCTCGCGCTCTTGCCTGGCGACATGATCAAAGCAGTCGTTGGCGAAGCCGGACCGATCACCCGCGAAAGCGAACTGATCCATGCGCTGCGCGGCCGTCTGGACGATTTCACGCTGCGCGTCGAGCGCGCCGGCAAGGAGATCAAGCTATCCGGCAACCTTCCGGCGGCGACGAAGCTCCTCGACCGAAAGATCGTTTACGCCTCCGGTGTGGTCTTCGGCCACAGGCGCCATTTCAACGCAGCCGAGGTCAATCTCGGCAGGATTCTCGCCACGCACGTCGAGGAAGGCTCGCTGGGGCGGTCGGCAGGCTTCCAGCAGCTCGATGCCATCGCGACCATCGATGGGGAGTCCGTGCAGGACCTCGATGAGATGTATCGCCTCCTGGACCAGGCCCGTGCGGCAGGAAGATCCGTCAACGTGGTGGTGACAAAGCAAGTCGTGGGCCCGCAAGGACGGGTGTTCTTCGCCTACCGGGAGATCAGCCTGCCCGTCAAGGAGCTCCGCTGGATGTCTGTCGAGGAGTAACGGCCGGTCGCGCCTTCAATCGGGACGGAAGCGTTATGCCATGCATGCGTATCGCGCCAGCGCCGGACATGGACCGTTATCGAGCCACGGAGGTAAACCTCGTCGACCACAGCGGCCTCACCCAGCCCCTGCTGGTCGGCCGTCGCTTCCTCAAGGGCCGACTCCTGGTCGACCTCAACCGCCACTACCTGCTCGAACCGACATGCAGGCAGAAGCGCGTGCGGTAAAGCAGTGATCCCATCACTCGCAGGAGGGGCGCTGCGGGACAATCTCCGCTCCATTTCGAGCGCGTCGAATCAGCCGAACTTCTCCGGCGATGACGCAGAATACGCCCCGCAGCCGGTCTCCGAGCCGAAACAGCGTATCACCTGCCTCGAGTTCCAAGTGATCCGCAACCACTCGCAACTTGGGCGGAATCACTGCCAAAGCGGGAAGAGACTCGGTCAGTGCTTGCCAGTCGATGCATTACGGAATATTCGAGTACCTATGATCATGATCATATCACCAGGGAACAGCAAGGACGTAATGTGAATTCTGTCTCAATCCCGCGATGCGTTTACACGGGGTAACCATGCAACAAGTAGACAGCAATGCAAACGACATGGAATTTGCTCGCTCCCTCGCTGCGATACTGCACGTGACCCGAAAAGCTTGGTTCAGGTTCGCCGACAGTAAGACAAGCCGTGCCGCTGCGATTGACGTCGGCTCGACCATGACCCCGTTGGGCGTGATGACGCCTAGCTTACAATCTCGTATGCGGGTTTTTCAGCGAGACAGGAATGACCCGAGCTCATCAACGGGAGAGGTTGATGCAGATCAACCCCTCACTTTCCGAACATCGCTATAGTTGGATAGTCATCCAGTTTCGTAAGCATCAACAGGATAACCGTGATTCCGGGCGTCCTGAAAGGAGAAGCCTCGATGAAGAAGTCGATCGTAGCAGGTATAGCCGCGTTGCTCTTGCTGATATCGGCCGCTCTTCCTGCCCAGCAGAGTAAATCGGACATGATTGCGGTCGCCGCGAATGGCAAAGCCATTTCGGCTCCCGTCAGCAACCAAGCGGGGCGGAGTCCTTTTTTCCTTTTGTTTGACAAGCAAGGCTCCTTTCTGGAGGCGGTGGACAATCCCTATAAGGATGCAGGAAACGCCGGTATTCCCACGTTGGATTTCCTTGCGGGCAAAGGAGCAAAAGTTGTCGTGGCCGAAGGCTTCGGCTCGAAGATCGTCGAGGTCATGAAGGGCAAGGGAATACGGCCGGTCGAATTCAAAGGAAACGCAGCAGACGCCGTCAAGAAAGCCTTGGAAGTCAAATGAAACAGGAATGGACAATGCGCGGCGAGCATTTCGTCACCCATAGATGACCACATGGAGCAGTTATGGCGTTAATTCGTTCCGAACATCTCGTTAAGACCTATCGCACCGGCGAAGTGGAGGTACCTGCGATTAGGGGCGTCGATTTCGCGATCGAAGCAAAGTCGTTCGTCGTTTTCGTTGGTCCTTCGGGCAGCGGCAAGAGCACGCTGCTCAACATGATCGGCTGCCTCGATCATCCGACGAGTGGAAAACTGACCGTAATCGATGCCGATGTCAGCACACTGGACCGGCGCGCGGCCGCGGAGTTTCGGGGCAAACACATCGGCTTCGTCTTTCAGGACTTCAACCTTATCCCGGTTCTCACCGTTTACGAAAACATCGAGTACCCGCTCATCATGGTGCAGGACTGGCCCGAGGATAAGCGGCGCAAGCAGATCACGCGGCTGCTTGAGGCGGTCGGCATGTCGGGCCAGGAGAACAAGCGGCCAGACCAAATCTCAGGGGGGCAGAAGCAACGCGTGGCGGTTGCCCGCGCGCTGGCGACCAATGCGAAGCTGGTGCTGGCTGACGAACCGACCGCCAATCTCGACCACGATACGGCGTACCACATCATCGAGCTGATGAAAAACATGCGCGACGAGTTCGGTACCACGTTCGTGTTCTCGACCCACGATCCCAAGATCATGGGCGAGGCCGAAGTGACCTTCACGCTCGAAGACGGGCGCATTCAGCAACCCTCACCCAAGCCGGTGGCAGTCCATGCTTAACATACTGAAAATCGCCGTCAGGAATCTCGCGCGCTTCGGCAGGCGCACCCTTCTGACTTCCTCGCTAATCACCCTAGGCATCGTCGGCGTGCTGCTGTTCATCGCCGTCGCCGGGTCGTTCAAGACCATCATGATCGGACAGTTCACCGATTCCATGCTGGGGCACCTCGAAGTACACCGCAAGGGGTATGTCGCTTCGATCGACAGCCTTCCCCTGAACCTCAACATGCAGCCCACGATGGTCGGCAAGGTCGAGCAGGTGCTGAAAGGAATGGATGCGGTCGAAGCCTACTCCGAGCGCATCAAGCTCGGCGCCATGTTCAGCAATTTCACCGAGACGACCAGCATTCGCATCAATGGCGTGGATCCGGCAAAGGAAAGCGCCACCACGCCCTTGCTCCCCGGTCGGCTGATCGGGGATAAGAGAGCGGGCGCATTGCTGAACCCTGGGGAGATCCTCATACCCGAGCTGATCGCACGGGGGCTAAAGGTGAAGGTGGGCGACACCGTGGTTCTCGTCGCCACGAACCGGGATGGCTCGGTCAACGGCAAGACCTTCACCGTGGGCGGCGTGATGCAAAGCGCGTCGGGACCGGGCGGCAAGGATGGCTATATCTACATCGACGATGCGCGGACTCTGCTGCGGATGAAGGAGGCGGAGGTGAGCGAGATCGCCATTCGCCTCAAGAACCCTACGCAGCTCGACGCCGTCTACGCGCAATTGTCGAAGGAACTGTCGGCCATCGCCGGCGCGGGTGCGAGCGCGGGTACGGGCACAGGCAGCGGCGACAAGTTGGCGACCGCGGGCAAGGGCGGTGGCTCGGGGCTGGAAGTGCACACCTGGGCGGCGCTGTCGCCCTTTTCGAACATCGCGAACATGATCGACCTGCTCGCGGTATTCATCAAAGTCATGATGGTGTCCATCGTCCTGATCAGCGTCATGAACGTCATGATGATGGCGGTGTACGAACGCATCCGCGAGATCGGGACCATTTCGGCCATTGGAACACCTCCTAGACGAATTCTGGCCTTGTTCCTTACCGAAGGATTGCTGCTCGGCCTGGGTGGAGCAGCGCTCGGAACGCTGATCAGTCTTGCGGTGATCTACGCGCTGAACATTTGGAAGCTCACCGTCAAATTCGGCATGCAGCAAGGAATAGTGCTCTCGCCTACGGTCTCCGCAACGGACGTCGCCACAATTGCCGCCATGGTTGTGATCATGGCGCTGCTCGCAAGCCTTCAGCCCGCCTGGAAAGCCTCACGCATGGACCCGGTCACCGCCTTGGGCCACGTTTAACCTGACAGGACAAATCATGAGGAAACTGCTGTGGTTCATTCTGTGCTTTGTTGCGCTGCCGGCGGCGGCCGCTGCGATCAACGGAACGGAGATTCTGAAGAAGGTGGACCGCAACCTGGAGCCTGAATCCTACGAGGCCTACCGCAAGCTGATCGACATCCAGCCGGACGGCAGCAAAAAAGAGTCCGTGCTCTACACCATGAAAAAGGGCCGCGACAAGGTCGTGGCGCTGTTTCTCTCGCCGCCGAGCGACAAAGGGCGCGTCACGCTGCGCGACGGCGACAACATGTGGCTGTACATGCCGGACGTGGGACGGGCGATACGGATCACGAGCCTGCAGTCGGTCACGGGCAGCGTCTTCAACAACGCCGACATCATGCGTATCGACTATGGCGCGGAATACAGTGTGGAGAGCGCGGAAGAAGGAAAAGACGGCTACGTGCTCGCGCTGAAAGCAAAGACCGGCGAAGTCGCCTACGACCGATTGAAGATGTGGGTCGACAAACAGCTGCTCCTGCCCACCATCATCGAGTGCTACGCGGCGAGCGGCCTGCTGATCAAGACGCTGCGCTTCAAGGACATCAAGGATTTCAGCGGGGGCATCAAACGTCCCGCGACGCTGGAGACCGACAGTCCGCTGCAGAAGGGTTACAAGTCGGTGATGCTGTGGTCCGGCATTAAAAAGGCCGACTTCCCCGACGAGTATTTCACGCTCAATTACCTGCCGCGGGTTTCGGAACTGCGCAAATGAAGGCGTTGCGCGAACTGCTGCGGCTCTGGCCGCTTGCTCTCCTTTTTTCAGCGATGAGCGCATTGGCAGCGGAGGAATACAGTTTCGATGCATCCGAGTTTGAAAAAAAGCCGTTCGAACTGGGAGGCTATGTCGAGTTGAAGCAGGAGCATTTCTCATTCAACCGCTCCGGCGTCTTCTACAAGCTCAACACCTTCAACCAGCCGCAACGAGAGCACCTCGACCGCACCACGGGAACGCTGCAGCTCACCGGCAAGCTGCGCCAAGGGATCGGCACCTTCGACTTTCGCACCAATTCGAGCCTCCAGCGGGACCAGTTGGTTCACGGCGACGACCACGCTATCTATGACGCCGCATACTCGATCCGACCCAATCCCGGCTTCACCATGGAAGCCGGAAAGCGGGCGCTCAGATGGGGCAAGGGATATGCATTTAACCCCATCGGGTTTGTCGAGCGGCCGAAGGATCCGAATGACCCGCAATTGGCCCGCGAAGGGTTCTGGATGGCAAACAGCGATCTGATCCTCAATCCGGGTGGAAACCTGCAGACCATCGCCTTCACACCGGTTCTTTTGCCGGTGGGCGGTGATGTCAACAGCGATTTCGGCACGCGCGGTCATTTGAATCCGGCGGCCAAGCTTTACTTCCTTTACCACGACATCGATATCGACTTTGCGTGGCAGGGCAAGGGCAGCCGCCCTGCCCGTTTCGGCATGGATTTTTCCACGAACGTAATCTCGAATTTCGAGATCCACGGCGAATGGGCCCGCATCCGGCAGATCACGAGACAGGTGACGGACAGCACGGGCCGCGTGACGACGAGTGTTGGAGACGCGACGAGTTACCTGTTGGGATTGCGCTACCTCACGGAGAGCGACACGACGTATATCGCTGAGTATTATCGCAACGGCACCGGTTACTCAGAGCAAGAGGCCCAGCAGTTCTATCAGCTCGTCAACACAGCATTCACGCAGCTACAACAAACCGGAAGCCCCGTTCTGCTCCAGAAGGCTCTCGCCTTAAGTCGCGGCAGCTACGGCCGCCCCAATCCGGGCAAAGACTACCTCTACTTCCGCGCGCAACAGAAGGACGCGCTCGGCATCGTCTATTTCCAGGCGGCGATCACTGCAATGATGAATTGGCAGGACCGAAGCTACCAGGTCACGCCTGAGCTGTCGTACACCGGGGTGAACAACCTTGAGCTGCGTTTGAAGGTTTTCATGCTCCAGGGCGGGAGCTCGACCGATTTCGGCGAGAAGCAGAATTCCAGAAAGTTCGAAGTTTACGCGCGGTATTACTTCTGAGGGCTTATGTCTCCGCGTCTTCGGTCCATGCTTGTCTTGACGGTTGCGTTGCTCGCGGCAGGCTGTCAAACCATCGGCCCCGGCAGCGTTGAGCGTGACCGCCTCGATTACGCGAGCGCCATCGCCAGCTCGTGGCGCGAGCAGATGCTGCTCAACATCGTGAAGCTGCGTTATTTCGACGCGCCGGTGTTTCTCGATGTGTCCTCGGTTATCAACTCCTACACACTCCAAAGCGAAGTCAGTCTCGCTGCGCGGATTTTTCGAAGGTCGCCAGGCGCCACGTTCCGCGAATTCGGAGCGACCGGCACCTACACCGACCGCCCGACGATCTCCTACACGCCGGTCACCGGAGAAAAGTACATCGGCAAGCTGCTGCGGCCGATCCCACCGCAAGCGATCTTCGCGATGATCCAGGCCGGCCACCCGGCTGACTACATCCTGTCGCTCACCGTACGGGCGATCAACGACGCTTACAACTATTCCGGCGCGCCGGCGCGGGCGCGACACGAAGACCCGGAGTTTCGTCGAGTGATCGAGGCCTTTCGCCGCATCCAGCAGGCGGGAGCGCTAGCAGCCTGTCGGACTTAACAGCCCGAACAGGCTGCTAAAAGCAAAACCGGCTGACAATTCCGAAAAAAACCCGCCGAACTTGTCGAACGTGAAGAAAACTGAGGGTGAATTCGCATATCTATCATGTTCTCCTGCGATTTTCCTGGCGCCGGTTTTGCATTAGGAGTTTGTCGGGGCCAAGTCCGACAAACTCCTAGGCGTGCGAATCGACAGGCGCGGCAAGGAAGAAAGAACGCTTATCTTCTTTCGGGACAAAGTGGATCCGGATGTGGAGCAGGACATCCGTTTCATACGAGATACGCTGAGGATCAAGCCGGAGGTCGAAGAGATACCGCTAACCTTCGGTTTGCCGCGCCCCGGCGGTGGAGACATCACGCTGCTCACGCGGTCCATGTGGGAAATTCTGGCCGAGCTTTCGGCCGGCGTCGAAGTCCCCGAGCAGGATGCGGCCGAAGGCCGGGCGACTGCAACGCCACGGCCGAGCGGCCGCCCACGCGCCTTGCCCATTGCGGACATTCATTCGAGCAGCGAACAGCCAGCGAACGCATACATTGCCGCTCGCTACCGCGACCACTGGTTCTGGATCGACGATCGTGACCTTGCTTCCAAACGTGTGTTTACATTCCTGATGGTATTTTCTTCGATCGCCGAAACCGGCGCCGTGCCGCAGGCGCCGATAATCACGATACCCGCCAACTGAAGCGCTCATCGCATCCGGGGACAAAGGCATGAAAGCGCGCATGACCATCGGGATCGCGGCGGCGTTGCTTGTCGCAGCGCTTGCCGTTGCGGGCATGACCTTCGCCAGCGAGAGCCCCCCGACATACGACCTGAAGGTGGCCTTCGACATTCCCCGATCCCGGATCACCGGCACCGCGACCGTCGATGCTCAGAAGGGCGCCAAGTTTTCGGTCTGGCGCGGTGATCTGCGCATCGTGTCGCTGACGACCGGCGGCCGGCGCGTGAGGCTGGATCCAGAGCAACCCGATCCCCTCTCCCTCCAGGCGGACGGAGTGGTGCTGATTGAGTTCGAGGGCATCGTTCGCGGGAAGGATGTGGATATCATCGGCGAGGACGCGATCGTGCTCCGTGACATCTGGTATCCCGTCGTCGAGGGAACGTATCGCTACCACCTCACCGCGACCTTGCCGCGGGATTTCGTGGCCGTGTCGGAAGCTGACACTGTGAAGCGCACCGAAACCCGCGGGCAAGCGACATACTCCTTCGATCTTCCGTACCCGCAGCGCGACTGGGACGGCATCACCTTCGTCGCCTCGCGCGAGTGGGCTTCGCGCAGCGGCAAGTACAAGGACATCGATCTCGCCGTTCATGTCCATCGTCGCAACGCGGAACGGCTGGACGAGATGATGCGGGATACACAGCGCTACGTGGAGCGGCTCGAGGGACTCCTGGGAACGTACCCATTCAAGCGGCTCGTCGTCGTGGAGAACCCCGTTCCGATCACCTACTCGCTTTCCATGTTCACCTATGTCCTCCTCTCCCAGCGCTCCGTGGCGGCGCCGTCGCCCGAGGACAGCGCACTCAACCACGAGATCGCGCACGAGTGGTTCGGCAATCTGGTGCTGGCCGACGACGAGGGAGGAAACTGGGCCGAGGGCCTGGCGAGCTACTTCTCCGACCACCTGGAAAACGAGCGCCTGGGCCGCGCCTGGGAAAGACGGCAGCGCATGATGAATGTCTACCAGCACAATGTCGGCGACCGGGCGGCATTCCCGTTGTCGGGGTTCACCGCGGCCGACGACCGCAACGCGAGACTTGTCGGCTACGCGAAGTCGGCCATCGTGATCCACATGCTGCGGCGCTTGGTTGGCGACGAGGAGTTCCTCCGGGGCATACGCGACTTCGTGACAGCGAACCGGTTCCGCGCTGCGTCGTGGACGGACATACGGCACTCGTTCGAACGCGCCACAGGGCGGGATCTCGGCTGGTTCTTTAACCAGTGGGTTGAAGGGGTCACTATGCCGGAGCTTGCTCTGCAACGGGCTGCCGTCGCAGCCGCGGGCGACAAGCACGAGCTGCGCCTCACGCTCACGCAGCAGCCGCCCGGGTCCCTGCTCAGCGTACCCCTCACCGTTTATTTCGAACGCGGCGGCAGCGACGTGATCAATTTGCAGATCTCAGGCGAACGCCAGGAATTCCGCTTCCTCCTGAACGAAAAACCTGTGCGCGTCGTGCTCGACGAAAATTACGATGTCTTCCGGCGCCTCACACCCGCCGAAGTACCGCCCATGATCGATACCTTGCTCACGCGGCAACGGGTGACGCTACTCGCCCCTCCCGGCGAGGAGGCGAAGTTTCGGGCGCTCATCGATGCGTTCGAGCGCAATGAACTGCCGATGGCCTTATATGGCTGGTTCGAAGAGCGCCCCCGGAAGGGGTCGTCGGCAACCGCCGGTACACGCTTCCGGTCACCGCCGTGGGCGCCGGCAGGCGCGCCCGGCACACGGCCGGAACTCCGCGCCGAACGCGCCGCTGCGGCGGCAGCGCAAACCACCGGGACCTCGCTCATCCTGTTCGGTGCGGATCACCCGTTCATCACCGCACTTTTCGGCCGCCTCGATCTGCCACGCGGAGGCTTCACCGTGACGGTCCTGAAGCACCCCCGCAGCCCCGGCGACGTGGTGGCCATCTTCACCGCCAGCTCAAAGGCCGAGGTGGACGCGGGGTACCGCGAACTCATCAACCATCCCCGATACAGTTCTGCCGCGTTCAATGCGGGCAAGTTGATCTGGTACGACCTGCGGCAAGGGCAGCGCGGCATATCGAGCGCGGTGAAAGTAGAGCGTTGAAGAAGCACCGGCTATGAATCCTCTCGTCCCTCCTGCGATTCCAATCATCGAAGCGCGCGGACTGACCCGGCATTACGGAGACCTCGTTGCGGTCGACCGGATCGACTTCATCGTTGCGCGCGGCGAGGTATTCGGTTTCCTCGGCCCCAACGGCGCGGGCAAGAGCACGACGGTGAGAATGCTCACCGGCTACATACCGGCCACCGCAGGCACGATCACTGTTGCTGGTTACAACCTCCTTTCCCATCCCGGTGCGGCCCGACGGCATCTCGGAGTTGTGCCGGAAGAAGCCAACGTCTACGCCGACCTCACGGTCCGGCAAAACATCATGCTGATGGCGGAACTGCACGGCGTATCGAAAGAAGAGCGCACGCAGCGCGGCAAAGAACTCGTTGAAATGTTCGGTCTTGCCGAGCGGTTGAAACAGAAAGGGCGCCAGCTTTCCAAGGGCCTGCGTCAGCGCTTGATGCTATGCATGGCGCTCGTGAGTGACCCGGATATGCTGTTTCTCGACGAGCCCACTTCGGGTCTGGATGTTGCAAGCTCGCGACTGATACGGGAAGTCATTACCCGCATGAACCAGACCCAGGGTATGACCGTGTTTCTCACCACGCACAACATCGAAGAAGCTGACGAACTCTGCCACCGCGTCGCAATCATCAACAAAGGGCGAATTGCAGCAATCGACACGCCTCGCGCCCTGCGCGCGACGCTGCAGTCGCGTCGGTCGGTTGAGGTGAGATTTGCGCAAGGAGCCCTGCCTCCGGAGTCGATGCTTAATTTCGGCATGGGCACCGAAACGGTGAAGTTTGCCCAGGGGTTTCGCATCTTCGGCGCGGCGCCCGGTCTCATTGCCCAGGAACTTGCGAACCGGGCAACGGCACAGGGCTTGCACATCGAGCATCTCTCAACCCTGGAGCCAAGTCTGGAGGAAGTTTTCATACACATTACCAGCCGGGGTGTCGCGCAGACGGCGGAAGAAATCCATGTCTGACAAAAAATACCTCTCCCCCGAAACATTCCTGTGGCAGGCGCGTGCCGCCCTGGTCGTTGCCAAGAAGAACGTGATGATCTACTACCTCAAGCCGCCAGTGATCACGTTCGGGGTCATTTTCCCGCTGTTCTTTTATCTTGCTTTCGCAGCGGGGCACGCAGGACCGGTCGAAGCGATGGTGCCGGGAATAACAAGCATGGCCCTGTTCTTCACCGCGTCTGCGGTGGGGCCGCTGGTCACACCGTGGGAACGTCAGGCAAAAACCTACGAGCGCCTTGTTACTTCTCCGGCTTCTCTTTCGGCCATTCTCGCCGGGGACGTTCTTGCGGGCGCGCCCTTCGGCATCGTGCTCTCACTCCTACCCCTGGCGATCGGACTGAGTTTTACCGAAGTGCACGTTGTTTCGGTGCTGCAACTGGTGTTAGGGCTGGCTTTTGGAGCATTGGCTTTTTCCGCATTGGGAGTCCTCTTGTCCTCACCAGCAAGCGACACGCCATCTCAGGTGATGATGTTGTCCAACCTCGTGCGGCTGCCGGTTATTTTTGTGAGCGGCGTGTTCATCCCTTTCGCGCAAATGCCGGCGTGGGGACGTTGGCTGGCACCGCTGTCCCCATTGTCCTACAGTGCGGACCTGATCCGCACGGGGTTCGGGGAGGCGAACTATTTTCCGGCGGGCATCGATGTTGCGGCGCTCATCGGGTTTACCGTTGTATTTCTATGGGTAGCCCATCTGTTGCACCGGAGAACGCGTGATCGCGGCTTGTAGAGCGCCATTCAGGTCTTGAAGGCCGAGAACGAAATCTGTCGGATCAAAAACCGACCTCTCTTTGCAATTGGTGGCGACGATCGTGACGCGAATCTGGCCCCGTTTTCTTCGCTGGACGCTCCTAGCGTTGGTCGTGGTTGCGACACTCGCAACGGTGGTATCGGGGCTCAGGTCCTATCGCTCGTTCTTGTTGCTGCACTCGGCATACGAGCTGGGCGTGCCGGATGTCAGCAACATCCGGGCCTGGATGACGTTGCGCTATGTTTCCGACACCTATCACGCTCCCGAAGGCGCCTTGATCGAGCGCCTCGGACTGGCACCGGAAACAGATCCCGACACGAGCTTGAAGTCCCTGGCGGAGCGAGAAGGCCAATCACCGTTCGAGTATGTCCAGCGCGTACAGCGGGCGGTTGCCGAGGTCGCTCCGGTTGTCAGCGCCGATCGCCGGAGCGAAGCGCCGAGCTGGCTGGGCGCGGTTGGTGATGAGTTCCTCGCCGCGCTGCTCGTGTACGGTTATCCCGTCCTTGGCCTTACGCTCCTGCTCGGTGCCATAGGTTTGCCTCTGCCGACCGGTTTATCGGCGGTCGTCGCCGGTTCACTGGTCGCTCGGGGAAGCATGAGCTGGGCGTGGGCTGGCGCAATCGCCGTCACAGCCTCGGTGCTGGGAGATGTGGTTGGCTACGGTCTTGGGCGGGTGCTCAGCAAGCAGTTCCTCGAACGTCACGGGCGCTGGCTCGGCTATACGCCAGCGCGGCGTGTCCGCGTCGAGTCGCTGTTCCACCGCTGGGGCGCAGTGGGCGTGCTCCTGAGCCGCACCCT